>CAZEQC010000025.1:2669-45138 GCA_964514285.1 uncultured Anaerolineales bacterium | reverse complement strand
AGTATGTGGTGCGCCCGCCCGACCTCATCATCCACCTCTACCGGAAGAACGATGGGACGTTCTGGACCTACGAGGACGCCCAGGCCATCTGGGAGTCGATGGTCGAGGCGTTCAACCTGAAGGGGCGGGAGAACCAGCTCACGGTCGAGTTCGTCCCCGAGCTCTACAGCTGGTGTGTCACCATCGAGAAGGTGGCGGTCCTCATGCCGCCGTCTCACGAGAAGGTGGTGCGCTCCCTCGAGAACATCGAGGCCAGGAAGGTGGGAACCCATGCCGGCATGGATCCACGATAGGGCGAAGCACATCCAGCGCAAGAACCCTGACATGCCGGAGAGCCAGGCATTCGCCATCGCCACCCAGCAGGCGCACAAGCTGGGCAAGACCCCCAAGGGGTACGGCACCAAGGAGGGCAAGGGCAAGGCCACGGCCCGGGCCAAGTACAGCCTGCCCCGCTCCGAGTACCGCAAGACAGCCGACCGGGTGAAGAAGGCCGCTCACATGGTGGCGCTCCAGAAGAGGGCCACCATGATGATGGGCTACCCCAGCACGCCAGGCGCTGGTGGTGCGGGGGTGGGTGGGGCTCCCAGCCCAGCGGCCGTCCCACAGATGAAGCCGCCTCCGGCTCCGCCTGTGCGTCCAGCTCCGTCAGCGCAAGGGGCCCCGCCGGCGACGATGCCGATGGCGCAGTCCGGTCCCGGTCAGATGCTCAAGACGTCCTCCGACATCATGCTCGAGGCGTTCTTCGACGAGCTCGGGCAGATCGAGATGGAGAAGCAGGCTGGCCTACTGACTCCCCGGTTTGCTGGTCAGGCCCCGACTCGGCTCCAGCGTGCTGCCCAGGGCGTGGCCCGAAGGTTCGGATGGGCGCCGAAGGCCCACGCCAAACGACTCTCTCCGGTCATGCACGCTACGCAGGCCGACAAGGAGTCCGCTTTCAGCCTGGCTCGCCATGCTTGGAAGAAGGGTGCGGACGTCGACCCGAAGCTAGCCCGGCAGTTCGCTCGCGAGGCCACCGAGGCTGCTGCGCCGGCGAAGCGGGTGGCGCAGACCGTCGAGAAGAAGCCTGGGCGCGTCACCGAGTACCTCGCCCGCCAGAAGCAGAAGCCGCAGAAGGAAGACATCTGGCAGGCCCTCTCGGGGCACCCCGACCCCGCTTTCGTGCCGGCATAACCAGCTAAGAGAAGCGCCCATGTGGGCTACTCCTCGTTGGGGATTTCGAGGAAGATCCACATCTCTGCGCCGGTCGGGGTCCACCCCCAGTCAGCAAAGTCGTGGTGTCCTCTGATGCGTGTCTGCACGAGCGGTGGGTCGGCCTTGGCAATCTTGGCGGCTTGCTTGATGAGCCTCATGAGCCGGGCACCCTCCTTGTCGGGAGGGAGTTTCGGCTCCACCCCGTCCCGGAAGACGAAGCGGTAGGTGCATTTCTGACATGATCCGTGTTTTTCTTCGTAGGATTCTTCTCGTCCCGCAGGGAGGAGCTGGAAGTCGTCTTGGTAGACGAAGCTGATCTTCCTGATGATGTCATCGAGCCAAGCATATCTATCCTCCGACATGCGACCAGCCCTCCTTTCTCACGATTTTGCTGACCCTTGCTTGGCTGACCCCAAATTCCGATGCCAACTTGGTCTGGGCAACGCCAGAGTCGTAGAGCCTCCTCATCTCTCGAACGTCGCTCTCTGTCAGCTTCGAGGATCCTTGCCGTTCCCCGCGGGCCGTAGTCCCGTGACGATCTCGGTCTGCGAAGTTGTTCACCCGTGTGTCCCATCGAAAGTTTCCCAGCCGATTGTTGGCGGGGTCACCGTCTTCGTGAGCACACTCAAGCCCAGAAGGGCACGGCCCGACAAACGCCTCGAGCACAAGACGGTGGACGAGGAATTTGCGTGCCTTGCCGCCCTTGTAGAGGCCAACCCGTAAGTACCCGTCACGCGGGTGTACATCCGGCTTCAGAATGTGTGCCCGAGATGTCGACCTCACCTGCCCATGATTCGACACCTCATACTGCTTCTCGTAGCCTACGACGGGGAGCCAGACTACAGGAAGCTCAGCCATTCTCGGAGCTCGTCGTCGGGGACACTCGCTAGGTCGGGGCTCTCCTCATCGAACACGGCGGCAGGGAGTTCGACGAAGCCGTCGGACAAGCAGACGCTTTTGGAGAGCTTGCGACTGCACTGGACGAGGTTGCTGCCCATCCAGAAGCAGCCGCGCTTCTCCTGGAGGGCTTCGACCAGCTCAGTCTTCATGGTGTTCGGCATGTACTCTCCTTTCGTACTGGGGTAGCTTCCGCCCCCTGTCGCTTGCCCTTATATCTCTTGGGCGTTGAGCTTTTCGTGGTACGGTGATCGGAATGGGCGCTGCTACAGAGATGGCGACTCCGGGCAACGAGCTCGGATTCTACGTCAGGGCAAAGGAGGCCCTCGAGGCTGGTGAGCTCAACCAAGAGCTCGAGGACGAGCTCGACCTCCTCATGGAGTCCGAGGACGACGAGATCGAAGAGGCCGAGATCGAGAACGTCATGTTCGGTGACGACGTCGATGTCAGCCGGCGGCTCAAGACCCACGTCACCCCCGCTGAGTTCACCGAGTTCGCCATCAAGATCCCCGTCGGCGGCAACGTCGAGAGCTTCAGCTTCGACGGCCGGCGCTATCTGAGGGAGCCCTACAACACAGCGGCCCGCCGGCTCCTGCTGAAGTGCGCCCGGCAGACCGAGAAGTCGACGATGCTGGGCAACAAGGCGCTGGCCTACTGCGGCATCAACTACGGCTTCAAGGTCCTGTACGTCAGCGCCACGGCGACCCAGGCCCAGGTGTTCTCCGTCGACCGGCTGAAGGAGCCGATCGACATCAGCGACGAGCTCTCCTACCTCATCGACTCCAGGCTCAGCCAGAACGTCCTCTTCAAGCAGTTCAAGAACCGTTCCCAGGTTCGCATCCGATACGCGTTTCTCAACGCCGACCGCTGTCTTCACGGTGATAGCCGGGTACAGCTAGCTGACGGAACCCTGCGGACTATCAAGGAGCTCGCTGAGGACGGAGGAAGCTATGCGGTAATTACCGCTACCAAGGAGGGGGCTCCTTACAGCGCTACGGCAACTAATGCCCATCTGAGCGGGCAGAAAAGAACTGTGAGGGTGACGACCGACTACCCGACCGACCTGGTGTGCAGCTTCGACCATCCGTTGCTGACAGGTCGTGGGTGGGTACACGCAGAGGACCTTCGGGAGGATGACTTCGTCGCCGCCCCGCATTACCACCGCTTCCTCAGTGCAGAGAGTATTGGCGAGGATTGGGCTTGGCTTATTGGGGCCATGATTGCAGAGGGGGAGTGCTCAAAGAAGACATCTGTGCGGTTCACGAACTCTGACGAGGCGTACCTGGACGAGTTCATCGAGCGGGCTGTGCGGGTAGGCATTTCCGTTGGCGAGAAGGTAGAGGACGCGCGGGAAGGGTACAAAACCTGCTGGTCGGTCGGTCTCTATTCTGACTCGAACGGGCCGGGGCTCGGCGGTGCCAAGCTCCGGCTCTGGGAGCTCGGAAAGTTCGGGGACAAAGCACCCGCCAAGAAGATTCCGAGTGCTATCTGGAAGGCAACGCCTGCGGAGAAAGCTGCGTTTCTCTGGGCCATCTTCTGTGGTGATGGCTGGTGCTCCCCCGATTGTGGCGGTGCTCGAGCGGGGTACAGCAGTGCCTCGAAACGGCTTGTTGAGGACTTGGCGCACATGCTGTGGAGCTTCGGCGTCCGGAGCTCGATCTACCCAAAGCCGCCAACTACGGAAAACGCCGGCCCTAGTTGGATGTTGTCGCTCTCCAAGCATCCGACAGAGAAGCTCATTGATTTGATCGGACCCTTCCGAGACTGCCCGGTTGAGCCGACACGAGCCAAAGACGACACTGATCGGATTCCGCTGACATACACGCGGCTTCGAGAGCACCTTCGGACCAAATACGGTCTGAGTACTCACTCTGCGTGGATGAAGCATCGGATACAGCTCCGCCCCGGGAGTACGAAGGACAGCATTGGTCGCAGAGTGCTGCAAGGTATCGCAGAGAAGCTCGATGACCCTGAGCTCTGGGGAATGCTTTCCGAGGGGCAGTCCTGGGTTCGGGTCCGGAGAGTTACCGATGAAGGTGTTGCCGACGTCTACGATCTGACAGTTGACGGCCCTGGGTGTTTTGTTGCTGATGGGCTCGTTGTGCACAATACCCGTGGTATCCCAGCGGACATGATCCTGATCGACGAGATTCAGGACATCATCTTCGCCAACGTCCCCGTCATCGAGCAGTGCGCTTCCCACTCCCCCTGGAAGATCTTCTGCTACTCCGGCACACCGAAGTCGATGGACAACACCATCGAGACGTACTGGTCGGAGTTCTCCACTCAGAACGAGTGGGTCGTGCCGTGCGAGGCCTGCGGGGGCAAGGAGCCAAGCAGCTGGTTCTGGAACGTGCTTGGCGTCCGCAACATCGGCAAGAAGGGCCCCATCTGCTCGAAGTGCAAGCGGCCCATCAACCCAATGCACCCACATGCCCAGTGGGCCTCGATGCAGCCGGTCACGGAGGAGAACACCCACCGGGTCGCCTTCGAGGGCTATCGAATCAGCCAGCTGATGGTCCCGTGGATCATCCACGACGACGACGCCTGGCACGACAGCGTTCTGTTCCCGCTGGAAAACTACGAGACCGCCAAGTTCAACAACGAGGTCCTCGGCGTCTCCTACGACAGCGGCCAGCGCCCTCTCACCAAGCGTCAGGTCGAGGCGTGCTGCCAGGCCAGCATCCGGATGTACGACCACAACGCGGTGATCGAGACTGCCAAGAGGTGTCACGGGGGTGTTGCGGCCGGGCTCGACCACGGCACCGGGGAGAACGAATCCTACTCTGTCCTCAGCCTCGGCGGGTACCTTGGCGGTGCCTTCCAGATCTTCTACATCCACCGCTTCACCGGAGAGGACCTCAACCCGCAGCTCCAGCTTTTGAAGATCGCCCAGCTGCTCAAGGAGGTCAACTTCGTGGTCCTCGGCTCGGACTACGGCGGCGGCTTCGACCGCAACGACTGGCTCATGCGCAACTTCGGGGCCAACAAGGTCATGAAGTATCAGTACGCTTCGGGCCCCAAGAAGAAGGTCAAGTGGGAGGGCGAGCTCGGCCGCTTCATGCTCCACCGCACCGAGGTGATGAGCGACGTCTTCAACGCCATCCGTCAGCGCAAGATCTGGTTCCCCAACTGGGAGGAGTTCCGCACCCCCTATGGCAGCGACCTGCTCAACATCTACTCGGAGTTCAACGAGCAGATCCACATGACGCAGTACAAGGTCAGCCCCGGCAAGAGCGACGACTCTTTCCATTCCATCCTCTACTGTCTCCTCGCCTCGATGTTCATCAAGGCCCGGCCCGACATCCTCGTGCCGACCAGTGCGAACCACGTCGACTTCACAAATGACTAGCTAAGAGGAAGGCACACGGGTGTGTGCCGACCGGGAATCGATCTGTGGAGGGCTCGCGCTAGTGGGGGTGCTGCTCGGGCAGGATGGCTTCCAGCTTGTCTCCGAGGGCGTCGGCGACGCCCTCGGCTATGGCTTCGGCGGTTGGGAACTCGACGCCCTGGAGGGCCTCCCGCATGCCGCCGCTGATGGCCCCCTGTATGTTGGCCGACCGCCTCTCGCCAACGGAGCGGGCGCGGCCGGCGCGCATGGCGTCGGCGATGGCCGCGTCGGCGTAGAGGGCCGCGTCGGCACGCGCCTCGTGGATGCGGTGTGCGGCGTAGGCGGCCACTCCTCCACCGACGATGGTACCGGCGGCGCCGCCGACGACCAAGGAAGGCACGAGGGGGGTGCCTGCGGCCTGGCTCACGACGTAGCCGCCGCCTACGCCGACTGCGCATCCCAACACGCACCCCGTGGCGACGAGGCCAGCTTCATCTTTAGTGCTCTCCCACATTGTGAGAGAGTGCGGGTTCTTCTGTTGCTCGCTCATCTTGACCTCCTGTGGTTGCAACCAGAGGCGCCATCGAGCTAATGGCTACCTCAAATACGAAGGCCTTATAGCGAGAAGTTGTTGATTTTTGCGGGTTTAGGGGATGACTTGGAGCTTCCTGCCGGGGAAGTTCGTGCTCACCAACTGTCTGGCGAGCGTGTCGAACCCTTCGACGTCGGCGGAAGCCATCTTGGCGAGGAGCTCTCGGCTGGGGCCTAGTTGGGCCTTCCGCTCTATGAAGAGGACAGCGATCGTCTGGAGGTTCTTCCTCCCTTGGTACAGGAGGTCGCGCGCCCTCTGCATCTCGAGGTTGGTGTCGAGGTCGGCCGACAGGCCGATGAACCTGGTGAGCTTCAAGCAGAGCTGGTAGAACGGCATCCACGCCCGATCGAGCTGGAGGATGTTGTTGAGGCGGTCGACCTCCACCTCGGTGATCTTCAGGAAGGTCTCCCCGAAGGAGATGATCGCTTCGAGCTCCCAGGTGTCCTCGCCGAGGGCGTCGACGACGTCGCCGTAGACCTGGTGCAGCTCTGGATCATCCATCTGGACGAAGCGAGAGCCGGCGAGCTGGTTGACCTCGAACAGCAGGTTCACCGCACCCTCGAGGCGGGCGAGCTTCTGCTCAGCGAAGAGCAGCCGGCGGACGAGCTCGCCGGGTCTGAGCTCACCGACGAGCTGGAGCCGGTAGACCTCCTCGATGTCGTCTCGCCGGACGAACGCCTCGTCGCCCTCGAGCTTCCGACGGATCAGACCTTGGTCGGCAAGCTCGTGGACCTTGTCGGTTTCACAGTCGAGGATCCCGGCTGCTTTGGAGACTGGTACGTAAATAGGGTCGCTTCCCATAGGATCATCCGTGTGTTAGCTTTGATACTAGCAGAAGTCCAGCCGAACTCTGGGTTAGGAGGTCGGCCATGAAGGATCGACGTATGCTGGGAACGGGGTCGTACACGGTGGCGGATCGATCTTCGAGAGGGGTCGATCCAGAGCGCCTTCGGGCACTGGGCAAGGAGGCGAGCGCCCAGTACGTCAACGAAGGTACGAGCCTCAGCGATGCTGTTGTGGACGTTCTCCGTGACGAGAGCGGCCTCAACCCAGAGCACGTTCGGAGGGTAACCGAGTTCGCGAACAACTACGCCTTCGAGCAGGAGTTCAGCAAGAGCGCGGCCGATCACCGCGTGATCGACTTCGCGGGAGGACCGGCGGACCCCGCCAAGATCCTCCAGGAGCTCCGTTCGGGATCGGAAACCGGTATGGCCGTCACCAAGACAGCCGGGGCGCGGCTCCACGCCTCGGAGAGATTCATCCCGGGCCAGGACGGACTGCGCATGCGGGCCGGTCAGATGGAGAAGACCGCCTCGGCGAAGCAGGACTACCCCTGGCTCAACCCAGCACGCGAGCTCTTCGAGCTGCGCGACATGGTGAAGACCGCCAAGGATCAGGTGCAGGCTCGCCTGATCACCGCACAGGTCGCCTACGACGAAGCCGTCGATGCGCTGTGCAAGGTGGCTCGCGATGTGGTCCTCAACGGGCACTCGCCGGCCGAGGTCGCGCGTGTCTACTCCGATAGGTCGCCGAACCACAACATCACGAAGCTGGCCCTCAAGGAGGTCAGCAAGAGGGTGACGGACGTCCCGGCGGTGCCGATGACGAAGCAGGCGGAGCACCGGGCGATCAACCCGGCTCACCCGCTCTGCACCACCTTCGACCACTTCACCAAGGTGGCCATGGAGATGTTCACCGTCCTCTCCGCTTCGGAGAACCTGACAACGCGTCTGGCCCACATCAACGATCAGGTCAAGTCGGTGGTCCAGTGACCCGGCGAGAGCTTCAGGCCGCGGCCGTCATCGTGCGGCTCGAGAAGCGGGCAGCTCTCGGCGGTCTCGGCAAGGCACTTCTCGGCGGGGCCAAGGCGCTGAAGTCAGGCATGTCCCAGACCACGACGGCTCTCGGGCAGGCAGCTCGTGGGGCTATCGGCAAGGGGCTCGTCCGCACCCCTCTCGGCCTGGCAGCGCACGGTGCCATCAAGGTCTCCCCCTACATCGGTGCCGGCTACGTGGCGAACGAGGCGCTTGGCAATCCGGTGGGGAAGCAGATACAGTTGCAGAAGGCACGCCTTCGAGCTCGCGTAGCGCAGCATCGAGCCGTGTACGACCCAAGAACAGGAGTCATGTACTGATGAACCCTGTCGAAGAATTTCTCGAGTACGATCGCACTGGGATGGAGAAGACGGCGCAGGCTCCGGTGAGCTGGGCGACTCGCCACCCCTTGGCGGCCACGGCCATCACTGGTGTGGCCACGCCTCTTGCGCTGATGGCGGCTCACGAGGGCTATCAGGAGGTCAAGGGCATGATCGGCCGTGCTCGCGGCTTCAAGCGCATGATGGACTACAACCCCGGGCTGAAGAAGCTGCCGGCCACCAAGACCAAGGCCATGTTCAACACGCTGCACAACGCTGCTCCGGACTTGGCCAAGGATCCGGTGGTGGCGAGCTCGTGGGTCAATCGCATGGCGCTCCAGGATGAGTACGTCGACCCCCGCACGCTGGCGGACCTGGGCAGCGCTCAGCAGAAGGTCCAGCGGCCGGGCCTCGATCTCCCCGTCGGGCAGATCACGGCCGGCATGATGACCTCCGTCAAGGATCAGTACGCCGATCCGCTCAACAAGCAGCTCGACCGCGCGCAGCGGTCGGAAGCGTCTGCGGCAACCCTCGCCCAGCAGAAGAAGCAGCACGAGTTCGAGAAGGCGAAGGGGGTAGCGGCCGAAGCTCGAGCGGAGCAGCTCCACGCCAGCAAGCTCCAGCAACAGCAGCAGGAGCTCTCTGGGATGAAGGAGCGCCAGCAGCAGGAGCTCGGTCACCGAGAGGGCAAGTACCAAGCTGCGGTGCAGCGCCTCGACGCCGCTGGTCGAGCCGATCGGGCGCGGGCACGCTGGTACAACAAGCAAGGCAAGTAGGCCCGGCCCATGATCATCAAGCAGTGCCAGTTCGCCGGTCGGGACACGAACGGCGAGCACATCCACGTTCTTCAGGCCGGGTACGACAACGAGAGCCTGACCAAGCTGGCATCTGCCGTTGCTTCTCCTCCTCAGCTGGGCGTGATCCAGCGGTTCATGAAGGACCTGCCTCGTCGTAACGGGAAGCTCTACACGCTGATCAGCGCACTGGGCGCTGGTGAGTACTGGGGCTCGAACTCCAACGCCGACTACTTCGGCGAGGAGCCGCTGCTCCACATCCCTCCGGGCTGGGACCAGCTCCCCCACAACCAGCAGATCATCGTGGGGAAGAAGTGGGCGTGGGGCTACCCCACGTTCTACAACGCCCACGCCTTCGCCCATCACCAGAACAAAGACCCGAATCGGGCCTTCGGCTCTATCGAGTACGTGATGTGGGATCCGAACATGAAGCGGGTCCTTCTGATCGTGGCCTTTGACCGGGCTCGGGCTGCGAGGTTCGGCTCGAGCGGTGTGCTCGACCGGGTAGAGAACGGAGAGTTCCCGTCGGTCAGTATGGGCTGCTTCCCGCCCGGGACCCCAATCTTGATGGCCGACGGTAGTGAGGCCGATATCGAGGTTGTGCGTGAGGGGGACCTCGTCAAGACCCATCGTGGCCTTGAGGGCCGCGTCGCTCAGGTCCACAGGCGCCGCTACGTCGGTACGATGTACGACGTCAAGGTCCACGGACACCGAAGGCGGCTCCAGCTGACGGATGAGCATCCGTTGTGGGTCATCGGTGAGGAGCAGCTTCGCTGCCGTCCACACGACAAGGGACACAACCGCGGCCTGGGTTGTGAGACCTCACCCTCCTTCGAGCCGTCATGGGTCAGAGCCGATGAGGTTCAGGTCGGTGACAGGCTGCTGTTCCCGGTCCCCAGCAAGGTGGACACGACCCTCGACAATCCCCTGCTCCTGGAGCTGCTCGGGTACTACCTGGCTGAGGGGTTCGTCCACAAGTACAACGATCGGGAGGACGCAGCCCTCACCTTCTGTCTGTCCTCGGAGGAGACCAGGCTCAGGGATCGAATTATCGAGTTGGGCAGGGAGTTCGGGGCGGTGGCACACTCTTCCTGGGAGGTGCCGGAACGCCACGGTCTCTACGTCAGCCTCATGGGATGTGAGGGATTGGCAGCAGCGTGCCGCCGACACTGCAACAGCCAGGCGAAGTCCAAGCGACTATCTTCCGAGTTGATGCACGCCGACCCTGAGCTTCAGAAAGTGTTCCTTGGGGCCTATTGGAGGGGCGACGGGGGTCTCTATGATGGTCAGGTGTCGGGCCTCTACTTCTCCACTGCGTCGGAGGAGCTAGCGGACCAATTGTTCGTCGTCCTAGCTCGATGCGGCGTCATCGCCTCCATCAATCGGATCGTCCACACACCTTCTGCGAGCTCAGTGGTTCAGATCGAGACTGTTGAGTTTCAAGTGTGGGTGGGGAAGCAGTTCATCGGAGTGCTCGCTGAGTACTGCGGCGTGGAGGCTCCAGAGCTCAAGACGATCAAGCCCTTGAGGTTCTTCCTCGAGTACGAGGGGGTGACCTACATAGCTTCACCAGTTGAAGAGGTGATCGGTGAGGCGTACGACGGACCGGTCCACAACTTCGCCGTGGACGGAGACGACAGCTACGTCGCGGCGCAGCTAAGTGTCCATAATTGCAGAGTCCCCTACGACATCTGCTCGTACTGCGCGGACTGGTCACGGATCACCCTCAACCCGAGGGCGGACATCGCCGAGCACAAGCGTCGGCCCATCCAGGGTCTCAGCACCGAGACGTCGGACTACTGCACGCACCTCAAGAACGAGCTCAACAAGATCTACCCCGATGGCCGCAAGGTCGTGATGATGAACATGCACCCCAGGTTCTTCGACCTGAGTGTGGTGTTCATCGGTGCGGACAAGACCTCGTTCGTCCTGGCCAAGCTTGCCGGCCAGTGCCCGATCCAACCAGGCGCATCGGCCTGCAAGAGCTGCCGCCACGAGGACTGCGTGCCTTCGGCCCACGTCCACGAGGTGTGGAGTCGGGGCAGCGGCGTAGAGAAGACGGCTGTAGAGATGGAGCACGGCGCTACGCACACTGGCGTTTTGCGGGTTGCTGGCCAGAAACCCTACGTCGTTGCCTACGATCCGACAGCCAAGGGTGGTTGGAAAGCGCGTGCCCCGACCCAGGCAGAGTTCGACCGAGAACTGCGTCTACGCAGGGCTCGTGGGTTGAGCGTCGACTTGGAGAAGGCGGCCGTGTCGCTCGAGGAGGCGCGGGACTTGAGGGGGAAGCTCCTGAAGAATGCCCAGGGCCTCGAGGACCTCGAGTGGGAGGATCCGAAGACCGAGTGGAAGATCAACGACTACCTGAAGAAGAAGCGCATGAAGGTCGGACGCATCAAGACCAGTGCCCTCTCGAAGGACGCTGAGATCATCAAGCAGGTCCAGTCGAACTTCCGCCGCAACCTGCCTCGGCTCCAACGGGAGGAGCCCGCCATGCCTCGTGAGGTACAGGACCTCTTGTCCGAGCGCATGGCTGACGCACTCAGCACCGCAGGCAGCATGGGCATCGTGGCCAAGCCCCGCGAGTTCCAGCGCATCTACATCCGAGCGATCGGACGGCCTGGCCTAGCGGACGAGCTCGACGACAAGGGCCTCGTGTTCCGTACCGGAGCCCGCCCGGCTCCAGACTTCGGCCTGAGCGGAAGTATCATCCCGAAGATCCTCAAGGCGCTTCTCCCTCTGATGGAGATGCGGAGCGCTCTGACGCCTTCGATCGCCAAGCGGACGATCATCGTGATCAAGAAGCGCCCCCGGCATGGGGTCGAGGATGAGAGCGGCTGTGCCGAGCTCGATCACCCCTTGATGGACAAGGTCAGCTCTGCCTATTCGGCGTACCGCAGGGACCTACTCTTCAGGTCCCCGGAGCTGATCAAGCAAGCAGTATTCGCACACCCAGAGGTCCACCACGCCCTTCACGGCGACTCGGTCCTGGAAGGGGGTCTTGTCAAATCTGGGGGCGATGTGATGGAATCAGTCATTGGAATGTTGACCTCCACCTATCTCAACGAGGCCTATCTCGACGAACCGGTCTCTGAGTTTGTGGGGGAAAACTGCAACCTGGCGGGGCTGGAAAAAGCTGCTGGTCTCGCCGTGCTTGGCGGGGTAGCGTAGGGCCCTGCGGTCACAAGGATCGCTTGACCTGCCACGTGTTGACCACAACGAACAGGGAAAAGGAAAGCACCATGGACAACTTCCTCGCAGAGTACTACGGGACGGCAGCTCAGGATGAGGGCGCCTACGCGGACGACGACCTCGAGAAGATGGCGCAGCTGACGCTGCTGACCAAGGAGGCAGCGGCCGAGGGCGTCGACCTCAGCCAGTTCTCCGATCAGGAGCTCCTGGCGATGGCCGACGAGCTCTACGGCGGCGAGACCGCCGGCGCCCCCGACATGGAGAAGGAGGCCCAGGCCAAGTTCGAGGAGGCCGACTTCCTCGGCCGGATCATGGCCCACTCCTTCAACCAGGAGCTCGGAGATATCGAGAAGCAGGCCGGCTGGGCGCAGGAAGGCGCCAAGCGGCTCGAGGGCGCCGCCGGCCGAGCGGCCAGCGGTGTCCGTCGCGGTGCCGAGTGGCTCGGCGGCAAGACCATCGGCAAGGGCCGCCGGGGAGCGATCTCCCGCGACATCGCCGGCGGTGAGTGGGCCCAGCGTGGCGGCGAGCGCATGAGCGCCAAGGGCCGTCGCGAGTTCGAGAAGGCGGTCCGCGAGCAGGCGGGCGAGCGCGTCGGCACGATGGCTCGTCGGCGCGGCTACGGCATGATGGGCGCGGGCGGCGCGCTCGCGGCCGGTGCCGGCGGTGCCGGCATCTACGCGGCCACCCGGGACAAGAAGAAGAAGAGCTCTGACAGCGCCTTCGAGCAGCTCGTGCTCGACCGCGCCAACGAGCACCTCGAGGCCGCGGGTCTCCTCCAGAAGGAGGCCGGCGGAGACGACTTCGACACAGCCGTCGACCGCGCCGCGCTCGAGCTGCTCGAGGCGAACGGCTACCCGGTGGAGTGGTACTAGGTCTCTGGACCTGGTGATGGGATATGAGGGACTGGGGTGTAGGGGCTGTGACGATGCGGGCCATGGCGGATGAGATGATGAAGATCGCCGCCAACGTGGCCACCATGTCGTCACCGAGCATCAAGGCCCCGCCGGCTCCTGGCGGGCTGACGGGCCAGCTCAAGCCCCAACCCCAGACCCCTGTACCCCCCTCGAAGATCATCAACAAGGGTCTTCGGGCCACCAATCTCCAGAAGACGGACTACTCCGCGGTGAACACAACGCCGCCAACGCCGAATGTGACTCTGACCTCTGCGCAGAAGGCTCTGCCGCCTCCGGTGGTCAGGTGAAAGGGAGGTAACCCTATGGGGCTCAAGCTGAATCAGCTGCTGGAAGCTGCGCTCCTGGACGGGCAGGCTGGAGCAATGGAGAAGCTCGCGCAGGAGGCAGAGGGCGAGGCCGCATGTTCGAAGTGCGGGCGCCCCGCCGTCCCCGGCTCCGAGCTCTGCAAGGCCTGTGCGGACAAGGTCGCCCGCAAGGAGGAAGCCGCCGCACCGACCTCGGATGAGGCCGGTCCGGAGAAGACCTCCTCAGCGCGGGTCGAGAAGCTCGCTTCCGCAGTGGACTACATCAATGCCGTCATCACCGGTGCCGGCGGCGTCGGTCGCATCAAGACCGCCGCCGGCACCGGTGAGACGCAGGGAATCGGCATCGGTCCGAACACCCTGCCCACCAACATCGACTCCCCGACGACCGAGAAGATGCCCGAGCAGATCGGTGGCTCCGGTGCAACCTCGACGTCGGTTCCCACGGATCCTGGCCAGGAGGCCGGCGCGAACCCCAAGGCGGCGCCCTCTTCGATGGCCACGGACAAGAACGCGCGCCCCGGCGGCGAGGAGAAGCCCGGCAACGGGCTGCTCGGTTCGAAGCCCGGGCCTATGGTCCAGCCTGGGGGTGGGGCTCCCATCTCCAAGCTGAAGAAGGCCATGCTGCGGAAGGTCGCCGCCCCCGGCTCCGAGTCGGCGGAAGACGGCACCACCGCATCCATCACGACTCCCAAGACCTCAGCGCTCCCTGAAGACCAACCCTCTCAGGTGGCGCGTCCTGCGGAGGTCACCGGCCAGGAGCGGATGATCGCCTCGAACGAGGCGGCCATCAACTTCACCAAGCGTGAAGCCAAGGCGGTGCCGAAGAAGCGGATGGGCGAGGTTCTGGATGAACCGGCCCAGAGCAAGGCGGGCGACAGCGCTCTCCAGGATGCTCTGGGAGCGGACATCGTGGCAAAGGGAGGCGCGAAGATCGCGTCTGCTCGCGCCCTCGTGCAGAAGATCGCGTCCCAGGGCTGCACCTGCTCGTCGGGTGGCCTGGAGAAGGGAGCCTGCGACTACTGCCAGATCGCTTCCAAGATGGAGGAGCTGAAGCAGCGGCGGGGTGGCGCCGGAGCGGACGCTGCTCAGGGCACACTGGGCGCGGCCCAGTAGCGGAGGACAGTCACCATGAAGGAAAAGCTCAGCGCAGCTCAGATCAACGCTGTCCTCGGCGAGACTTCGAGCACGCTTCGCAAGCTGGCCTCGGAGAGGGACACGCTGGCGGCGGAGAACGTTTCTCTCCGCAAGCAGCTCTCTCAGTTTCAGCTCAACGAGCGGGTCGAGAAGGTCGCACACGAGGTGCACGCCAAGGGGATCGAACAGGGACGCACCCCCGAGGAGACTCGGGAGTTCCTGCTCCAGAAGGCAGCATCCGGTGAGCTCGACGTGGTCGAGCAGGCGATCGGCCTGACGGCGGCGCAAGCCCCGCTGGGTCACCTCGGAGACAAGCCGACGGGCGATTCCTCTCTGGAGGAGTTCGTTCTCAGCTGACGGGACGCACGCAACCTGGCACCAACGGAGTAAGGGAAAATGGCCGCAAAGACATTCAGGCTGAAGTCCACCCACGTTGGGCTGCTCATGAAGTCGAAGAGGGTGAGCGACGCCGCTCTGCTCGACTTCACGAGCGCCAACCCCCTCGAGATGGGGGAGTGGGTGACCATCGACGCCAACGACGAGCTCGCGCGCTGCGCGGACCCGGGCGTCAAGCCGGGCCCCTTCGTCGTGTACAACGAGAAGGGCCGCTCGGACACCCAAGGCATCGGTGGCCGTGGCAAGACCACGATCATCATGGGCGGAACGTTCATCGGCGAGACGAAGATCTTCGACGGAGCTCCGGCTCTCGGCGCGGATCTCGAGGCCGCGGACGTCACCTATCTGACGCTCACCAAGTCGGGTCTCCAGACCCAGACCACGGGCGTCGTCATCGGACACGTGCTGAGGACCGCTGCCGCCAACAACGGCTGGCTCCAGTTCCTCCACACGGCGAGCTAGGAAAGGAGGCAAGCCATGAGCGCAGTCCCCGCAGATGTTTTCAACGGCATGTTCCTCGACAAGCTCGACTCGACCGAGGGCAAGGAGAAGGTCGCGCAGTTCGGTGGCGAGTACATCCGGGACCACCTCCGTGAGGTGGCGTTCTGCCGGAACATCATCCCGCCGCGGAACGTGACCAAGAACGACGCCAAGCCGTCGATCCACCACGACACCCTCGTCATGGTGGAGGAGATCGAGCCCGAGAGCCGGGCCATGGCGCTGAACTTCCGAGGTCAGCCCAACGCCAGGCTCATCAGCGCCCCGCGCTGCGAGGTCCCGTTCTTCACCATCTCGTCCGAGCGCTTCGAGAAGTACGAGCAGGAGCTGCTCGCGTACCGGATGAAGATCACGAAGGTGATCGAGGACAACAGCATCAAGGACATCCAGGAGATCGAGGACCGCGAGTTCTTGATCCACTGCGAGGCCGCGGTGCAGGCTCTCCAGGTCGAGGCCAACGGCGGTTCTACCACCGACCTCAACTACACCAACCTCGACGCGGGTTCGGTGGTGGAGGCCTCGATCGTCAAGGGCGAGTTCGCTCGGGTGGACCCGAACAACGACGCCTTCGTGTGGCCGCTCCAGCGTCCGGACATCGTCAAGCTGCACAAGCTGCTCGACGGCAACCGGCTCCGCTGCGAGAAGGTCCTCCTCACCGAGGTGGACTTCGACGACGTCAACCAGTGGACGGTCGAGGACTTCGGCTCCAAGCTCCAGTCCGAGACCGCCGTCGAGGGCTACAAGTACAAGACCCTCGTCGGCCGCGGGTTCGTCCGCACCATCAAGACCGACATCCTGATCCCGGGGAACCTCTACGGCTTCACGAGCCCGGACTTCCTCGGCCGCTTCTACATCCTGAACAACGTCAAGTTCTACATCGACAAGGTGGTGAACCTGATCACGTGGCAGGCGTGGGAGGACATCGCGATGTCGATCATCAACGTGGCGGCGGTCCGCAAGCTCGAGCTCTACTCGGGCTCCGCGACCACCAACACGGACGGCATCCTCGCAGCCGTGTCGCCGGCCGAGGAAGAGGACCTGGGTTCGATGAACAACCGCGTGGAAGACGAGGTGTACTTCCCCACGGTGAACTTCTACTAGGCCTGTTCCTGCGGCAGCCCTACGCGCTGTCCTGTCCCGGGGCGCGGCGTCCATAGCGGCGTCGCGCCCCGTTTTTGTTGGAGGGAGAGATGAACTACTTTCTGGTCAACGTCGTGAGCAAGCGACGGACGAAGATGGCGCGCAAGGCCGGACCCGCGCCCCAGAAGTACAGCCAACGGTTCCTCGGTGGCGCTGTGCGATTGACGAGGGGCCGGCATCACCCGCTGACCCAGGAGCAGCTCGAGGCTCACTGGGACGAGCTCAAGGCCAAGTGTAGGGTGGGGGCCTGTGAAGTTCGTGTCGGCACCCCTATGGGGCCGCTCTTCGACTTTGGTACACTCGATACCAGACCCGAAGAGCCAGAGGCTCACGAGGAGCCCGAGGAGGTCGTCGATGCGCCACCAGAGTCCGAAGATCCGGATGATGCGCCTGAAGCTGAGCCGGAACCGGAGGTGGAAGACCCCGAAGAGGCACCAATCGAAGACGAGCCCGAAGGGGCACCGGACTTCGCATCGATGACCAACAAGCAGCTCGTCGACGTCATCCTCGAGCATTCCGACGACTGGTCGGAGAAGGAGCTCAAGAAGATGAAGAAGGCTGAGCTCCTGGAGTTGCTGGGATGATCGTCTTCAACCTCACCGACGTGCCGCCTCCTGGGAAGCCGAAAAACGGCCCTCAGGACCTCCGCGTGCTGGGAAAGGTGATCAAACCCGGAGCCAGCGAGGAGTTCTCAGACGACGACTCGCTCTCCAAGGTCTCCGGGTGGATCTGGGGCGGGAAGATCAGCGTGGACACCGTGCCGAGCTGGTACAAGGCTGCGAAGAAGAGCGCGGTCAAGGCCCCCAAGGTCGTGCCGGATGCCGAGCCCGAGCTCGTCGGCGACAAGGCCAAGGAGAAGGCCGTGAAGGTCGACGTCGGCGTCATGGAGGCCACAGTCACCCCCGGCCCGGACGGCGAGCTCGGGACCGAGGACGACAAGGTGGAGGTCAAGCCCAAGAAGGGCAGGGCCAAGAAGAAGGGCAAGAAGTAGATGACCGCTCTTCAGGGACTCGACCAGCCGAATCTGCCGGGGGCATCCCCGACCTTCAACCACTTCGTGGCGCGGGTTCGGCTGTTCATGCGGGACTACCCAGAGCTCAACCGTCTGGTGGAGGGGGAGGAGTCGAACGATAGGTTGATCGCCTTCGCGATCCACGACGCCCTGTCCGACTTCAACTCCACTCCTCCTTTCTTGGACGCGTACGGCTTCTCTACTTTCGTCGGCCGTGGGTGGATGCACCCGCTGATGATGAAGACGGTGGTCTGCCTGCTCGAGTCCGTGGGCATCCTTCAGACCCGCAACCACCTGCCGTTCTCCGACGGTGGCCTCAACGTGGCCGTCAGCGACAAGACCCCGCTCCTCCAGTCGTGGATCCAGCTCTTCGACATGAAGTGGGAGCAGTTCAAGTCGAAGGCCAAGATGGCAGACAACATCAACGGTCTGCTGAACAACGACCCGTCGGGCGTCAACAGCGAGCTGTTCGTCGTCAACGGTTACTGGTACGACGAGTACTACTAGGAGAGTGAGCGATGGCAAGCTGGACACGCAGGCAGTTCCCGACGCTCGATGACGCCCTCGACTATCTGAACGGGGTCATTGTCGGTGCGGTGAACCTGCACAACGACGGAGCCGATGTGGACGGCCTGACCCTTGTCATCCACGACGGCACGGCCAATCGGACGGTCACGTTCGCCCCCGCCAAGGGTGTGAACTGGACCTTGGACGAGATCGTTGCTCAGATCGAGGCGACCAACGCCAACCTGGTGGGCGGCGCGATTCCCAAGGCGAGGGTGGCGCACCGTGCTGGGGTTCGTGGGCTGCCCGACCGCAGGCTCTCCATCGACGGGAACAAGAGCGTGGCCGGAGCCGCGTTCACCGTGCGGGCGTCCGGGACGGCCAACGCCCGTCTCGGCTTCCCCACAGGAGGGGACACGGCCCAGGTGGTGGTGCCCGACACCCAGGTCAAGGTCTTCGAGTCGTCGTCCCGCGACCCGAACACTCGATGGACCGTGGTCCTGTACGCATAGCCAGGGGAGATGAGCATGTCGAACTTCGATGACTACGTCGCCGGCGAGCGTGGGGGCATCCCCTGGGCGCAGGCCGCGGCCTTCTTCGTGGAGCTCAAGGACGTCGCCGTCCCCGAGCCCACCCTCACCAAGGAGGCGTCGGCAGGGCTTCTCAAGCTGGCGCGCATCAACAAGATCGCCCAGACGCCGGGGGAGGCGGCGGAGATGACCCAGCAGGCGGCCATGACAGACCCGAACGTTGTGGCGGCCCTGGACTTCCAGGAGATGGCCGCCGAGCGCGAGGCGCTCCAGCAGACCGTCCAGGGCATGCAGCAGCAGGTCGCCCAGGCCACTCAGGCCCAGCAGGCTGCCGAGCAGCAGGTCCAGCAGCTGGCAGCCAACACCGAGGCTCTCCAGCAGCAGGTGGAGCAGGCCAACATGGGTCGGCAGGCCGCCATCGAGCAGGCCGTGCAGGCCAAGGACCAGGCCCTGTCCGAGGTGGTCAACCAGCAGCAGCACCGTGCGCAGATCATGCAGACGGCCGACCAGCTCGCCATGCAGCTCAAGCAGGTAGCCGCCACGAGCCCGAACGAGGCCATGGCACAGCAGCAGGCTGCTCAGCAGCAACAGCAGGCTGCGATGGAGGGCGCCGCTGTGGAGCAGGGAGTCGTCTCTGCCGAGGCCAAGAAGGCGACGGACGAGGCCGAGAACGCCCAGGTCGACGCCCAGGTGCAGGCTCAGCAGGCTCAGCAGGCCCAGGCCGAGGAAGCCGCCAAGCAGCAGGTGGCCGCTCAACAGCAGGCTGCTGCTCAGGGGCAGGCTGCTGCTCAGGGGCAGGCTCCTGGCGCCGCAGAGGCCGTGCAGCAGCAGCAAGGGGCTGCTGGGGCTCCGATGCCCAAGCAGGGCTCGGACAGGCTCAGAGAGGCTGCTCTGCGCGTGGTGATGAGGCAGCCCGGCCTGAACGACGGGGACATCGAGAAGCTCGCCTACTTCTACCTGAAGGGCGAGGAGTCGACGATGTCCATGCCTCGTCGGCGGAACGTGGCCCACCCTGAGTGGGACCGCAAGATTTCCCAGGCTCGGCGTGACCACTTCGAGAACTTCATCGCCATGGCCGAGCGGAAGAAGGGCAAGCCGCTGACCAAGGACGAAGCCGACAAGATCATCTCGACCTACAACCAGGTCACTGGTGAGAAGGTACCGCTGACCAAGGAGTGGCGGCACGGGAGCGTCCCCTACGAGCACTTCGAGAAGACCGCAGCTCCCCTCGGCATCGCTGGTCGGCTGGCCTACGCCGGCGGCGGGGCGGCGGTCGGGGCAGGACATGCAGCTCTCGAGCAGGCCCGGCACAACAGGAAGTTCGACAAAGGCCGGGCCACTGACGACGAGATCGACCGCAGAGCCGACGTTCTCGCCGCAGCGGTCAAGGCCAAGCGTGATCCGACCTACATGAACAAGCTCCGCCTCAGCACGGCCAAGTTCAAGGCCGACGTCGAGAGAGCTGACAGGGAGCACCCCAGCGGCGCCATCGCTCGAGGAGCGGTCAAGGGGGCTCTCATCGGCGGGCTCGGCGGTGGAGCCATCCACAGCCTCGGCGGCAAGACCAGGGCGTTGCTGAAGTCGCGCGCTGCTCAGAAGGCGGCCCAGGCGGCAACGAAGTAGGAGGCGGACATGGACATCTTCGAGCAGGAGTACAACGCCGGCCTCCAGAAGACGGCCGCTGATCAGTTCGAGGAGATCATCGCGAAGATGGCCTCCGAGAAGGTCTGCGAGAAGTGCGGCAAGCCGCTGGTCAAGGAGGGGGCCATCACCAAGTGCGGTTGCGGAGTCATGAAGACCGGCGCGGCCATCGACGGGGCTGACATCCTCAACAAGGTGAACCCAGTCGATACCACCTTCGGTGCCCCGACCGATGCCAGGTCTCTCGAGGAGGGGTTGCGTCGAGTAGAGGCTGCTCGGGAGGGCCGCGGGAAGATCACCACTCTCGCTGAACGGCGGGCGGCGCCCCGTCAGCAGGAGGTCCACAGGGAGAACACCCCGCTGGCGTCGGGGCTCTCTGGCTTCATGGAGGACCCACAGGCTGTGAAGCGGATGAAGACCGCCGCGGCCAAGAAGCAGCAAGGCGCCTGGGACCGCTGGGGTCGAACGGCGGCAACGGCTGGTGGGCTGGCTCTCGGAGGTGTGGCGGCCGGCGGCGGAGCGCTCCTCGCGGGGAGGAAGCTTCTGAGGACCCAGAGGGCGTTCAACCAGCAGGCGCAGAACAAGGCCAACCAGCTGATGGGCGACTTCATGAAGACGATGCGCAAGGAGCTCGACTCCGTCCACGCGACGACGAAGGGCATCCAGCAGGCGTCCGAGGGCATCCAGAGCGCCTCCCAGAGCATGAACCGCATGGCCGATGACATGCACTCGACCATGAAGGGGGTCCGGAGCGTCACCGACGATATCAAGCAGGTGTCCACGGCGACCAAGGACGCGATGGGGAGCCTCAAGCAGACCGCCGACAAGATCGACGATGTGCCTGGTTCCATGAGAAGCTACGTCGGCAACATCTTCGGCAAGGGCAAGGCCGGCTCTGACGTCACGGCTACCGACCTCATGGTCAAGGCCGCATCGGAAGGCCGAGTTCGCACCCTCGAAGGGTGGAACAAGACGGCGGCCGACACCGAGAAGGACCGTTACGTTCGCCGGGTAGGGCGTGAGGCTGCCGGCATGGGTGCGGGTGCTGGGATCATGGGCGGCGGCCTGGCCGGCGCGGGCGCCGGAGCGGCTCTCGGCGCTCGACGGGGCCACCCCGTCAAGGGAGCGATCATCGGAGCGCTCGGAGGGGCAGCTGCTGGTGGTGTGGGCGGCGGTCTCGGCCTGAAGGCCATCGCAGAGAGGAACGCGGCCAAGCAGTCCCCTGCCCAGCGCAAGGCAGCGACTCGATTCAACATCGCCCACGCCCGCTACCAAGGCGGTGATCTCTCCCGCGAGGAGTACGGGAGGGAGATGGGGCAGTTTCTCAAGTCTCGGGGCCTGGGGCACGTGGCGCCGAAGGGATAGGAGCAGATCATGAACGAGGTCACTTTCGGGGCGTTCGGCGATGAGCTCACCAAGATCGCTGAGTACGCAGTCGTTTCCCCTGCGAACATGGACCCGGAGGTTGGTGCTCGGCACGGAACCATCGGCGGCTACACCGGAGCCGGTCTCGGAGCGGCGCTGGGCCGGCATCCAGCGACGGCGGCTCTCGGCGGCCTCGGAGGCATGGCGGCCGGTGCAGGCCTCGGAGCTCTCGGCGGTCGGGCGCTCGGGCGCTACAACGCCAAGCTCGAGGGAGAGAAGTACACGGGCAACATCAAGACCAAGGAGCGGCTCCTCAAGCAGCTTCAGGCCGAGAAGAAGCTCGACAAGCTCCGGCAGCGGGCGGGGGAGTAGCAGCAGGCGGGCGTGCTTCAGGTCAAGAACATCTCCGTGAAGTCCCTCGATGTTGATCACCTGGACGTGTTCTGGGAGATCGGGGACACCTACGACAGCGCTCACGACTACACGTTCATCGTGGAGCGGAGCGAGTCGGCCATGGGGCCGTTCGACCAGGTGAGCGAGCCGTTCTCAGACAAGTACCTCTACCGGGACGTCATCCAGAACCCCTTCCATCGCTTCAGGCAGTACTGGTATCGCATCCGGGTCACTCGAAAGTCGGACGGCAAGGTCGTCCACTCCGAGCCGGCCCGGCGCGAGGCTAGGCCCGACCTAGTGGCTGGTGAGGTCCGTCGTCTCGAGACTCTCGTCTTCCGAGAGCACATCGGGAGGACCTGCTGGGTCTTCCCAGTGCGGACCTTCGGCCAGCGGTGTCCGGACTGCTACGACAAGGTCAGCCGGAGCCGGTTCAGGGGCAACTGCCTGACCTGCTACGACACGACCTACGTGCGAGGCTACCTGGATCCGATCGCCACGCAGATCCAGATTGATCCAGCCCCGGACTCGACGCGTCAGCAGTCCACGAGCGAGACGCAGGAGAAGAACACCACGGCCCGCCTCCCCTATTTCCCCCCGCTCAAGCCGAGGGATATCATCGTGGAGGCGGAGAACATCAGGTGGCAGGTGTCGGTGGTGAATGCGACGCGTCGGCTCCGGTCGATTCTGCACCAGGAGGTGCAGCTTCATCGGATCCCCGAGTCGGACATCGAGTTCAAGCTCCCGATCAACATCGAAGACCTCGAGGAGCTCGAAACCAGCCCGGATAGGGAGTTCACGAACCCGCACCACCTCGAAGCTGCTGACGACGCCGAGTGGTGGACGAGCATCGACAAGGGGTATGGGTACGAGTCATGAACTATGGAACCTCGGCATGGAGACTGGCCAAGACCGCAGCTGAACAGAACCGCCGCATGAACCGGGAGAAGATCAAGCAGATGCTTGGCAACACCGCCCTGGTCATGGGCGGCACTGGTGTCGGCTACGGTCTCGCAGAAGGTGTGCGCGCCGGACTGAAGAAGTTCAGAGGCTCGCCTCACAGCAAGGTCCGCCAGGTGGCCTCCATCGCCCTGCCTCTCGTTGGTGGAGCGTCCGTGCTCGGCTACAAGCGCGAGCTCGACCAAGAGAAGAAGCGCGCTCTCGAGGAGGCATACCAACGAGGGAAGAGGAGCGGTCAGCGGGATGTCTGACAAGGTTCAGCCGTCTGCTCCAATCGAGAGCGGCGCCCTCAGCAGCTGGTCGACGAGCCCTCTCCGCCACTTGATGCGGTTGAACATCCTCTTCCTCAGGGAGCTCTTCAGCGCCGCCCCGAAGGGGTACTGGCACTGGGAGGATGACGAGGAGGCGACGGAGATCATCATCACCAAGGACGTCCCGGTCGACGAGGAAGTCGTCATGAAGCGTCCGGTGATCGCCGTCGTGCGGTCGGCTGTGGGTTGGAGCGGGCTGGGCATGGACCAGATGCTTCACGAGGACGTCAAGAACGGTGAGCGAACCCATGTCGACATGATCTCGGGCAACCTCACCTACAACTGCATCGCCCGTGTCCCGGACGAGGCTGAGCAGATCGCCTGGTTGGTGGCCACGCACGTATGGCTACTCCGCCGTGTGCTGCTCAAGCTCGGGTTCCACGACATCGGGCAGCGCTGCCAGGTGATGGCACCGACCCCTCCCGGGGCTCTCGTTCAAGGGGCTGCGAAGGAGGAGACGATCAACGTTCCCGCGTTCACGACCTTCCAGTTCAGTTGGGGTGCACAGGTGCTCGAGCAGGACGTCCCCATCCTCAAGTCCGTGGAGACGAATCTTACGGCTGCTGTGCAGGAAGCGTACAGCCCGACAAACATAATGATGGAGGGCGGTTGGGGCACTGGGCTTTCGCAAGTGGATGGCCGTCCTGTAGAATTTCAAAACATAAAGGGCCGCATCAACCCGCCTTCGATCAAGGGGCGGCCGGCCCAGGTGACGGAGATTCTGAGTAGCCAAGAGGGCGACCCGCTCTCTATCACCGTGAAAACCTGACGAGGGGTAGGAACATGAGCGCAATCCCTGAACTGCCGAAGCCCGGGGTCAAGGTCATCCAGGAGTATACCGCTGCGGCTCCCGTGGTGGTCGTCCCCTCGCTGGTGCCCTGCATCATCGGCGCGTGCTACGAGATCCACGAGCTGGAGGATGACGACGGTACGCTCAACAGCGACATCATCGTCAGCGGCCCGGCTATCGCTCTCTCGCCCAACGACGAGACGGCGTACACAGCCATGTCGGGCAAGATCCTCAAGCTGAGGGTCAACGGTGGAGTGGAGCAGTCCTTCACCATGCCTGCCACGGCGACGCTGACCGCCCAGCAGGTGGCGTCGGCCATCAACGGGGCCTCGCCGGCTCCGCAGGGCTTCGCGGCCTACGTCTACGAAGATGCCTCGGCGAAGAAGTACCTCGAGCTCCGGACGCTGAGCTCAGGCGCTGGACAGAACATCCAGATCACCGGCGGGGACATGCTTGACAACCCGCTGGTCAACCTGGGTTTCGCCACCGGCTGGACCTACTACGGGCTCGGCTCCTACGTCCAGGACGCCGTCTACCTGAAGCAGTCCAGCTTCCCCGACCCTCGTGGCAACCTCGAGGAGCTCGACATCCTGGAGGAGACGATCCGGGCCTTCCTCGACCTGGGGACGGAAACCCGCGAGATCCTCCAGACCGAGTCGTTCCTACGCCGGGACAGCTACTACGACGCAGGGCCCCCCGAGCACTACGGCGTCGAGGCCTACGACGACGGGGACGGTGACCAGACCACGCCCTACCTCGATCTTCGAGACTCGACCGGCGCCGCCCCGAACCTTCAGGGATCGGCCGGCCCGGCCAATGTGACGAGCGACGGCAACGTCGACTTCACGGCGGACACCATCGACGTCCACGGCAAGACTCTCATCCTCCAGCTCGATGGCGGCGGCAAGCAGACCATCACCCTCGTCGGCGACCCCGTCGTCTCGAACGACAGCACTGGGTGGACCTTCGCTCACGACTCCGAGTTGACCGTAGCGGTCAACGGCGTGAGCGCCACGCTGGCGATGGCCGGCGCGGACCTCCCCGCCTGCATCACAGCCCTCAATGTCTCTTCGCAGGCAGCCTTCGGCATCGACATCGCCTTCCGCGCTGACCAGTACGGCAATGCAGCCCCGGCCGGGACCTACATGGGCTTGGTCTACGGCGGCGACCCGACCGCTGATGCGGCGGCGAGCCCGCTCTACAAGGTCGAGGTCACGGCGACTGGAGGGACAGACAACAACGAGGTCTTCACCGACGCCTCGATGCCGTACCACCAGGTCCTCCAGGCCAACGGCAACGGTCCTCGAGACCCGGCGTGGACGCAGATCAACACGCTCATCCTCGACCCGAGCCCCTTCGCCGCCCTCGTGGGCACCGACCTCTACCTCGAGGCGGGCACCTCGGGCTCCGAGTCGAAGATCGAAATCGACTCGCTCTCGACCGCTTTGGGAACGGCACTACTCGACCTCACCGCCGGCGTCTACACCGGCGCCCCCTTCACCACTCGGGTGGGGGACTACATTTACGGCGACGGCGCTCTTCTCGGCATGATCGTCGAGGTGGAGCCTGGCGGCACCCAGGGTCGGGTGAAGGTCGACACCGAGCAGCCGCTGACCCTGACCAAGACGGCGTGGTACATCATCGCCAAGAACCTCGACGCTGTGCCGTCGAGCGCCTACGGCAACACCGTGCCGACCCCGGACCTCTTCATCGACACCAACGGAGACGTGCATGTCAAGCACGACTTCCTGCGAGACACGAGTGGAGCTCCTGTCGGGACGTCGCAGAACACGATCTACCTGATGTACAACGCGCTCCGCCTCGACGTGAGCGGCAGCGCGGCCGAGCCGTCTCTCTTGTCCTTCGACAACGTCGATGACCTCGAGGATGCTCTCGGGCCGATCAACGCGGACAACCCACTGGCCTACGGCCTGTTCGTCGCCATGTCCAACGCCCCAGCCATCCGGGTCTACGGCATCGGCGTGGACGACGTCTCGGCCGACAAGCCCTACGGCACTCTCGAGGGGTTCACCTCGGCGCTGGACTTCCTTGAGTCGAAGGAGGTCTACGCCCTGGCGACCATGACCTCCGACCTCGATGTGGCCACGGTCCTCCAGACCCACGTCAACGCCATGAGCGCGCCCGATCAGAAGGCCGAGCGCATCGGCATCTTCCACCTCGGCACGCCGACCAGGAAGATGGACGAGATCGTCGCCTCGGGCAACGACGGCGACACCTCGAACACCAACGAGTTCGACACGAAGATCGCCACCCTGTCAGCGGCGCTCCTCGACGCCGAGATCGATCCCAGCAGCATCGACATCTCGGATGAGGTCTACCTCGACCTGGCCGAGGACAGCTACAACTGGAACATCACTGGGTCGATCACTGACGGCACCAAGGTCTCCATCAACAAGACCTTCGCCGCCGGGGAGAATGACGACGCTTTCTTCGAGGAGAGCGCCACCTTCCCGACCGTCGTGTCGGGCAGCTTCTCGGTCAAGGTCCGCGGGGCCACCATCGCCACCAAGGGCGAAGAGGTCGAGACGGTCTACGGCCGCGGGCAGAGCTTCGCCGACCGCCGCATGTGGATGATGCAGCTCGACACGCTGTACGCCACCATCGGCGGCATCACGCAGGAGATCCCGGGCTTCTTCATGGGGGCGGCCAAGGCCGGCATGGTCGGCGGGCTCAACCCGGCCCTGCCGATGACCAACAGGGCCATCGCCGTGTTCACAGCCGTCACCGGCACCAACGACCGCTACAGCACCGCGCAGCTGAACCAGATGGCTGCCGGCGGTGCCGACCTCATCGTCCAGGAGACGGACGGGGCGGCGCTGACCTCCCGCATGCAGGTCACCACGAAGATGACCTCCATTGCGGAACGGGAGCAGTCCATCGTCAAGGCGGTCGACTACTGCGCCAAGTTCTACCGGACGAGCCTGCGCAAGTACATCGGCTCCTACAACATCACCCAGTCGTTCCTCGACACGCTGAGCTCGATCATCGAGGGCCTGAGCCGCTGGCTCGTCGAGGAGGGCAAGGTGGTCGCCGGTGCCAACATGAGCAACCTGCTCCAGGACGAAGACCAGCCCGACACGGTGCTGGCCGACGTCTCGCTGACAGTGCTCTACCCCGCCAACTACATCCAGATCACCCTCCTGGTCTAGTGGTGTGAGCGTGATCAGCCTCGATGCCTTCTCCGACGAGCTCCAGAAAATCGCGGCCAAGCGCCGCGAGGCCCTGTACTCGCCTGGAGCCGTAGCACACGAGGCTGGACACGCGATCGTCCACAAGAACAGAGGGGTCACCGCCGCCCGCATGATCCTGCCCGCTGCCGCCTCAGGGTACGCCGGGGCTCGCTTGGGGCAGGCAGCCCTCGAGGGAGGTGGGATGAGCCCTGCCGAGTTCGGGGTGGTCTCAGCCGCGGCCAACGTTCCGGTCCTCGCTGACGAGGCGGCATCGACAGCCATCGCCATCAAGGCGCTGAAGAACGACAAGAAGATGTCGAAGAAGGACTGGAAGCGTACCGCTCTCCAGCTCGCCGCTGTCAACAGCAGCTACCTCGCCAACCCGCTGGTGGATGTGGGAGTCCTGGGCGCGTCGAAGGCCGGGCTCCATCCTCTGGCGCAGGCCGCTCTCAAGGTGGCCGTCTCTCCGGCTCTGGACAAGGCGTGGGCAGCCCTGGGGATGACGGTGAAGGGGCCGAAGGTCGATGCCAAGCGGGCCAAGGACATCGTCCAGAAGACAGCTCCGGGCACGCCGGTGTTCGCCACCAAGACCCCGATCCCTAGCGGCTCCCTGTACGTGCCGCCGGCGAAGAAGAACAAGATCATGGGCGCCATGATCGATGCACAGCTCAGAGCCAACATGTCGGATCGGGATCTGGGCGAGATCAAGCGCAAGGGCGGTGTCCTCATCGCCCCGCTGGATGCGAAGAAGACGGCGAAGGGCATTCTGAATCCATTCGAAGGGATGTCCAGCAAGACGAAATTCAGAAGAATCACGTGATGTGATACAACTAGGTAGGAGGCCGTAAAATGGCAGGACCCTTCGAAGGCTGGAACCCCATGAACCACTACGTCCAGAACGGACTGGTGGATGGTCGGTTCCTGGCGGGCGGTCTGACGATGCTGGCGGCGGGTCCTCCCAGGCTCAGCCAGCTCTCTGCGTCGGCAGCGGCTCTCGAGACGAACGCCACAGGCGAGTCGGACATCGTCTACCCCCTCGGCATCACCCAGAACGTCAACCTCCAGCAGAACAAGCAGTTCATGCGGGTCTGGGAGCTCGGCTCAGAGCGGAGCTACTGGATTGGGGGCCGTTCGACCGGCACCATCTCCCTGTCGCGGGTCTACTACGACGGGGCGAGCCTCCTGCGGGTGCTCTACGCGTACTACCAGGACCTCGTCGGCGACGTGCAGGTGCCCTGGCTCTTCCCGAACATCGGGGCATCCGGCATGGCCAACCCGCACGATGTCATCATCCCCCCGGGCTACGAGAACCTGTACGTCAACCTGGCGTCGGATCTCTTCAACCAGCCCATCGGGATCATGGTCTACATGCGCAACAGCAACCTCGACACGATGGGTGCCATCTACCTCGAGGCCTGTGTCGTGCCGAACCACTCGTTCGCCACGGACGCGCAGGGGACCATCGTGCAGGAGTCTGTCGGCCTCCAGTTCGAGCGGGTCGTGCCGGTCAACGTCAGCGCCATCGCGCTCGTCAGCGGTCTCGTCTCGGCGGTGGGCGGTATCGGCGCCGCCGCGTAGGAGGTCTTCATGACCCAGCCCACCAGGGCTGACTGGCTTCTGGTGCAGAGCCAGCAGCACTTCCAGAAGCTCGCCGCCCTGGCGGTTCGGGCCGAAGGTGCGCAGCGGATGGGCAAGGTCGCCGCCCATCAACAGTTTGCTCCGGGGCTCCCCCGCATCGACAGCAACGTTGGGCGCGTCATCGACAACGGCATGGAGAAGGAGGCCATCAGCGGTCTCGTAACTGCCATCAAGGGCGGTCTCCACGCAGCCAAAGGCGCGTACCGGACAGCACGAGCTGGCGGTACGGGGGCGGTCAAGGCCGTTGGCAGGGCGCTGAAGCCAGGACTTGGCGGCGTGAAGTCGACCCACCAGCAGTTCCGCCAGCAGTACGGTCTCCTCCGAAGCGGCGGTGCTGGCCGGGTCAAGGCGCTCAAGGGCGCTAAGTCCCGGGTGAAGGCGTTCGCCCCCGGGCAGTACAAGCCAGGCACGACCGGCGGATCAGTCACGACGCCTACCGGGCGCGCCTTCGGCAAGCCCGCAGCGGCCCCGAAGCCCCCGACTCCAGCACAGCCTGCTGGAACCCCAGCAGCCGGTGGTGGGCCCGCAGGGGCCCCGAAGGCGCAAGCCCCGGCCGCACCAGCTGCCCCGGCCGCGCCAGGCGCTTCGCAGGGTGGCCTCTCACACGCCGACTCTATGTTCTCGGGCGGCAAGCCGGGCACCATCGCCACCCCACCCCAGACGATGAGCATGGGGCGGGCGGGAACGCAGTTCGGGACGCCGCTTCCTGCCGGTGGGGCTCCGAAGCCGGGGATGCCCCAGACGATGATGCAGCCACCCCCGATGGCGCCGTCGGGCACCTTCATGGCCCCGCCACCAGCCGGCATGCCCGCGGCCGTCCCACAGACGATGGCCGTGCCCCCACCGGTTCCACGAGGTACCCAGGCCATCACGCCGAGTATGGTCCTCGAACCGGGCGAAGGTGTCGGTCGCCTCGCTGCCGGGGCCAAGCCTCCTCCGATACCCCAGGGAGGCGCCTACAGGACTGCTGGAGGCGCCCCACCAGCTCCGACACCTCCTGCGGCACCGCAGCAGACTATGTTCGGCGAGGCCATGGAGAGCGCCATGGGCGGCGCCGCCCCGCGGAACATTCCAGCCCAGCAGGCCATGCAGATGACCCCCGCTGGGGCCAGAAGCGCAGCAAGGAACGCAGCCAGGGCTGAGCGTGCTGCTGCCGCAGAGGCTGCTGCGGCTGAGCGGGCCGCGCGCAAGGGCGTGCCCAGGGGCGTCGACGTTGATGCTGCCGGTGCCGTCCCGACAGCCCCGGCTGCTCCCTCTGCCGCCGCGGCTGCTGATGATGTGGCTGCGGCCGCCGCTCCGAGAGGAGGCGCTACCAAGGAGGTGGCGCAGCAGGCTGCTGAGCAGGGCGGTGAGGCCGCTGTCGAGGCTGCCAGGAAGCAGGGCGGTGAGGCCGCTGTCGAGGCTGCCAGGAAGCAGGGCTGGATTTCGGGGCTTCCGTGGGGCAAGGCGCTACTCGGAGCCGGCCTCGTCGGTGGTGGCCTCGGAGCTGCCGGCTTGGCCATGGGTGCTGGGCAAGCTCTCCAGCAGTCCGGCGCTCCCTACGCCTACGGCCGAGGGGCACCTTTCCCCGGCCAAGGCTCCTACCAGATGTGACCAGCTAAAAAGTCCGGCGTCCTGTTGACATAGACTCGTGGCTCTTATCACACCACGAAGGCGTGATTTTCAGCGCTTCTGCTTCTCCCACCAGCGGTCGACGTTGGCGGTCCCCTCGAGGACGTCGAGGTCTGGGATGGCCGTGGTCCCGGGCAGGTCAGGGAGGTCGACGGAGGTGTCGAGGGCTGCGGGAGCTGGAGGCGGCGTAGGATCCCCAGGCTCCTCCTGGCGCTGGCGGTTCCCTGTGAAGTACTCCTTGGCGAGCTCGTCGAGCCGCTCGTCGATCTCTCCCTCGTAGGCGACCAGATTGAGGTAGTCGAGCTCGTCCTCGGTCCAGAGGTTCGGCTGCTGAAGGGCGAGCTCGACGAACTCGTCGGGCTTGAGGCGGAGCTGCTCGAGCAGCGTCGGTTCTCTGGGTGGTTCTTTCTGCGTTGGGGGTTCGCTCGGGTCTGGGAGCTGTGGGGGCTTCAGGTCGAACAGCTCGTGGAGCTCGGCCCTGCTCCTCGGTCTCGTGTACTCCAGCAGGTCCTCCCAGCTCTCCGGCGGGGTGGGGGACGTCCAGAAGCTGATCTCAGAGCTCTTCGCCATCTTTCCTTCTCCACAGCCAGGCTAGCACATCAGGGGAGTTGTCGGTCTGCACGGTGGTCCGGAGCTTCAAGCGGTGTTGCTCGAGGAGGATGGAGATGAGCTGGGATGCGGTGACCTTGATGCCGTGCATGGCCTCGAGGCGGGCGAGCTCGATGCTGATGGTCTCCCGCTCACGCTCGGAGAGCTTGATTTGCAGCTCACCCGCCATGCTCACTCTTCCAGAACGTGTAGGCGTCAGCGACTCGAGCTGCGCTGGCCCTGGGCTCCGCCCGCTCGAGTTCGGCGAGCCGCTTGTCGAGTTCCTCTCTGACGATCTTCTCGGGGACGCCGTACTTCACGAACTGGCTGACCCTGCGCTCGTACCAGGTCTTACTCCTGCGACCTGGGAAGCAGAGGATCTCGCACTGTACGCACTCGCTCTCGTAGAACATCCTCCAGCGGGGGCTGAAGACGTAGCGGACGCCCATCTTGAAGCTGGCCTGCACGGCGTGGCAGAGCTCGTGGCAGACGTGGGAGCTCGGCTTGAGATCCCAGGACCATCCGGGGTTGTCGTAGATGGTGCGGCCGATCGTGGTGCCGTAGCCGCCCATGAAGGACTCGTCGTACTCGGTGTGGGGGTTGTCTCGGATGTTCGTGATGCGGAAGAAGTTGCCGATCGCCAGCAGTCCGGCGATGAGTTTCATGAACCAGCTGTCATCCTTGTCGATCAGCTTGATGGGCACCACGTTCTCATGGAAGTACTTGAGAAAGGTCACGGTCGTCCCCTACTAAGAAAAGGGTTGGCGGCTGGCTCCCTCGAGCGTCGGAGCTCTCGACTCGGGACTACAGCCTTCTGACTGCCAGCGTTGTCCTTATAGCTGATTCTACTTACTTTTTGCATTGGATCGTGAGCGGTAGAAGCCCGGGTCTGGGGGGACTTTCTGGGTGCTTTCGGTCTCGGCGATCTGGTTGCCCGCCTCGAGCAGGGCTTCGGCGAGGTCGAAGCACTGCATCGATCCGTGAAGGAAGAGCCCCGTGTCCGCATCCCCCTTCTGGCCGGTGATCAGTGTCAGCAGCGCCGTGGTTCCGAACACCCGGACTCTGTTCTTCATCCGTACCCCACCCTTGAATGCAGACTTGGCGGATTTATAGCACGGAATTGATCGGGAGGCACGCTGTAAGTTTCGACACCTACGCGCTATAAGGCTCCTGGACCCACGATCAACCTAGCACGACAGGAGGTGGACGGTGTCTGGAATCGTGATCTGTTCGAAGTGCGGCGAGCGAATCTTCGAGTGCAAGGCCGTCGGCCGAGACTTCTCCGGAGCCCGGGTCACTCCGGAGGACTTTGTCCCTCTGGGCGACTTCTCGGCACCCAAGGAAGGTGAGAGTATGGACTGCCCGAAGTGCGGCAAGCTCTTCGCCTATCCGATCGGCCGGGGACAGCTCGTTCTGAAGCTCGAGGGCGGCCTGTGGTGGCCCCACCCTCCAGCCAGAGCGGCCAGTTGACACGCTGATCATTGTGCTGCACGCTGAGTGATCGGCTTGAAACCATTGTAGAAGGAGGCGATGTGCCTACCAAAGAGGAGAAGAGGGCGGTGTACGCGGACCTCGGCCGCCGGCTGGCAGCGGCGAAGGCGCGTTCTGTGAGGAAGGTGGGGGGATTGCTCCCCGAAGAAGAGGCCCCTGGGAAGGGCAACTCGAAGAAGGAGAAGCCGGCCCCGAAGAAGTCGAAGAAGGGCCCGGCTGACAAGCTCTCCAAGAAAGAGAAGAAGCCGAAGCTCACCAAGCCGCCGGCGAGCACTGTGGATGAGAATCTGCGGGCCATGCTCGACGAGCGGGATAACATCGACGAGAACACCAACTTGTCGATGTTCCAGGTCGCGCTCGTGGAGAAGATTCGTGAGCACGGCGAGCTCGGTGTTCTCGATCTCAGTTACATGATCTGGGACAGGGCAGAGATCATCCAGGCCCGCTCCAACCCGATCGGCGGCAAGCCCGTCGACCTCACACGCATCGTTCGCAACGCCATCCGCACACCGAAGTCGGCGGGCATCATCGCCCCCTCGGGCAGCCGAGGGAAGTACGTCTTCGTGGAGTGGAAGAAGGCGGGGCATCGGAAGTAGTCCAACACCTCCTGTTGGTAGGGCCGGCGGGGTTCCCCTCCTCACGGGGAGCTCCGTCGGCCCAGTTCTGAAAGGAGAGGAAGATGGGAAAAACAGCGAGGCCGGACGAGGAGATGGTAGCGAAGATCAAGGACGTGCTGGAGCTCGAAGACCCGATCTGGGCCGAGCTCGGAGGTGAGGTCGCACGCATCCTGGACAGCACCAACAAGGCCTACGGGAACAGCACCGAGAAGAGCGCACGCATCCTCGGCATCCTGTACCCAGAGGGCATCCAGCCCGAGCAGCTCCACGACGCTCGGTGCATGACCAGCATCCTCGACAAGCTCTCAAGAATTGCCACAGACAAGGACGCGTTCGGGGAGAGCCCCTGGCGCGATGTGGCGGGCTACGCGTTGCTGGCCTACCGGCACGACCTGATGTGGCACAAGGAGCGTGAGAGATGAAAGTGATGGTGTGCTCGGTCTGCTTGACGGTGAAGGCCGACGACCGAAAGAACTGTGTGGAGTGCGGCGGAGATATGTTCGAGAAGGGGCTGGTTCCCCCCACGCACCAGCAGCAGGTCCACAAGATGATGGTGGCGCTGGGCATCCCGCTGCTGAACGAGGACCGGCCGCGGGTCGACAACCTGCGCTACGACCTGCTGCGGGACCTCGTGGCCGAAGAGGCCAAGGAGTTCAACGACGCCATGGTGCTGCTCGAGCACGTCGTGAGCTCGAACTGTGGCATCGACCCAACGCCCTACTGGGCCGAAGTCATCGATGCCATCGTGGACATCGAGTTCGTCATCCACAACACGGCGAACGCCATGGGCATCGACACCGAACCCTTCTTCCAAGAGGTCATGCGCTCGAACATGGAGAAGGCTGGGGGCCCGACAAGGGAGGACGGGAAGAAGCTCAAGCCGAAGGGGTGGAAGCCCCCACGCATCAAGGAGATGCTCGAGGAGGTACTCAGTGAGTTCGAAGCCGATGAGTCAGTGGGATGAGCACGAGCTGTTCGGAGAGGGCTACCTGACGAAGAGGCACCAGACTGCTCAGGTGGTAGAATCGTCCTCCCCTCGTACCAACGAGAAGCGAAAGGAGACGATATGGAGCACCGGTTGGCAAGACCCATGTGCGCCCCAGACGCGCCACCGCTGTGGCGCTGCAACGCTCGGAAGCAGCACTACCCGAACGGCATCGAGTGCCGGGAGATCATCGAGAAGGCGCCGACGATCCATCGGTGCTCGTGCGCCCAGTATATGCGCAAGGACTACCCCTACCTCAAGGAGGGACCTCCCTACATCACGAGGGAGAAAAACCGTGAGGACCTCGAGGCAAACTACGTCGGCCTGTACGAGCCGGTGGGCTACACGGAGCTCGAGGCGCTGTGTGTCGTCTGCGGCAAGGCCATCAAGCTCGATGGGAGGACAGCCGCCAAGTTCCGTGAGAGTACAGACGAGGAGGCGCTACACGTAGCGTGCCTGAGCGGTGAGGACGCCCAGGCCCTGCACGCCCTCACGGGTGGCGCCTATGCACTGCCGTACCTCATTCGGAGGAGAGCGGCCCAACGGGAGGATTGCGATGGACAAGAGGATGAGGGAGAAGGTGGCGGACCGCCTGGCGGAGGCGGCACATGAGGTCTTCGAGGTCGCCGGCGAGCTCGACGACATCGACGACGGAGCTCCTTGGGTGGAGCTCTCTGCGCTCTTCTACCTGTGCCTGAGTGACCTCGTCCGCACGGGCGGCACCGAGGTCAAGCTCACCCTGCCCCAGGCCAAGAGGCTGGCCGACGCCCACGTCATGACGATGCAGGCGTGGGCCCCAGTCGACAAGCACATCAAGGAGAACCCCAACATCACCGACGAAGAGGTCCGACACCAGCTAGCGCTGAAGGATATGGGCAACGCCGAGGGCATCGTCTGGAATCTGGTGCCCTACATCTTGAGGGTGAAGACGCTACTCCCCGCCTGGGCGTGGCCCGACCACCCTGAGAACGATCGGAGGGTCCATGGGCGTCGTTGACCTCGGAGCGAGGCGGTACGCCAACGACGCTGTCGCCCACGCCAAGAAAGTCCTCGAGGAGGCTGAGGAGAGCATCGACCAGGACGATCCCGTCCAGGCCGGGCTCCTCGCCGTCGAGGCGTGGATCATCCTCAACGGGGCGGCCATCACAGCGAGGCGGCTGGGGGCGAAGAAGATCACGGTGGAGGTGGAGTCGACGAGGAAGAAGGTGGTGGCCCTTGGGGGCGCGCTTCAGGCGTTGGGCTACGCTCTCGAGACCAACGTTCCGGAGGCCAACATGGCTTTCATGGTCAGGAGGAAAGAGACATGAGTGAGCGGGAGGAGTTCGCCCACGACTTGGCGATGGCAGGGGTCGACTTCCTTGACCTAGCCAACGCCATGCACGACAGGGGAGCTGGAGGGGACTGCTGGTTCGGAGCGTTGGGCTACCTGGTGCTCCAGCTCGCCGAGCTCGTCGGCGGCCATCGCAAGCCCATCGAGCTCACGCTCGAGGAGATGAAGGTGGTTGTCAGGGCCTACACCAACATCTCGAGGACCTTCAAGGTGCTCAAGGGTCCGAAGTGGGGACTCGTCCCTGAGGAGGAGTGGAAACACATCGTGCCGTTCGGCAAGATGCTGAACTTGATCTGGAGTGAGATTCCTGGGCAGCAGTCAGTGCGAGACCAACTGCCCAGCATCATGAATCCCAACCACAAGGCTTGGGGAAAGGAGAAGAGATGACACCAGAGCAGGAGAGAGACAAGGAAGTCACCGACGCCATCGTCGAGGTCATCGGGGCGTTCAAGGGTGCCCTGCGGGGCTTCGGCCACCTCCCGAAGGATCCCTCGATGCGACAGAAGGTACCCTCGAAGGTGGTCAAGCAGATGCCGCCCTCGAAGAACTGATGCGCAAGCGAGAGATGCTCATCCTCAAGTGGCTTCAGGGCAACCCGGGGTGGCACAGTTACCGAGAGATCGGCATCAAGGCGCTCCACCTCGACCCTACAAGGAAGTGGAGCGACATGGCCATCATCGGGCACCTGAAGCGACTGAGGGTCATGGGCAAGGTGGAGTTCGGCAAGGGGGAGCTTCCAGGCGTCCTCGAAGCCTACCGTGCGAAGGAGACGTGATGTCGCTCGAGCCCAACGACGGCAAACCCTTGCTGGACCGTCCGGCGAACCCATTGTGCACGCGCTGTGGACTCTGCTGCGTGATGCTCAGCGCCCGTGTTCGTAAGGAAGAGGCAGAGATCATCTCCGAGGAGAACAACCTGCCGCAGGAGAAGTTCTGTCACATCGAGAAGGAGGGCGAGGGGCCGAACGTCGGCGAGCTCGTGCTCAACATGCCCTGCAAGTTCCTGCTGGGTCGGCCTTCGGACTACACGGGCTGTCGCATCTACAGCAGGACGCGGCCGTCGGTATGTGAGACCTACCTGTGCCGAGTCGCCATGCAGTACAAGACCGGGGTCCTCGATCTCGGAGAGGCGGTCCACAAGCTGAGGGAGACGTTCGCCGAGGGGAGGCCCGCTCTGTTCAACTGGATGGGGCTCAAGGGGGAGGTGGCCCTCCAGCAGTCGGCGATCATCAAGCCCCTGCGAGAAGAGGCGGCCCTGATGGTCAAGGAGTTCGGTGAGGAGGGTCGGCTGGGCACCCTCGACACAGAGGAGGTTGGGAACATCCTCATCGCCAAGCACGTCACGCCCACATACCTCGTCCACTCGGACTTTGCCCACCTCGAGCTCAATCTGCTGCTCAACTTCTTCGATCGAGGGGATCACGAGCTCAACGACATCATCCCCCAGAACGTCATCAACAGGTGGGCCCCCGAGGAGCAGAAGCTGGCCATGTACGTGTACACCGGCCTGCTCGCCAAGATACGGTCTCTGTTCTCGACCACTACTGAGCTCAAGGCGAAGGAGGCGGTCGACAAGGCTATCGAAATGGAGGAAGGAGCAGAGGAATGAGCTGGTTCAAGAAGCCGATCAATATCGGCATCACCATCGGCGCCGCCGTGCTGGCGGTGGTCGTCATCGGGCTGATCATCTACGGCGTGACCACGCACAAGGAGCCAGGCCTTCTCCGAGTGTGCTGGCAGGGGGACCAGGCCGTCTACGCGGACTCCACATCCCTCGAGGCCCTCGAGGCGCCTGACGGGCCCTGTGCCGAGCCCGAGGACCTCGTGTGGCCTCGCAAGCAGACCCCCCTGAAGGTCGGGTGGGAGGCGCTCCAGAAGAGCGACGAGCGTGCCGTGAAGGCGGCCATCCGGGACATCAACGCCCAGCTCGGGTTCAAGATGCTGGTCGAGCTGCCGGAGTCCCAGGACGACCTGGACATCCCACAGCCCGACATCCACATCGAGCTCGAGGCTCACCTCGTCGGTGTGGAGAACCCGCCGGCCGGGTGGGCGAGCCACCGTCGTCTCTCGGACGGGAGCCTGTTCTGTGGTGTGAAGATCAGGAGCCTGGCAGCCAGCGAGCGCTTCGTCTTCCTCGTCGCCCGCCACGAGCTGCTGCACGGCATCGGCCTCGCCCATGACCCGGAGAACCCTGCCAGCGCCATCTACCCCCTCACCAGGGACGACACCCTCGAGGAGACGCTGGGCCTGGGCCGAGTCACGGACTTCGACAGAGCGCTCATCCGCCGCCTCTACCACGATTGATCCAACAGAAAGGAGGCCCCATGGGCTTCTTCAGCTGGAACTGCACCAGGTGCGGTCACAGCGTCATGAACCCCTACGTCGTCGACAAGGAGACGGCGTGGAAGAACGAGGTCGTGGCGCTGTTCAAGGATGGCACCGTGCTCAAGGGTAGCTACGACGGCTACGGCCGTGTCGACGGTCACGACATCCCCTACGACGTCGAGGTCGACATTCAGCACAAGAGATGCTGGGAGAAGAACAAGAGCCCCATCCACTTCGAGGTCCCGAGCCCCGATGCCGAGGGGCAGGGCCACTTCTACGACGACGCCGAGGTGCCAGAAGACTTCGCGTAGCTGTCAGATCTCCTGTCTGCAAAATGTCGGAAAAAGTAGGGATAAGACTAATGTGGACTCGGGCGCTGTAGCCCGAAAGAAAAGGAGACCACCATGCAGATCATCCTGTGCGGAAACCCGAGCGTCCTTTCCGATCACCTCTCAACCCTCAACGTGCGGACGGGCACGGTCGAGGCCGAGTACGGCGATATCGCCGTCGAGGGCAGCGAGTTCACGCTTGCCCACCACGGGCCCCGTTCGGGCAACCCCGCGCCCTGCCTCACCGAGGCGGGGTCCCTCCCGGTCGTCGACGTCATCGGCGTCAGCCACTTCGACCACGACACGGTCATGGGGATCGGTGCGGCCATGGGCCGCAACTACCCGCGCCCCTTCGCCGAGTTGGCGGCCCTGGCGGACGTCGAGGGCCCGCACGTCGCTCGAGAGAGCCTGGCGTGGGACGTCTACGCGCCCTCCGAGAACGTCTCCCTCCACTACCGGTGGGGCGAGGCACTCGACGCCATGTGGGCGTGGGAGGAGGCCAACAAGGTGTGGCCCGACCGGGACGGCAAGGTCGACGACATCACCGAGCAGATCGAGGAGTACCTCGACGTCATCGACAAGATCCTCGCCGGCGACGATGACCTGATCATCGCCGGCCGGGAGTGGCGGGCGGCCGAGGTCGAGCTCGAGAAGTCGTCGTTCCGCCGCTCCGAGCTCGGTGGTTCGCTCCTCGTCCGGGAGTCCGAGGAGTTCGTGAACCACCTCTACGAGCACGACGGCAAGATGGCCGACTGCGTCGTCACCCTCAACCCCAAGGTGGGCGAGGTCACGCTCTCCTTCCGAGAGCCCTCGGCGTTCACCAACCCCGTCTTCGAGGACAACGTCGCCCTCTACTTCGTCCAGAAGGCCTACGGGCCCGAGGCGGGCGGCGGTGCCGGATGCGCTGGCGGCCCCCGCAACGCCGGCTACACGATGGCCGAGGTCAACAAGGTCGTCGAGCTCATCCGCCCGTACTTCTAGGCCGCTTCAGGCCACAACCCCCAACGACGTCAGCCCCTTCCGGGCTTTCGTCTTAGCTCAATACGTGCCCGAGGATGGGTATAAGGGGAGCGACCAGCGAGCCGACTTCGCTGGTCATGAAAGGAGGGCGTGTGGAGAAGCCTCGAATCTACGCAGAGGTGAGCCCGCCCCCGGAGGCCGAGGAGTCCACGGGGCGGGTCGTGCTCAGAGGGATGGTCTTCCCTCTCGAAACCGTGAGGATGGACGCCAGGCAGGCGAGGGCCATCGCCGCCGAGCTCAACGACCGGCTCGAGGCCGGCGACCTGAACGAGCTCATCATCAAGGGGCAGGTGGAGCGCGTGCGTGACCACATCTTCCGCAGGGTGGTCCGCTACTGTGGGGGCAAGGCGGCTGGAAGGCAGATGTCCGGCATGGGCCCGCTCAGCACCATGGCGGCTCTGACCGCAGGCGTGGGCGACCTCGCTGTCACAGCCTCCGAGGCTGCTCTGGGAAAGGGCGATCAGAGCCTGTCGAAGGAGCTCTTCGAGGCCGCCTGTCGGGGGGCCGTGGTTGTCATCCTCGAGACGATCATCTTGCTTCAGTACTGGGGCATCGACGCCCGGACGGTGGTCAAGACCTTCCTGGACACGATGGAGGGGAGGGAGGAGGATGAAGAGCCGGCGGAGGTGACCTACCTTCACCTGGTGAAAGACGAGGAGAAGAACTGATGTGCCCGCACTGCCTGATGGTCTGGCTGGAGACCCTGCTGGGTGTTCTGGTCGGGCTCCCCGTGCTGGGGTTCGTGTTCTGGAGGGCGAGGAACTGGGTGAGGAGGCGTGTGATCAAACACGAATGATCCGATCACCCCCTTCTCTTCCTGTCAGTCTTGTTGTATCTAGGTAGTCCTATAAACCCCACTATTTGAATATTAGTGGGTGTTAGGGTCTCCCTAGAGGTGTGTGAGAGGAGAAAGAAGTGAAGCAGGAAGACTATGATCAGAAGATCGGGTGGTTCGGGGGGCTCTTCGCAGGGGCAGGTAGCTTCTACATCACGACGTGGGGAGAGACGGCTGGGGCGAGGACTCGCTACGTGCTGGCTGCGGTCTGCGCCTTCCACGTCAGCCGCAAGGAGACCGTCTCTGACCTCATCGAGGTGTTCGGCATCGGCAGGCTCGTCCAGAAGGAGAACAACTTCTTCAACCGGGTCTCTTGGGAAGCTAGGACTGTGCAGGACGTGACGGTGGTCGTCGAGATGCTCGAGCAGCTCGAGTGGCCCCTGCCAGCCATCCTGAACAAGCAGCTCGAGATCGCCAGGCAGTTCCTCGACACGAAGCTGCCCCCAGGCCGGCCCAAGGATGGCGAGCTCGCCGACCAGGTCCAGTGGGCACGGGACCAGATGTACATCGAGATGCAGGAGCTGACGGCCTGGAAGAAGTCCACCGAGTACAAGGAGCCCCCAGAGAAGAAGGCAGAGAGGGCCATGAAGAAGGCCCTGAAGCTGAAAGGAGAGCTTGATGTCGAAGGAAGCGTTGAGGACGCTCTTGTCGGGTCGTGAAGACCCGGCGATCCTCTACTGTAAAGCGCATGCACCCTACGATGGGTGCTGGTGGGAGCCGAACTACTGGCTCTTCAAGGAGGGGGAGCTCTTCCCCATCTACGTTTCGGGCAACGCCTACAAGTGGTTCGGGCTCAACCAGGAGCTCACGGCCTACGACGTCATCATGCACGGGACGATCGCCGATGCTTTCGTCGAGGTGATAGAGGAGAACGCCAGCGGGCCGTATCCGGCCTACGACGGGTGGGAGCTCGAAGAGATCGACGAAATCGATCCGAACCCGAACAACCTCAACACCATGACGGTGATCCTCGGCAACCACGGCCTCGATGGGCCCGTCTGGCAGTGCCACTACTGCGAGGAGCACCACCGGGGCGTCGCCAAGTTCCTGGGCTACGAGGGCAACGGCGGCGTCGGCATCTGGCTCAGCATGCCCACCTGCGAGAGGTGCTTCGGCGAGCTCCGCTGGTGCGAGGGCTGCCACTTCACGGTTATGCCCGAGGACGGTAAGTGCCCGAGCTTCGGCTGCCAGGACCTGGACCCGCAGCCTCCCATGCACCCGCTCAAGGAAGAGGAGGACGACGAGGCCAAGAAGTTCGGGCTCGACGGCTCGAAGTTCCTTGCCCCCGGCGAGGCGTGCGGTCCGCCGCCCGTCATTGTCATCATGAAGAAGATGAAGGAGGAGGCCGATGGCTGACTACTACGCTCAGTTCAGCTACATGATCAAGACGAAGGACGAGACCGAGCGGGAGTGGCTCAAGCGCATGGCCCAGGCCCTCGAGGACGCCTACGGAGAGGAGCAGACCGACGAGCTGCCCGACAACCTCGTGGCCCTCCTCACCGACTGGAACCAGCCTATCGAGGACCTCTACCCGCCCAACTGGGAGCTCGACAACCAGGGCCTGTGGTTGCACAACGACGAGTCGTGCGGCCACGAGTTCGCTGCCCTCATCTCTCAGGCCTACCTGAAGAAGTTCCACCCCGATGGCTGCCTCGGGTTCGAGATCGGCAACACCTGTTCGAAGGCCAGGCTCGATGGCTTCGGCGGGTCGGCCTGTTTCATCACTGCGGACGGAGTCGAGTGGTACTCCACGTGGCGGTGGCTCGAGGAGCAGCGGGAGGAGCACAGGCCCCGAAAGGAGAAGTGAGACCGATGTACTACGTGCGATTGACGACGATGGTGGGTCTGCTGGACGTGACCCACGGGTGGATGAGCGGGCTCTACGCCCAGCGTGTTCTCGACGATGTGCGGGAGAAGGCCAAGGGGTCTCCCCACATCATGCACCAGCAGGAGATCTTCCAGGCGCTCCTCGCCAAGAGGATGAGGGAGGCCAAGATCGGCTACGACACGATCCGCCCGGCCCTCGACCGACTCGAGTTCGACAAGAGGCCCAAGGTGACCTTCCAGGTGGCCCGGGGCGTCGACTTCACCATCCACCGCCGGGAGATCATGGACGAGGCTTACGACCTTCTGGCGAAGGCCAACAGGCTCGAGTACGGTGCGGAAGAGGAGGCGGCATGAACAACGACTGCATAGGGTGTGGCTACTGCTGCACGTCGGCTCAGTGTGTGCTGAGCCTGGACGTTCACGGGGAGAAGCCCTTGTGCCCCGAGCTGGTGTTCTTGCGTGGTCGACACTGGTGCCTGTGGGTTATCAAGCAGGAGCTCGTGGGTGAGGAAGAGGGGCTGAAGGCCGCCGAGCAGCTCAGCATCGGTGCTGGGTGCTCTTCTGGGCTCAACAGCTGGCGGCGGGAGAAGATCGTAGACCGCACCAAGCCCGAGCCCAACCTCTTCAAGGCCCCGGACTTCATGGCGGCGATCCTCAGCCAG
>CAZEQC010000025.1:0-2569 GCA_964514285.1 uncultured Anaerolineales bacterium | reverse complement strand
TCGGCAAGCAGGGTGTTCTGCTCGAGTTCGAGCGCTACATCCAGGACATCAACAAGCCGATCAGTGAGTGCTACCTCGACCCAAGGGTGCCCTGCACCATCTGCGGCAAGGACCACACCCAGGTCGGCGTCGCCTGGCGCAAGCCCTGCGGAATGCTCGGGCCCTGGGTCCAGTTCCGCTACCTCGGCGCCGTCCACGCCCCCGACCTCTCGGTGCCCATCAGCGTGCCCGAGTGGCCCAAGGGCACCCACATCCTCACCCCTGAGGAGAACAGCGAGCTCTGGCACCGGGAATGAGGCATGAAGCACGGCCACGCTGGCAAGGACATCAGCCCGACCTACATCTCGTGGAAGATGATGCGCCAGCGGTGCTTCAACTGGTGCCGGGACGACTTCCTGGACTACGGAGCCAAGGACATCGTCCCATGTGACCGATGGGAGACCTTCGAGGCGTTCCTCGAAGACATGGGGGAGCGCCCCGAAGGCACCTCCCTCGGTCGCCTCGACCACACCAAGGGCTACTACAAGGAGAACTGCGAGTGGCAGACCATTCAGGAGCAGGCCGAGGCCGGCATGGAGACCTTCGAGGTCGATGGCCTGTCCATGACACTGCCCGAGTGGGCCGAACACCTCGGAATCGCCTACAAGACCCTGCTCAACCGACGATGGAAGGGCTGGGGAGACGATGCGTTCCGAGTGAAGAAGGGAGAGCGATATCGAGGCCCTCACCAAGGGTAAGGAGGCCCGCACCTCATGAGGCCGGAACACATCGATGCCATCATGCTCCGCTCGGCGGTCTGGGCGGGCTCGATCCACCACTGGGAGAAGCCGGGCAGCAACCACCCGACCAACCCCGTGGAGCCCCGGAACCCGGTCACGAACGGTGAGCTCGAGCCGGTCAACGCCTCGCAGGCCGCTCATGACCGCATGGAGCTCATCAAGTACGTCGACGAGCTCGAGAAGAGGCTCGAGAAGGCCAACGAGCTCTACAAGAAGACCCTCGACGAGCTCCACAGGTTCCAGAGGGCATTCTGATGACGGGCGTACAACTACGGCTGCTCCTGATGACGGCCAAGACCGTCCGCCGCATCGTCGGGGCCCTGGCCGAGGAGCACATCTTCAACCATGTGCAGCTCAGCGTGATCACCGAGAAGCTCGACGAGGCCATCTACGACGTCGAGCAGGAAGAGAAGAACAACCCCGACAGGAGGTGAGCGTGGACCCAGAAGCGGCCCTGGAAGAGATCAGGGCCATCGTGGAGAGAGCTGATGACGAGGACACCGACGTGGTCGAGGACCACAACCGCCTCGTCGACCTGATCGCTGGACTCGACCAGTGGATGAGCCGCGGTGGCTTCATCCCGAAGTCGTGGAATCGCTACCGAAAGGAGGACTGAATGGGAACCGCGAAGGACCAGATGCTCGAGGAGATGGACAAGGTCAAGCACCGCAAGTACAAGGACTTCGCTGGGCCTGTGCTCTACGGCCACGACGAGATGCAGAAGCCTGACCAGAGCGACCCGTTTCTCGAGAAGCTCGTCTACCTCACGGCCAAGGTCGAGAGCGGCGGGTACTTCGGCAGCGTGTTCATGGCCGACGGCACCGGCATCACCGCCGGGCTGTGCCAGCACGTCTCCGTTCTGCCCAAGCAGATGAGGTGGGGCGACCTGTGGAAGCTCGTCGCCTTCATCGACTGCTTCTTCCCTGTGGCCTACTACGACCTCGGCGAGCTGCTGCTCGAGCAGGACTGGGAGTTCCAACCCGACGGCGTGCTCCGGGACGACACCAACCAGGTCGCCGTGCCCCCGGGCGTGTTCCGAAACACCGTCACCCCCACTCAAGGCGTCGTACCCGAGGAGGGGCCGGCCTGGCGCACCGCCAAGCTGTGGTGCCTCGCCGTCCACCAGCTCTTCTCCCACCCCAACACCCAACGTGCGCAGGTCCTCTACGAGTGCCGGCACTTCCAGAAGATGATCGAGCGCACCCACTTTCGTGGAGTGCTCGGCGGCAAGATGGTGAGCACGCTCGCCTTTCCCACTGGGGTGACCCGGTCCATGCCTTTCGAGGACCCCCACGTCGAGCTCGCCATGCTCGTGTTCCTCTCCTTCGCCGTCAACGCGCCGAAGTGGGCGTACCAGGCACTCGAGAGGGCCATCAGGAGCCACGGCATCGGCGAGGGCTTCGTGCCCACCACTGACTGTATGCCTGGGAGAGCCAAGCTCTTTGCAGCAGCCCTCATCAAGGAGCTCGAGCAGGTCGGCGGCAGCAAGTGGGACGACGACAGGGAGTACGGCAGGTACCAGCGCACGCGCAAGGTGCTCCTCACCATGTTCGATCAGGGTGTGGTGTCCGACGTGATGCCGGCCGACATCCCCGAGTACGACGGGGACGCGTACCACCTGTAGGGTGTCAATCATTTTCTGCGCCCCTCTCGTGTCCTGGATTTGGGCAAACCAGCACCCAAGGTTTGGCAAGGGGCTGTGACGAGAGTAAATCCCCCTAATAGGGTGTGTGAGTGATCATTAGGTCAGACCGCACGAAGAAGCTGATCATGAGAGCGTTGATCATGAT
>CAZEQC010000024.1:26060-46009 GCA_964514285.1 uncultured Anaerolineales bacterium | reverse complement strand
CGGCACCTATGCCGCTCCGGCACCTATGCCGCTCCGGCACCTATGCCGCTTCGGCACCTATGCCGCCTCGGCACAGTGCCTAGACCAACTCCATCAACACCATCGGCGCCGCGTCGCCCTTCCGGTATCCCAGCTTGTAGATCCGCGTATACCCCCCGGGTCGGTCCAGATACCGTGGGGCGATCTCCTCGAACAGAATCGCCAGCACGTCGACCCAATACCCCTCCTCGTCCTTCACCCAGCGGTGCATCCGCTTCTCCGCCAGACGTCGGGCGTGGACGCCACGGCTGGGGTCCTCCTCGGCCGCCGCCACCCCTTTCTTGGCCAGCGTGATCAGCTTCTCCGCATACCCCCGAACCGCCTTCGCCTTCGCCTCCGTCGTCTCAACATATCCGTTGTAAAACAAAGACGTCACCAGGTTGCGACGCAAGGACTTGCGATGCGCGCTGGAACGACCTAGTTTCTTACCTGCAACGCGATGACGCATTACGCTCCTCCAATCGTCTCTAGCAAATCCGCCTCATCCAGGGCCTCCTTGATCTCGTCCAGCGACTTGGCCCCCACGTTCCGCACCGCCAGCAGGGCGTCCTCGCCCCCCTCCTCCAGCATCTCCATCACCTCGCCCACGTTCTTCACGCCGGCGCGACGGAGAGCGTTGAACACCCGCGTGCTCAACCCCAACTGGTCCAGCGGCATATCGTAAACCTCGCTGGGCAGTCCCTCTTCGGCTTCCTCTTCCTCGCCCAATGCGGGCTCCACACCTTCCTCATCCAACGTGAAGCCGGCAATCAAGCGCAAATGCTTCAGCAGAATGCGGGCCGCCTCCTTCACAGCGTCGAAAGGCTCCACGCGACCATCCGACCACACCTCCAACGTCAAACGGTCATAGTCCGTGATCTGACCGACGCGGGCCCGCTCCACGTCGAAGGACACGCGGCGAATCGGGCTGAACACAGCGTCGATCGGCATCTCGCCGATCACCCCTGTCTCTCCCTCTTCGGCGGCCCTATAGCCCCAACCCTGCTCCACCGTGAAATCGATGTCGATCGTCGCATCCTCGTCATCCACCGTCAAGAGGTGGAGGTCGGGGTTCAGAATCTCGATCTCCGGCGGAGCGACGATGTCGCCCGCCGTCACCGTCCCTTCCCCGGCCGTGTGGAGGGACATATGCATCTCCTCCTCACCATCCATCGTCAACCGCAGCTGCTTAACCTGAAGGATGAAACGCATCACATCCTCCCGAGCCCCGGGGACCGTGGTGAACTCGTGCGGCACGTCGGAGATATGCACCTTCGTCACAGCCACGCCGCTCAGCGACGAGAGCAGCACGCGCCGCAGCGCGTTACCTATCGTAAGTCCAAAACCTCTCTCCAACGGACCGATCACAAATCGCCCGTACGTCTCGGAGATTACGTCCGTTTCAATTCTCGGCAACACTTGAACTGACAAGCGGCGCCTCCTTGCTTTCTAGGCGTCACACTATCGACCTCATCCTCTAGCCGGACCAGGCGGTCCCCCGCCCGGCGGCTTCCCACCCCAACCGCTCCCGCCGGATTCGGCGGGCCTCCGTCAAGCTCGATACGAGCCGCCTTCTACCGCGAGTAATACTCGACAATCAGCTGTTCGTTCAAGACCGTGTCGATCTCGTCGCGTCCTGGCTCCCTGAGCATACGCCCTGACATCTCCTGCGGATCCAGCGTCAGCCAATCGGCCACAGAGCCCTCGTCCAGCTCCTTAGCCCGCTCCTTGAAGTAGGTGCGCTTGCGGCTTGCATCCCGAACAGAGATCGAGTCCTCTGATTTGACCAAATAAGAAGGGGCCTTCAAGCGCCTCCCATTGACAGAGAAGTGACCGTGGGTCACCAGCTGTCGGGCCTGGGCCCGCGAGTCAGCGAACCCCATGCGGTAGACCACGTTGTCCAACCGCCTCTCCAGCAGCGACAACAGATTCTCTCCCGTAACACCCGAACGCGCCTCAGCCTTGCCGTAGAAACGCCTCATCTGCCGCTCCAGCAGCCCATAAATCCTCTTTGCCTTCTGCTTCTCACGCAGCTGATGGGCGTAGTCCGACTGGCGGCGACGGCGGAAGCGAGCTACCCAACCATGCTCACCGGGCGGGTACCCCTTCTTCCGCTCAAAGGGACACTTCTGCGAAAAACAGCGCGTCCCCTTGAGAAACAACTTCTCACCTTCACGACGGCACAGCTTACAAACTGGGCCGGTATATCTTGCCATACGTCTTAATCCTCCGTTACTTCCTAGTTGAAAAACTACACAGTTGGCGATGGCGACCGTCGGCATCTACCAGACGTAGCCACGCGTCCCCAAACGTCCTACGTTCGCCGTCTCTTGGGCGGGCGGCAACCGTTGTGCGGAATCGGCGTCACATCCGTGATCGACAGCACCTCGATCCCCGCCGACTGAAGTGCTCGAATAGCAGCCTCACGCCCCGGGCCAGGGCCGTTCACAAACACATCCACCTGCCTCATGCCGTTGTCCATCGCCTCCCCGGCCACCGTCCTCGCCGCCTGCCGGGCCGCGAACGACGTGCTCCTCCGCGCACCGCGGAAACCCACCGAGCCACCGCTCGCCCACGTCAGAACGTTTCCCTGCCCATCCGTCACCGTCACAATCGTATTGTTGAACGTTGAGTGAATGTGGGCCTGACCTCGCGACACCCGTCTCTTAAATCGTTTTCTCGCCATACACTCCTCCCTAGCTCTGAAAGGGCCGCTTACGTCTTCTTAAGCCCGCGTCGGCGTCCCTGACCGGCCACCGTCTTCTTCGGCCCCTTCCGCGTCCGAGCATTCGTCCGCGTACGCTGACCGCGAACCGGCAGACCGCGAATGTGGCGGATGCCACGATAACACCGGATGTCCTTCAGACGCCGGATGTTCTGCTGGATCCGCCGCCGCAGGTCACCCTCGACCTGATACTCTCGGTCGATCGTCTGACGCAACCCGCTCACCTCCGACTCCGTCAGATCCCGCACCCGCTTGTCTGGGTCAACGCCCACCTTCTCCAGAATCTCGTTGCTCCGCGTCCGCCCAATGCCGTAGATATACGTCAGACTAATCTCAACGCGCTTATCCCTGGGCAAGTCCACGCCTGCAATACGTGCCATAACCTCTCAACCTCCCTCAAAAAAATGCTACCCTTGGCGCTGCTTATGCTTCGGGTTCTCACAAATCACGTACACCGTGCCCCGTCTTCGAACGATCTTGCATTTCGGGCACATCTTCTTCACAGAAGCTCTAACCTTCATCGTCCTACCTCCCTCTTCCGTCCTCCGTTTTCCATCGTCCGTCGTCCACACCTACCATCGCGACAGAATATCCGCTTCCCCCTCCGTGATCGCAATCGTGCGCTCAAAATGCGCCGTCAACTTGCCATTCCGAGAGGCCACCGTCCAATGATCATCCAACACGCGCACCCGGGGGCTCGAGATCAGCACCATCGGCTCCAGCGCGATCGTCATCCCCTTGCGCAGCAAGACCCCCTGACCCGGCTTGCCGTGATTCGGCACCTGCGGATCCTCGTGCATCTTCCGACCGATCCCATGCCCCGTGTACTCACGCACCACCTCGTACCCCCGCTCCTCGACGTACCTCTGGATCGACCAGGAGATGTCGCCGGACCGGCCGCCCGCCTGGGCAGCACCTATGCCCGCCTCCAGCGCGCCCTCCGTCACCGCCATCAAATCCCTCGCCTCCTGGCTCACCTCGCCAACCGGCAGCGTCACCGCGGCGTCGCCGTGATACCCCTCCAGGATCGTCCCCACGTCGATGCTGATGATGTCGCCCTCCTCCAGAGCCCGCGGCCGGGGAATGCCGTGCACCAGCTCATCGTTGATCGAGGCGCAGATCGATGCCGGAAACGGGTGTGCACTGCCCGGCGGATACCCCTTGAAGGATGGGATGGCGTGCCGGTCGCGGATCAAGGCCTCTGCCTTCTCATCCAGCTCCCCCGTCGTCACGCCCGGCGCGACCCATTCGCGCATCTTCGTCAAAACCTCGGCCACGATGCCGTTGGCCCGCCGCATCTTCTCAATCTCCGCTTCCGACTTAAGCGCTATCATACAACCTCGCCCAACCCTTTGTCCTCTGCTCTCCCCCCTAACGCTCCCGTCGGATGAGGCGGCCTTCCGCCCGCAATCCGGCGGCTTCCCTCCCCGAGCGTCTAGGCGAAACCGCCTGCCTCCCCAGATGACTGCGTCGATCCAATCACCCTCCGCAGATCCTCGTGGACCTCCTCCACCGACTGCTCCCCATCGACCCTCACCAGGAGCCCCTGAGCGAAGTAGTAACCGATCAGAGGAGACGTCTCCTTGTAATATGTGTACAATCGATGACGCACCGTCTCCGGATTGTCGTCCTCTCGTTGATACAGACGTCCGCCACAGACGTCGCAGACCTCCGCCTCCTCGGGCGGGTTGAAGAGCAGATTATAGACCGCGCCGCAATCCTCGCACGTGCGCCGCGCCGTGAGCCGCCTCGTGACCTCCTCGTCGCTCACCTCAATCAGCGGCACGACCGTCACCTCTTGCCCCTGATGTTCCAGCGCACCGTCCAGCGCATCCGCCTGGTTCAGCGTTCGCGGGAACCCGTCCAGGATCACGCCCTCTTCGCAGTCCGGATGGCTGATGCGTTCGATCACCATCTTGACCGTCACGTCGTCCGGCACCAGCTCTCCCTGCTCCATATAAGACTTGGCCATCAGGCCCAACGCCGTCTCCTGGCTCAAGTGATGACGAAACAGATCGCCGCTGGAGACGTGGGGCGTCCCCAAAACCTCGACCAACCGCTTCGCCTGCGTCCCCTTGCCCGAACCGGGCGGACCCAACAACACAACCACTGTGCTCATAGAATCCTCACCAACCCCACCTACTTGATGAACCCCTCGTAGTGGCGCATCAAGAGCTGAGCTTCCAGCTGCCGCATCGTATCCAGCACCGTGCCGACCACAATCAGCAGGCCCGACGCCGTGATCAGCAGTCTCGTCTGGAAGAAGAGATCGACGATATACGGCAGCACAGCCACGCCGCCCAGGAAGAGAGCGCCGACCAACGTAATCCGTCGATAGATAGCGTTGATATACTCCGCCGTCCTGCGGCCCGGTCGGATACCAGGGATGAACCCGCCCTGACGCTTCAACGTGCCCGGCAGATCCTGCTGCTGGACCATGACGTCCGTGTAGAAATAGGTGAACCCCACCACGGCCACAAAATAGAGCGCGCCATAGTAAGGACTCTGAGCGCTGAAGAAGTTCATCACCGTGGTCGCAAAACTGGCCACCGCAGGACTCTCGGCGCTGGTGAAGAACTGAGCGATCACAGCCGGGAACGTCAAAATCGACTGCGCAAAGATCAGTGGGATCATGCCGGCTGTGTTGACCCGCAGCGGGATGTGGGTGCTCTGCCCACCATACATCTTCCTGCCGCGCACGCGCTTCCCATATTGAACCGGGATACGCCGCTCACCCTCCTGGATGACGACGATGACGAACATCGTCAACGCCGTGATGACCAGGAAGATCCCAATCATCAACACGCCCATGCCGATGCCTCCCGCGCCCGTCGTCTGGGCCTGCGTCCACGTGCTGAGCAGGTTCTGCGGCACGCGAGCCACGATACCGCTGAAGATGATCAGCGACAAACCGTTGCCGATGCCCTGTTCCGAGATCAGCTCGCCGAGCCAGATAGCGAACATCGTGCCCGCCGTCATCGCCACCAATACCGCGACCGTGGAGACCACGTTTTGGGGCGTACCGAACCCGAAATCGGGCAACACCGGCGTGGCACTGCCGGCGTTCACCAGGCGAATCTGGCCCAACGCCTGCAAGAGGCCCAGGGGCACCGTGATGTAGTAGGTCCACTGATTCATCTTCTCCTGGCCAGCCTCTCCCTCCTCGGCCAGCCGTTCCAGGCTGGGGATGATGGGGATCAGAAGCTGGAGGATGATCGACGCCGTCACATAAGGATAGACGCCATTCGCCATGACCGAGAAGCGAGCCACCGCACCGCCGGAGAGCATGTCCAGCAGGTTGAACAGCCGCGTCGTACCGCCGGTACCCGCCAGCAGCTGCTGCAGCGCTGCCTGATCCACGCCCGGAACCGGCACGTGAGCTGCCAGGCGGTAGACAATCAGAATCAGCAGCGTGTACAGCATCTTACGCCGCAGATCGGGCAAGGTCATGGCATTCTTCAAAGCTTCAATCATGATCTCAGTCCTCTGTTTCTAGCTCAAAGACCGTCGGCTATGGAAAGCCGACCTACATATATAGGGCAGGTTCCTGTCAGCACCTGCCCGGCCACCGGGCGGCACCTGCCGAAATCCTACCGCGTCCGGCGGCCACCGCGCTGCCAGGGAAGCTCTTCCACCACGCCCCCGGCCTCCTCAATCTTGGCCCGGGCGCTCTTGGAGAACCGATGAGCCTTGACCGTGAGAGCATAATCGATCTCACCGCGTCCCAGAATCGCCACCAGCTCATCAGCGCGCTTGATGACGCCCGCCTCGACCAACGTCTCTGGCGTCACCTCATCCCCTTCCTCAAAACCCGCGAGCATCAGCCGCTTGACGTTGACCGGCGTGAACTCGACCCTCCAGGGATCGCGGAAACCTGTCCCGGGCGGGTTGGGAACGCGCTTCCAGAGCGGATTCTGCCCCCCCTCGAAGCCCGGCCGAACGCCACCACCGCTGCGGGCATTCTGTCCCTTCATACCACGTCCAGCGGTCTTGCCGTAGCCAGAGCCGGTGCCACGCCCCACGCGCTTCCGGCTCTTCTTGGCCCCTTCCGCTGGTTTAAGCTCATGCAACTTCATAACCGCCTCCAACAATCACTCTCTAGCCAAAGCGGCCTTAGCCGCTCTTGCCGTCATCTCTCAAGGCACCCAAAGGCCCAAAAAACGGCCTAGATGGTTCCCCCATCCGATGGTCCTCCATCCGATGGCCCCTCATCACCGACGTCATCGACGATCTCAACCGACACCAGATGACTGACGCTATCGACCATCCCTCGGATCGTTGGGGTGTTGCCGAGCTCCACCGTCTGGTGCATCTTTCGCAGCCCGAGGTTGCGCACCGTCTGCTTCTGATGGCTCGGGTAGCCAATCGGGCTCTTGGTCAATGTGATCCGCAGTTTCTTAGACTGTAGGTCCGTCATTGTCCCCGACTCCAGAACGGTTTCACCTTCTCCACCGACACGCCGCGTTCGCGCGCTACCTCTTCGACGCTGCGCAGCTTCTGAAGACCGTCAATCGTGGCCCGCACCACGCTGAGCGCGTTGGTGCTGTTCAGGGACTTGGTGAGGACGTCATCGATGCCGGCCGCCTTCATCACAGCTCGCACGTTCCCGGCGGCGATAACGCCCGTACCAGGAGCAGCAGGTCTCAGCATCACGCGAGCCCCGCCGCAGATACCCATCACCTCGTGCGGAATAGTGCTTCCCAGGCGGGGCACCCTGACCATGTCGTCCCGCGCCCGATCCATAGCCTTGTGAATCGCATCAGGCACACCCCGGGCCTTGCCGACGCCCATACCAACGCGTCCGTTGTTATCACCCACGACAGCCACGACACGGAACGCAAACCGGCGCCCGCCCTTGACCACATTCGCAACCCGTGTGATATCTACGACGTGTTCGTCTAGTTCCTTATTTCTCGCCATGCTGCCTCCACAAACCCAGTCATAAACCTAGTCATAAGTCCGGTCGTCACCCTAGAACTCAAGCCCTTTCTCGCGGGCTGCGTCCGCCAGGGCCTTCACGCGGCCGTGATACTTATACCCGCCGCGATCCAAGACCACCTTCTCAATCCCTTTATCAAGCGCCCGTTCCGCCACGACCTCACCCACCACCCGAGCTTGTTCGGTCTTCGAAAGGCCGTCGAGCTGCGTCTCGATCTCCGAATCAATAGTAGAAGCGGAGACCAACGTATGGCCGGCCCAGTCATCGATAATCTGCACGTAGATGTGCTGCAAACTGCGGAAGATGTTTAGGCGCGGCCGATCCTGCGTCCCGAAGACGTTCCTCCGGATGCGCTCGTGTCGTCTGCGTCGAGCCGCTTCGCGATCAACTCCTGGCATATCTCACCTTCAACTCACTGTCTAACCTAGTAGGTGCCAGCACCAATCTTGCCAGCCTTACCAGCCTTGCGGGGCACGTACTCACCAAGGTAGCGAACGCCCTTGCCCTGATAAGGCTCCGGCGGACGCCAAGCACGGATCTCCGCCGCCACCTGGCCCACCACTTCCTTGCTGACGCCACTCACCGTGATGATCTTCTTCCGGGGCTGGACGTCGAACTCAACCCCCTCTGGAGGACTGACTCGCACAGGATGCGAGAACCCCAACTGCAGATCCAGCGACCCATCGTTCTCAAGCTCCACACGGTAGCCAACGCCTCGGATCTCCAGCTTCTTCTCGTAGCCCTTGGTCACACCGATCACCATGTTGTTCAGCAAGGAGCGCGTCAGACCGTGCAGCTCGCGATGGCGCCGCTGATCTGTCGGGCGGCGCACCTCCAGCTGCCCGTCCTCCAGCGCGATCTCCATATCAGGGTGAAACTCGCGCGCAAGCTCGCCTCTCGGCCCCGACATGGTCACGCGACTTCCTCGAATATCCACCTGGACGCCCTCGGGCAGAGGGACAGGCATTCTTCCCACTCGTGACATTCTATGTCCTCCTCCAACCAGCTACCAAATGTAGCACAATACTTCGCCGCCCACGCCCAAACGGCGGGCCTGTTGTGCAGTCATCACACCCTTGGACGTCGTCACGATTGCGATACCCATACCACTCCTCACCCACGGCAGGTCGGAAGCTCCTCGGTAGATGCGCTGACCAGGCTTGCTGACGCGCTTCATCTTTCGGATGACCGGATGGCGTTCCTTCCTCTCGCCGACGTACTTGATGTCAATAACCAAGTTTGGCTGTGGATGGTCGTCCACCACATGATAGTCCTCGATGAATCCTTCCTCTTTGAGGATATCGGCAATCGCAGCCTTCATCTTGGACGAAGGCAGGGTGACCTGCTCGTAGCCAACCGTCAAGGCATTGCGAATTCGTGCTAACATATCAGATATTGGATCAGATATCGTCATTGGATAAGATCTCCCCGCGGCAAAGTCCCCAAACACCGCTCCTTCACTACCAGCTCGCTTTCCTCACACCAGGAATCTCGCCCTTAAGAGCCAACTCCCGGAAGCAGATACGGCATAGCTGAAAGCGGCGCATATAGCCCCGTGGTCGGCCACAACGCTTGCAACGATTCACCTCGCGCACTTCGTACTTGCGATCCTTCTCTCGCTCGATCAATGCTTTTCTCGTCATACTCACTCCTCTTAGTAGTCGTCCACAAATAACTTCGTACTTTCAGCCCTGTCTACTCGGTGAAAACTACGAAGTTGATAATGGACAAGTCCCTAGCTGATGTGGCTGATGTGCGCTACTGACTTGAGCGACGAAATGGCATCCCGATCAACTCCAACAGCCGACGTCCTTCCTCATCCGTCGCCGCCGTCGTGACCAGAGTTATCTCCATCCCTCGTACTTGGTCAACCTCTTCGATGTCGATCTCGGGAAAGACCAACTGCTCATTCAAGCCAACCGTGTAGTTCCCGCGTCCATCCAGCTTGTCCTTGACGCCGCGGAAGTCGCGCTGACGCGCCAACGCCACGTTGCACAGACGATCCACGAAAGCCCACATGCGTGCACCGCGGAGGGTGACTTTGACACCGATCGGATCGCCCTCGCGGATCTTGAAAGCAGAGATCGACCGCTTCGCTCGAGTAACAACCGGTCGCTGCCCCGTGACCGTCATAAGGTCCTGTACCGTGTGATCCAGCGCCTTTGGATTATCCAAGCCCTCGCCGACACCGACGTTGACGACGACCTTCCACAGGCCAGGCACCTCCATAATGTTATCGTATCCGAACTCCTCCTTCATCGTGGGTCGGATCTCATCGCGATAACGCTTCTTCAATCGCTGCATCTATCTACCCCTCTAGCTTGGAATCCTCTCGCCGCACTTCTTGCAAACCCGTACCTTACGCCCGCCTTCACGCTCGAACCCAACGCGCGTACGCTGATTGCATTCAGGGCAAACGAGCATCACATTAGAGCTGTGAATTGGCGCCTCAAACTCAATAATGCCGGGTTGAACCTCGCGCCGCCCAGCGCGCATCGGGCGCTGATGTTTCTTGACAACATTGACTCCAGAGACAATCACTTGCTTCTTGTCGGGCTTCACCTGCTTCACCTGCCCACGAAGTCCTCGCCCGTCTCCAGAGATAACTTCTACGGTATCCCCTTTTTTGATTCGGTTCACTCTACCACCTCTCAACCGTTCTACCTAGACCACCTCAGGAGCCAGCGACACAATCTTCATAAACCCCTTCTCCCGCAACTCACGGGCCACGGGGCCGAAGATACGCGTGCCGAGGGGGTTGCTGCTCGCCCCCTCCAGAATCACCGCTGCGTTATCGTCAAAGCGGATGCTGGACCCATCGGAGCGGCGGTGCCCCTTGGCCGTGCGAACGATCACCGCCCGCACAATCTCTCCCTTCTCCACCTGAGACCGCGCGGCAGCGTTCCTGACACTGGCGATGACGATATCGCCGACGCCACCGTACCTGCGGGCTGCCCCACCGGTGACGCGAATGACGTTAAGCTCTCGCACACCAGTGTTGTCAGCAGCCCGAACCTTGCTCTCCTGCTGGATCATCGCCCTACCTCCGGTATCTCGGAACGCTCCAGTATCTCCTCGACGCGCCAGCGCTTCTCACGGCTCAAGGGTCGAGACTCCACGATGCGGACGATGTCACCGGAACGACAGGTATTCTCCTCATCGTGAGCCTTGTACTTCTTGCGCAAGCGCATCACCTTTTCGTACATCGGGTGGCGAGCTAGACGCTCGACCTCCACCACCACCGTCTTGTCCATCTTCGCGCTTACAACGCTTCCGACCATCTCTCTACCCTGCCCTCTCACCGTGCCTCCTCCATCATCTCGGCGATCAATTCTCGCTCTCGGAGAATCGTCTTCATCCGAGCAATAGCTCGCTTCACCCGCGAGATCTGATTGAAATCTTCCAGACGCCCCAAATCCAACTGGCGACGCAGGGTGAAGAGTTCCCGATGAGCCTCGTCAAGTCGATGCTCTATCTCGTCGGTCGTCCAATCTCGAATCTCTCGTGCTTCTACCATCTATCACTCTCCACCAGCGATATCTTCACGCTTTACAAACTGACAATCGATGGGCAGCTTATGGGAAGCCAGACGGAATGCCTCACGTGCCATCTCCTCAGATACGCCGCTGAGCTCAAACATAATCCGACCTGGACGAACCACAGCCACCCAATGATCGACCTCGCCCTTCCCCTTGCCCATACGCGTCTCTGCCGGCTTCGCTGTGACCGGCTTGTCGGGGAAGATCCTGATCCAATTCTTACCGCGACGCCGGACGTGGCGGACTACGGCCGTCCGTGCAGCCTCGATCTGTCGTGCCGTGATCCAGCCCGGCTCCAGGGCTTGGAGGCCATACTCTCCGAACGAAACCTCGTTCCCTCTCGTCGCCTTACCCCTCATACGGCCGCGAAACTGCTTGCGATACTTAACACGTTTTGGCATCAACATCGTCTTAACTCCCAATCAATCCTTCGTCACTAGACGACGAAGGGCTGTTCCTCTGCCTCTTCTTCGGAAAGAATCTCGCCCTTGTAAATCCAGACCTTGATTCCAATGTTACCATAGGTCGTGGCGGCCTCATCCCGGGCAAAATCAATATTAGCGCGGAGGGTCTGCAGGGGCACCTGCCCCTCGTGTCGCCACTCGCGACGAGCCATCTGAGACCCAGACAGGCGTCCTTTGCACTCAACCTTTATGCCTTCGGCACCGGCATCCATCGCCGAGCTCACCGCCCGCTGCATGGCACGCCCGTGGTAGATCCGCCTCTCCAACTGAGAAGCGATGTTGTTGGCCACCAACCTGGCATCCAACTCCGGCTGCTCGATCTCCTGGACATCAATAGACGTACGCTTTCCAGTCAAATCCTCCAGCGCACGCCGTATCTTCTTGACGTTGGACCCGCGGCGCCCGATGACGATGCCAGGCTTGGCCGTCCACACAGTTATAGAAACCTGGTTAGGGAAACGCTCAATCTCAATCCGCGCAATGGCAGCCCGCCGCGTGGCGGTATCCTCGATATGATCTCGGATATCCAGATCCTCGTGCAGAAGGTCCGCATACTCGTCCCCTTCCGCGTACCAGCGTGACTTCCAGTCTCGGATGACTCCGATTCTAAACCCATAAGGATGAACCTTGTGCCCCAAATCCCTCCTCCTTACTCTCTCTCTTCCAGCACGACCGTGATATGTGAAGAACGCTTACGGACCATCTTGACACGACCACGCGCGCCATAGCGCCGCCGACGTCCCTTGCCAGGCATCACGCCGGGGCCCTCATCAGCCGTGATCTTTGCCACGTACAACTCCTCGCGCGGAATACCGAGGTTCTCCTCCGCGTTCGCGATAGCCGATTGAATTACCTTTGTCACAGGGCGCGCTGCAGCGTGAGGCAGAAAGGCCAGGACATTCAGCGCCTCTTCGGCGTCCAACCCTCGAACCTCATCGATCACTCGGCGGACCTTGCGCGGCGACATGTGAATATGCTTTGCCCGGGCGACTACTTCCGTACCCATTGTTCTCCCTACTCCCCGGGCCTCTTCTTCATCACTCGGCCTTTCTTCTCCCGCCTCCGATGCCCTCGGAACGTACGCGTGGGAGCGAACTCGCCCAGCTTGTGACCAACCATATCCTCCGTGATGTAGGTCGGGACGTGTCGCCGTCCATCGTGCACGGCGATCGTGTGGCCGACCATCTGAGGATAGATCGTCGAAGATCGAGACCAGGTACGAATGACCTTCTTCTCTCCCTTTCGATTCATCTCCTCAATCTTATCCAGGAGTTTCGCACTTATAAATGGATAACGTGCCATACCGATTCCTCCTTACGACGGGTCAACGCAGTCACCGGGCAGCCCAAGGCCGATCTCCAATCGGCTAGACTACCGGCGTCGCTTACCGCGTCGACGCACGATATACTTATCGGACTTCTTGCTTCGAGTACGAGTCTTCTTGCCCATCGTTCTCTGCCCCCAAGGCGTCTTCGGGCTCGGCATACCGATGCCCACACGACCCTCACCACCGCCGTGGGGATGATCACGCGGCGACATAACAGACCCGCGCACCGTCGGACGCCAACCGCGCCAGCGCTTGCGACCAGCCTTACCCAGCTTGATATTGCCGTGCTCGACGTTACCAACCTGACCAATCGTCGCCATACACTTGCGCTGGAACTGCCGGATCTCGCCACTGGGAAGGCGCACCGTGACGTACTTCCCTTCCTTGGCGATAACCTGCGCCGAGGTGCCCGCCGACCGTGCGATCTGGCCGCCCTTCCCAGGCGTCAACTCAACGTTGTGCACCATAGTCCCGGTGGGAATCCGCTCCAACGGCAGCGCATTCCCGCGGTCGATCTCGGCATCCTCACCACTCATCACCCGATCGCCCACCTGCAGCCCCAGCGGCGCGATGATGTAGCGCTTCTCGCCGTCGCCGTAGACCAACAAAGCAATGCGAGCCGAGCGGTTCGGATCATACTCAATACTGTCCACGACGGCGGGAACACCCGTTTTGTCGCGCTTGAAATCAATCAGTCGATACTTCCGCTTATGTCCTCCGCCGCGATGGCGCACCGTGATCCGCCCATGAACGTTCCGCCCAGCCTTCTTATGCAACGGCCGCAAAAGACTGCGCTCGGGCTCGGTACGCGTGATCTCGTCAAACGTCGGATCAGTCCGTCCACGCCGACCAGGCGACGTCGGATTATAAACTTTGACAGCCATACTATGTTACTCCCTCAAACACGTTCAAACGTTCCCCTTCGGCAAGCGTGACGACAGCCTTCTTCCAGGGCCCGCGGTATGAACGCCATCCCCGCTTGGCTGGCATGATCAAGGTATTGACCGCAGATACCTCTACCTCAAAGATGACCTCGATCGCCTGCTTGACCTCCATCTTGTTGGCGCCGGGATGCACCTCGAAGGTGTATTTGCCCAACTCCGACGCCTGAAAGCGGGTCTTCTCAGTGTCAATCGGTCGGATGATAATTTCATAGGGATTCATCGCTCACCGTGCCTCCGTCCCCAAGTTGCGCTCGATAACCTGCAGCGAATCCATCGTCATCAGAATCTTATCGTACGACAACAGATCACGGATGTTGAGATAATTGGCGTTTAATACCTTGACATTTGGCAAGTTACGCGCGCTCTTCTCCACCACCTCGTTCCGTTCTGGCAGGACAAGTAGGACACTCCCATCTGCTCCCAGGCTCTTGAGCGTGGAGGCCATACGCTTCGTCTTGGGAACGTCCATCTCCAGCACATCCACCACGACGATCTCCTCTTCCTTCGCCTTGGCCGAGAGCGCCGCACGGAGAGCAGCTCGCCGCATCTTGCGCGGCATCTTCTTTGAATAATCGCGCACCTTCGGCCCATGGGCGACACCACCGCCGACGAAGAGGTTGGCTTTGCGGCTGCCGTGCCGCGCCCGCCCCGTTCCCTTCTGGCGATACCACTTACGCGTCGTCCGACTCACCTCGCTGCGCGTCTGTGTTTCATGCGTCCCCAAGCGGGCTTGCGCTCTCTGTCGCTCAAACGCCTGATGCATCAGCGGCACGTTAATCGGCGCCTCGAAGATGTCGGGACGCAACTCAACATCCCCGGCCTTCTCACCCCTCATGTCATACATCGATACTTGCATCATGAACCTCACCTATACTCGCTGGTCAGCTAGACCCACGCATCTTGCGCAACTCGCTCGACTTGCGCGCTCGCTTGATCTCCACGAGCCCACCTCTCGCGCCAGGCACGCTGCCGTGGACCGCCAATAGGTTGCGTTCGGGATCCACCATCTCCACCCGCAAGTTCTGGGCCGTGACGCGCTCATTTCCCATCCGCCCCGGCATGCGCTGCCCCTTCCACACCTTCGACGTGTGCGTGGTTCCTCCGATGGAGCCCGGCGCCCGATGTCGATCCGACTGCCCGTGCGTCTTTGGGCCACCAGCGAATCCATAGCGCTTGACGCCTCCTGCAAAGCCGCGCCCCTTCGACACACCGACGACATCCACGTGATCCCCGACCTCGAACACATCGACAGCGATGCGCTGCCCCTCCTCAAGATCCTCGTCCTCGCTGAGAGGCACCTCTCGCAGATGACGCAAGGGGGGCAGATCGCTCCGGTTCAAATGCCCCTTCTCGCCCGCCGAGAGCTTCCGGGCCTCAACCTCCTCGAAGCCCAGCTGGGCGACACGATAGCCATCTTTCTCGAGCGTCTTGATCTGAGTCACATAACAAGGGCCCGCCTCCATAACAGTCACAGGGACGGCCTCGCCGCTCTCATTGAATATCTGCGTCATGCCAACTTTCTTACCCAGAATTGCCTTCACGATACTACCTTCCTGTCAATCAAGTTGAAACCCGTCAGCCACTGTCCGTCGGCGGCGGCGCACCGCCCTCACCACAGCCTGGAAGTCATCGGAGACTTCCGGCGCACATAGGCAGTACAACCCTGGAGGAGGGAGTAAGAACGTCGCTCCCTCCTCCATTATTTTCCGCCCCGCCCCGACTCTCTCTACAGCTTAATCTCGATGTCTACGCCGGCTGGCAGGTTAAGTCGCATCAACGAGTCGATCGTCTTGTCATCAGGCTCGATCACGTCGATAAGTCGCTTATGTGTGCGAATCTCGAAGTGCTCGTGAGAGTCCTTATGAACAAACGTCGACCGTCGAACGGTAAAACGCTCGATTTTCGTCGGGAGAGGAACGGGGCCGGAAACCTTCGCCCCCGTCCGCTCAGCGGTCTCAACGATCCGCTTGGCGGATTCATCGAGCACGCGATGATCGTATGCCTTCAGCCGGATGCGGATTTTCTCCTGCGTCGCCATGCTTTAACCTAGTCCAAGATCTCGGATACAGCGCCAGCGCCGACGGTCAAGCCGCCTTCACGGATAGCGAAGCGCATTCCCTTCTCCACAGCAACCGGCTCGATGAGCTTGACCTCCAAGTTCACCCGGTCGCCAGGCATAACCATCTCCACACCCTCCGGCAACGTGATCTCACCGGTCACGTCCATCGTCCGAATGTAGAACTGCGGACGATAACCCGTGAAGAACGCCTTATGGCGCCCGCCCTCGTCCTTACGGAGGACGTAGACCTCGCTCATAAAGTGGTCGTGAGGCTCAATGCTGCCCGGGGCCGCGACGACCTGACCACGCTGCACCTCTTCTCGATCCACACCGCGCAACAGCAACCCGGCGTTGTCACCGGCGATCACACTCTCCAGCTTCTTGTGGAACATCTCCATGTCGGTGACCACCGTCTCAATCGGGTCATCCTGGAGCCCAACGATCTCGACGTCCGTCATCGGCTCCATCGCGCCACGCGAGACGCGCCCGGTCACAACCGTGCCACGCCCCTTGATCGAGAAAATGTCCTCGATCGGCATCAGGAACGGCCTGTCCTCGTCCCGCACCGGGGTGGGGATGTACTCGTCAATCGCGTGCATCAGTTCCCAGATCGGCTGATACTCCGGTGCCTCCGGGTCCTCGTTCTCGCTCTGCAGTGCTTCCAGAGCGCTGCCGCGAACGATCGGAATCTCATCACCGGGGAAGCCATAGCCATCGAGCAGCTCTCGCGTCTCCAGCTCGACCAGCTCCAGCAGCTCCGGATCATCCATCAGATCCGCCTTGTTCAAGAAGACGACGATGGCCGGTACGTCAACCTGGCGAGCCAGAAGCACGTGCTCCCGCGTCTGAGGCATGGGCCCATCCGCCGCCGAGATCACGAGGATCGATCCATCCATCTGGGCCGCCCCGGTGATCATATTCTTGATGTAGTCGCGGTGACCAGGGCAATCGATGTGAGCGTAGTGACGATTCTCCGTCTCGTACTCAACGTGGGCAATGGCCACCGTCAGGATCTTGGTCGCATCACGGCGGAACATCTTCGCATCAGCCTTGGCTACCTGGTCATAAGCCTTGTAGTCGGCCAGACCCTTGAGACCAAGAACCTTCGTGATAGCCGCGGTGAGCGTCGTCTTGCCATGATCAATGTGCCCGATCGTACCCACGTTTACGTGGGGCTTCTCGCGTTCAAATACTTCCTTCGCCATGTCTCACTCCTTTATGCTAGTGGTCCTTACCAGCCTCCGCCTTCAATAAGTGCGTCCATTCGCTGCTGGTCAACTTGCGCATAACGATCAAATTCCATTGTGAACATTCCCCGTCCCTGCGTCAGGCTGCGCAAACTCGTCGCGTAACCAAACATCTTCGCCAGCGGGACAAAGGCACGTATCGCTCGACTGTCTCCCGCCCGCGAGGCCATCTTCCTTATCTCAGCACCTCGCGCGTTCAAATCGGACATCACATCGCCGGTGTACGCCTCCGGCGCCACGACTTCCAGATCCATCAGCGGCTCCAAGAGCACGGGCTCCGCCCGCTCTATCGCGTCATTAAAGGCCTTCGTGCCCGCCACCTTGAAAGCCAATGCCGTGGCGGACGCCTCCACCAACCTAGCATCCACCAGGCGCACGCTCACGTCGACCAACGTATAGCCAACCAGAACGCCGCTCTCCATCGCCTCACGACAACCCTGCTGCACAGCTCCGATGAACGCCTCCGGCAAGGCATCCTCGGGAAGTGCACTCTCAAAAACGAAGGGAGATCGTCTGTCCCCTCCGTCCCCTGCGGGCAAGGGCTCGACCTCCAGCGTCACCTTGGCGAAATGGGACCGCCCACCGGTCTCTCGGTCGAAGACCCCCTCCCCAACCGCCGGCTCGGTGATCGTCTCCCGATAACTCACCCGCGGTCGACTGATGCGGCCCTCCACGCCAAACTCCCGCTTTAGGCGGTCGGTGAGGATCTCCAGGTGCAGCTCTCCCATGCCCTTGATCAGCGTCTGCCCCGTGTCCGGGTCCGTCGCCACCACGAACGTGGGATCTTCCTCCGCCAGCGACTGCAGCCCCTCGGCCAGACGTTCCTCATCGGCCGCTGATTTCGGCTCAACAGCCACCGAGATCACCGGCTCCGGGAACGAAATCGACTCCAGCACGATCGGCGCGCTCGTCGCACACAGCGTCTCGCCGGTGAACGTGTGCTTCAGCCCCAACGTGGCGCCAATGTCCCCCGCCCGAAGGACATCGACCTCCTCGCGGTGGTCGGCGAACATGCGGAGCAGCCTACCCACCCGCTCCTTCCGCTCCTTCACCGAGTTCGTCACCCGGGACCCAGCCTCTATCTCGCCGGAATAGACCCGAAAATAGGCCAGGCGCCCCACATACGGATCCGTGGCGATCTTAAAGACCAACGCCGCCAGAGGCGCATCGGCATCCGCCGGTCGCGTCTCCACCTTCTCCGTGTAGGGATTGACACCCTCCACCGGCGGCACGTCTGCGGGCGACGGCAAATAATGCACCACTGCATCGAGCAACGGCTGAATGCCCTTGTTCCGCAGCGCCGACCCACACAAGACCGGCTGCAATTCCCCCGAAAGCGTGGCCCGGCGCAGGGCCCCTCGCAGCTGGGCGACCGACACCTCCTCGCCCTCCAGATAGAGCAACATCAGCTCGTCATCCGTCTCGACGATCTGCTCTACCGCCCGCTCTCGAGCCTCGCGAACCACCTTCTCTATCTCCGGCGGGATCGCAACCTTCTCTGGCTCGGCGCCTAACTCATCCGACCAGACAACCCCTTCCATCTCCAGAAGATCCACCACACCGCGGAAATCCTCCTCGCGACCGATGGGCCACTGGATGGCGACGGGGTTGGCAGCCAGCTTATCTCGCATCGTGTCGATGGCCCGGGAGAAATCGGCCCCCAATCGATCCATTTTATTGATGAACGCCACCAACGGCACGCCAAACGCCTGCGCCTGCCGCCATACCGTCTCCGACTGCGGCTCCACCCCGGCCATAGCGTCAAACACCACCACGCCGCCGTCCAACACCCGCAAACTGCGCTGGACTTCCGCCGTGAAATCGATGTGACCCGGCGTGTCGACGATGTTGATCTGATGTTTCTGCCAGAAGCACGTCACCGCAGCTGCCGTGATCGTGATACCTCGCTCGCGCTCCTGCTCCATCCAATCCGTCACCGTCGTCCCCTCGTCCACGCTCCCCATCCGATGGGTGCGCCCCGTGTAGAAGAGGATCCGCTCCGTCGTCGTCGTCTTACCGGCGTCGATGTGGGCAATAATCCCGATATTTCGCACGCGGTTCAGAGGGTGTCGCTTCGCCATCGTCAGTTTCCTCGCTCGCAGCCCCTAAACACCCTCATTGAACACAAAACCTTGTAAAAGTTCTAAACGAGATAAACCAGCGAATCTACCACCGATAATGCGCGAAGGCCCGGTTCGCCTGCGCCATGCGGTGCATCTCTTCCTTCTTCCGGTAGGCCACACCCGACTCATTCGCTGCGTCCATCAACTCGGCAGCCAACTTCTCCGCCATCGAATGACCGGGACGGGTCCGAGCAGCGTCCAGAAGCCACCGCATAGCCAGACTGGCCTGCCGGCCGCGCGGCACCTCCACCGGAATCTGGTACGTCGACCCACCGACACGCCGGGGCTTCACCTCCAGCGAGGGCCTCACGTTGCCCACCGCCTTCTCCAGGATCTCCAAGGGGGGCTTGCCCGTCCTCTCCTCAATCCGATCCAGCGTCTCATACATGATACGCTGAGCGACACTCTTCTTGCCCCCGATCATCAGCCTGTTGATCAGATGGGACACCATCACGCTGTTAAAACGCACGTCTGGCTGAACACTTTGCTTCGGTGCTTTGTACTTTCGAGGCATAATCGTCTAACCCTTGCTCCAATCCTACTACTCGTAAGCGCAGCGGCTTA
>CAZEQC010000024.1:15373-25960 GCA_964514285.1 uncultured Anaerolineales bacterium | reverse complement strand
AGCGGCTTACTGAAGCGTAGCGGCTTACTCTGACTTCTTCGTCCCGTACTTCGACCGCTGCTGCTGCCGCCCCTCCACACCCTGCGCGTCCAAAACGCCCCGCACAATGTGATAGCGAACCCCCGGCAAATCCTTCACACGCCCCCCGCGAACCAGGACCACCGAGTGCTCCTGCAACGAATGCCCCTCACCCGGGATGTAGGCCGTGACCTCGATACCGTTCGTCAACCGCACGCGGGCGATCTTACGCAGCGCCGAGTTAGGCTTCTTCGGCGTCATCGTCCGCACCTGCGTACACACCCCCCGCTTCTGAGGCGCGCCGTCGGGCTGCTTCGTGCGCGTCTGCTTCAGCGAGTTATACCGATAATGAAGCGCCGGCGCTTTCGGCTTATCTTCCTTGACATCTCGTCCCTTTCGCACCAACTGATTGATCGTAGGCACCACTACCCTCCATCAACTCGTCTTACCAGTCCCCGGTCTCAACGTTTTGCAAACTCAGAGAAAAGGGCCATCCACCCGCATTGATGGCCCCTTCCGTGATCGTAAACTTCTCCAGCTGTCAAAGGCAACAGGACAGTAAGGCTGCTGCCCATCCAGCGAGCACATATTCTACCACAAAGCAGATAGAAGTCAAATCAGCCAGCGGTGCCCTGGACCACACATCCAGCCCCATGGGGCCTCGTCCAAGCGCGCCAAGGCCCTCGCAACCAAGTCACCTGACGCACCACAGCACACCGCGCCAGATCGTCCGAAACCCGGAGGGTCCTCCTCACCCCCTCGGCGGGGTGCGACCCCCTCATCGAAGCCTCGAACGCCGCTGATGCCCCTCAGATCCCAGGCCTATCGCCGCAGGTCCAGGAGCCCCATCCCGATGCGAGGAGGACGCGTCCTCTCCTCGTCCTTGCCGAAGCGCAGCACCTCCCCATCCCGCGTGATCGCCTCGACGCCCAGCCCCAGACTCTGCAGCTCCTTCACCAGGACCTTGAACGACGCCGGAACGCCCACCTCCTTCACCGGCTCTCCCTTCACGATCGACTCGTAGACCTCCACCCGCCCCTGCACGTCGTCCGACTTCACCGTCAGCATCTCCTGGAGCGAGTGGGCCGCCCCGTACGCCTCCAGCGCCCAGACCTCCATCTCGCCGAACCGCTGACCGCCGAAGCGCGCCTTCCCCCCCAGTGGCTGCTGCGTCACCAGGCTGTACGGACCCGTCGACCGCGCGTGCGCCTTGTCCTCCACCAGGTGATGTAGCTTCATAATATGTCGATATCCCACCGTCACCGGCCGGTCAAACGCCTCGCCCGTCTTGCCATCATAAAGCGTCATCTTCCCCAGAATCGGCAGCGGATCCCCCGTCTCCAGACTCACCTGGTGGGCCAGATATTCAACCTCCTGCCCATCCAGATCCGCCGTATCCCGGCCGTGATCCTCGAGCCAGGTCCGCAGGCAGACCAGCCTCACCCGCCGATCAGCCTCGTCCCTCACCTCCATCGGCCGCCCGTCGTCCTCGAAGACCAACAGATCGTCCGGGTCGTGCCCCTGCTCCCGCAGCCACTCCCGGAGCACCGCTCGGCGCGCGTACACCTCATCTCTCAGCAGCTGCTGGACGTTGTAATCTCCATCCTCCAGCCAGCCCAGGACGTACAGCAGACGCGCCTCATCCTCAGACGTCAACGACTCCAGGGGATACTCCTGCGCCTTCAACCAGGCCCAGGCCCGCTCCGTGATCTCCTTCCACGCTCGGTCGACCAGCCAGGCCCGAGCCAGATCCGCCTCGATCTGGGACTCCGTCGCCCCATCGAACGCCGGCGACACCGCCCGGAAGCCCAGCCGAGACGCCGCCCAACCCAGGTGCGTCTCCAGGATCTGGCCGATGTTCATCCGGCCCGGGACCCCCAGCGGACTGAGCAGTATGTCCACCGGCGTCCCATCCGGCAAGAAGGGCATATCCTCCACCGGGACTACCTTGGAGACCACCCCCTTGTTGCCGTGGCGCCCGGCCATCTTGTCCCCCTCTGTCAGCTTACGCAGCTGAGCCACGTTCACCCGCACCCGCTCCTCCACCCCCGTCGGAAGATCTCGGTGCTCCTCCCGGTCGAAGGACTTCACGTCCACCACCGTCCCCCGCTCACCGTGGGGCATCCGCAGGCTAGAGTCCTTCACGTCCCGCGCCTTCTCGCCAAAGATAGCCCGCAGCAGCTTCTCCTCCGGGCTCAACTCCTTTTCACCCTTCGGCGTGATCTTCCCCACCAGAATGTCCAACGGGCCCACCTCCGCCCCCACGCGGATCACACCCTGCTCGTCCAGGTCACGCAGCGCCGTGTCGCCTACGTGAGGAATGTCCCGCGTGATCTCCTCCGGCCCCAGCTTCGTGTTCCGCGCCTCAATCTCGTGCTCCTCGATGTGGATCGACGTGAACTTATCGTCGTGAACCAATCGCTCGCTGATCAGAATCGCGTCCTCGTAGTTTCCACCCTCCCAGGACAGGAAAGCACACAGCACGTTCTGGCCCATCCCCAGATTCCCGTCCTGTGTGGACGAGCTGTCGGCCAGCACATCCCCCTTCTTCACGTATTGTCCCTTGTAGACCACCGGCCTCTGGTTGATGCACGAGCTCTGGTTCGAACGCTCAAACTTCCGCAACGCGTACGTCCTCAGCCCGTCGGCATGGCGAACCGCCACCCGCCTCCCCGTCACGCTCACAACCTCGCCGTCGTCCTCCGCCAACACCACCTGGCCCGAGTCCCGCGCCGCCGACCCCTCCATCCCCGTCCCCACGATCGGCGCCTCCGGCTCCAGCAGCGGCACCCCCTGCCGCTGCATGTTAGAGCCCATCAACGCCCGGTTCGCGTCGTCGTGCTCCAGGAACGGAATCAGCGCCGCCGACACCCCCACCACCTGGTTGGGAGCCACGTCAATGTAGTCCACCCGCCGCGGGGACACTGTTCGGAAATCGCCAGCGTGGCGCACCGTCACCCGATCCTGCAAAAAATGCCCTTCATCGTCCAACACAACGTTAGACTGAGCCACCCAACAACGATCCTCCCGATCCGCCGACAGATACTCCACCGTCTCCGTCACCACCGGCTCCACAGGGACCTGCTCCCGCAGCCCCAGCCCCGCCACCTGCTCCGCCAGCTCCGCCGTCACCCTCGCCCCCGCCTCACCAACCACCTCGCCCGTCTCCGGATCCGCCACCTCCTCCCGCAGGATGTGGCCCACCAGCGCCTCCGCCGTCGGATCCACCCGCCGGACCACCTTCCGGTAAGGCGTCTCGATAAAACCGAACGGATTGATTCGCGCGTGCGTCGCCAGCCGCACAATCAACCCGATGTTCGGCCCCTCCGGCGTCTCCACCGGACAGACCCGCCCGTAGTGCGTGTAATGCACGTCCCGCACCTCAAAGCCCGCATACTCCCGCTTCAGCCCCCCCGGCCCCAGCGCCGAAAGCGTCCGCTTATGCGTCAACTCCGCCAGCGGGTTCGTCTGCTCCATGAACTGCGACAAGCGGCTCGACCCGAAAAACTGCCGAATCGCCGCCACGAAGGGCCGGATGTTGATCAGATTGACCGGCGTCATCGACTCCGAGTCCCGGCTCGACATCCGGTCCACCACGATCCGTTCCATCCGGCGCAGGCCGACGCGCAGCTTATTCTGAACCAACTCGCCCACCGTCTTGATCCGCCGGTTGCCCAGGTGGTCGATGTCGTCGGCATCCTCAATCCCGTTGTTGATCCGAATCATATGTCGCACGATGGCCACCAGATCCTTCTTCGTCACCATCCGATGGTCCAAATCGACATCGAAATTCAACCGCTGATTCAGCTTATACCGCCCCACCCGCTTCAAGTCGTAGCGGCGAGGATCGAACAGCTGCTCCTCCAGATACTCCCGCGCGTTGTCCAGCGTCGCCGGGTCCCCCGGGCGCATCCGGCGATAGAACTCTAACAACGCCTCCTCAGCCAAAGTGCGTCCGCTTTTAGGCTCCCAATCTGGTTCCTGCCTGAAAGTGTCCGGGATATATTTGTGGGTTGGGTTACTGTCGGAATCCTCAAACAGCGCCAACAACGTCTCGTCGCTGCCATCCTCCAGGATAGGATCCCCAATCCCGTCATCGACCGCCGCCAGCGCTCGCAGGAGAATAGTGACGGGAAGAATCCGCTTCCGATTGAAACGAACCGTCAGATAACCCGTCTTCCGTGATCCAAACTCCAACCAGGCGCCACGATCCGGAATCAGCTTCGCCGTGCACAGCCTCAGCCCCGTCGAGCGATCCTCCTCCAGGTCGAAGTACACCCCGGGCGAACGGATCAGCTGACTGACCACCACCCGCTCCGTGCCGTTGATGATGAACGTCCCGTTGTCCGTCATCAACGGGAAGTCACCGAAGAACACCTCCGACTGGATGATCTCGCCCGTCTCACGGTTACTGAGCGCCACGTCCACGTAGAGCGGAGCAGCGAACGTGATGTCGCGGACGATACACTGCTCCCTGGAGTAACGTGGCTCCTGAAATCGATAATGAAGGTCGAACTGAGCCTCCCGGGCTGCAGAACCCGGCAGGTACATCTTAAGATTGCCGTTGTAGCTCTCAATGGGGGAAACCTCATCAAACAGCTGAGCCAGACCCTCTTCCTGAAGCAAGTTGAAGAACTTGAACTGGATCTGAAGCAGCGGGGGCATTGCCTTTGCGTCAGTTATTCGCGCATAGGACTTACTCGCCGTATAGGACATTCTTTAACCTATTCCTCCCCAGATTGTCTAAAACCTAACACGCAGACTAGTAATTGTATCAAAGAAAGACATATTGTCAACTATGGAAGCACGGCCCCGACGTATTGAAACCCTCTGCCGGCCAGACAGCTTCCCCGCCGTCCCGGACCTCTCTCATCAGAAGGTGTGACCTGTCACATAAGACACGTATCATCAATCACTAGCTAGACCGTCCCCGTACGTTATCATGGGAGGCGAGGTGAGTGGCTGAAAGCAATCAGTACACGACACCTCTCCTCCTTTCCTTGGCGGCAGGCCCTCTGATTCTAAAGAGGGCCTGCCTTCTTCTGTGTCTATGTTGAGCCTAATGCAGCCGCATCGTCATCAGGCGACCACTGAGGATCACGTTCTCTGAACAGGGACCTTGCGCCCGAGGAAGCGCTTCATCTGGATCAGAACACGAAGCTCTTCGAAGCCTGCCTCCTTCAGCGCCGCCAACAACGGATCCGTGGCGTCTGGCAAAGCGATCTCAATGGGCTTCCGTGCCGATCCACCCAGGCTGGCCACCCCTTGCCGCACCAGCGCATCGTTGAAGCGCCCGACGCTCTCGGGTTGCACCATGATCTCCATTCGATGGGGAAAGGCTCCGCGCCTGCGAACTGCCCTGACAGCCCCTAAGAGCCCCTGATCGCCTGGAATAACCCACCAGACCTCGTCCTCACACCGCAGCCAATGCTCAAGCCGGCGCGTCCAACTGGGACGATAATCGGCCGCCTGGACCTCAAGCAGCGGACGCTGTTCTCGAGGGATCGTGGCCTTCATCAACCGCACCAGCGCATCTCCATCATCATGACGCCCGCGCCTCATCAGGCCGAGCCGGGGAAGACACTCTACCTCCCCGGAACCGGGTGCCCGTAGCAGGTGGCGGGTCCGTCCCACCTCCTTGAAGCCCAAGCGCTCGTACAGGCCCCTCGCCACCGCGTTGCCGACTCGAACCTCCAGGCCGACCCAGCGGGCTCCACGCTTAGAGATCACCCGGATAACCCGCCTCATCAAAGCGCTGGCAATACCCCGTCCACGGTACTCCGGGTGAACAACCACGTTGCCGATCAGATAGCCCTCCGAGTATCGAGCACGCCGCACGGAGACGTTGCCGACTATCCGATCATCAACCACCCAGACCAAGCCGGGCGCGACCGTGGCCTTACCTAGAAGAGCCCACGCCCACTGCAGGAGGGGGCCGCCATCGGCGAAACGACGCATACGCGCCAGCGTCGCCCTGCCCGCCGGATCTAGATGGTCGCCGAAAGCGACACCGATCAGATCGACCACCGAATCAAGGTCCCGAAACGGGTCGATAGAGCGAATCTCGCCCTCAAGGGCCGGCCTGTGGCGATCGACCGTCACGCCCTCCCCCCGATCACCTCGGTCTCCTATTCCCGAATAGCCGTGCGCCAGCAGAATCGGCGGCTCGTGGCACAGCCTTAGGCCGCCAGCCTGGGTATCGGGCCGCGCGCGATCGACCACCGAAGCGTCTCAAGGTCGAGTCGCAGCTCAAACAGGCGTCCCCCCATGGCCATCACGTTGAAGCAGCGCTGCCCAGCCTCGGTCCAGCGTCGCCCCACCCCCTCGACGGCGAGCGAGCTACCCTGCCACTCGAAGCGCCGCGGCGTGATCTCCCCCTCTTCGGTGAAGACTGCCTCGACGGCCGTCGGCTCCACATTCATAACGACCCCTCCAGATAGCGTCGCACCAGGTCGAGCGCCGCCTCCGCCGATCGAGCCTTGTTCTCCCAGCGGTCCCCCTCGAAGATGTACCGCTCCACCCACTCGCCGTCCGACGCGGCCAGGGCGACGTAAACCAGGCCGATGGGCTTCTCCGGCGTGCCGCCGGTCGGGCCAGCGATTCCGGTCACCGAGACGCCCAAGTTAGCCCTCACGACCTTCCGCACGCCCTCCGCCATCTCCCGAGCCGTTTGCTCACTCACGGCGCCGTGCTCGGCCAGGGTCTTGCCCGTCACGCGAAGCAGAGCCTCCTTGACATCGTCGGCATAGGCCGTGATCGAACCGCGGTAGTAGCCCGAGCTGCCGGGGACGTTCGTGATACGATGGCCGACCAGACCGCCGGTGCACGATTCGGCCGTGGCCAGCGTCAGGCCTCTCACATCGAGCAAGCGTCCCACGATCATCTCAAGATCCTGCTCAGTTGGCGGCATAGGCCCCCCAGACTCACAACCGGTGACGGCGCGCTTTCCAGCGCTGCTGACCGCCACAAAGCAAAACCCCACCGAGGTGGTGGGGTGATCAGAAGAACGTGCTTGTGACTGGAAAACAGCACGTACCCATGTCAGCAAGACCAACGCTAGCGTCTAAGGTACCCCCAAGGGGATTCGAACCCCTGTCGCGGGCTTGAAAGGCCCGTGTCCTAACCAGGCTAGACGATGGGGGCGTCTGAGTGCTATTCTACCATGAAGGAAGGAAGCGTCAAGTGGCAATCGTCTTCGGCGATCGAGCCTCGACGCCGAGAGGAGTGTGTCCGATCGGCGTCAAGCCGCACGGCGAGCAGGGTTGTCTACCTGCGACCCATGCGATTCTGGTTCCAACGCCAGGCCTCCACGAGGCTCTCATACAGCGTAGGGCTGAACCCTGTGACGGTCAGGAAGCGATCCAGCAAGGTGTTCTCCAGTTTCTCATCGTGCAGGTCGAGACAGCCAGTGTAGATGAGGCCCCGGTCGTACGTCATAGCCCTGTTCAAGGCGTTCATCGTAGAAAGCAGCTCCGGCGAGTGCTCATCGAATCGCTCGTGGGCCAGGACGAACAACCGTTGTCGCATCATACCCTCGAGGAGGATGACGTCCTCAAAAGTCAGATCCACGTCGGCCAGCTTCTGCCCCAAGGCCCGCCGTTTCTCCGCGCCCCCATTGTCGAAGGGCGCTTCGAAGAGCCCGTCCAACCATTCGCGAAGCACATCGTGGAGACGCCGCGTGAAGCGAGCGTTCTTCATCAGGGACTGAGATCCGTTGGACTTGATCAGTCGCCCCGCGAGCACCTCAATGACGTCGTCACACTCGCCATCGAGCCATGCACGTAGCTGGGCTAGCCTCTCCCGGTCCCCCTCGCGCCAATCGACGCATAATTTCACCTTGTCAGCCCAGGCCATCGGTCCTCCATCCGCCCTTGCTCGATCTTCTCCCTATATGCTTCATGCCGCAGGCCAACTCTCAGTCACAGTTGGAAAAAGTCTGTCAACCAGCGGAAGCTTCACGCTATAGGATACCATAGAGGGAGGACTTTCGACGTTGCAAAGGGATTACAACTCTGTTACGAGGAAGACGCTCAAGAATCAAGGGGCAGATCGGCAATGCAACACCGAGTCGACCTGTCGATACGGGGACAACTCTGCTCAAGAACCTAGAGGGAGTATCGGACGACGCTGAAGAGCCGGAGGCAGTCACTCCCCCTCACGCCTCAGCCTCCGGTTCCGAGGCGAACATATAACCAACCCCCCGGACATTGAGCACGTAGGTCGGGTGAGCAGAATCTGGCTCCAGCTTCTTACGCAGGCGGCGGATGTGGACGCGGATGATGGCACGGGCGCCCTCTGTGTCCGCCTCATAGCCTCTGGCGCGCTGTACGAGCTGCTTGGGGCTCCAGACCTCATCGGGCGTCTCCATCAAGCACGCAAGGACCTTGAACTCGGTCGGGGTCAGATCCAATGGCTCGTCCTGGCGCGTGGCGACGTGTCGCTGGCGATCGAGGACCACGTCCCGAATGCGAAGGAAACGTTCCGGCTCCTGGATGTCCAGCTCGTCAACGGCCTTCTGATCTCCCACGGCGTCCAACTGGGCCACCGTCTCTTTCAGCTGCTCCACCAGTTTATACCGTCTTCGTCGCCGACGGTGCTTCATCAAGCCATCGCGGACGCTGGTGAGGATCTTGGGTATGGGACAAGGCTTCAGCAGGTAATCGTGAGCGCCCTTTCGAATGGCTTCAATGGCGGTTTCCATCGTGCCGAAAGCCGTCAGCAGAACAATCACCGTGTCCGAGGAGCTCTCCTGGATCTGCTCGGCCACCTCAAGGCCATCCATGCCGGGCATCTTCAGATCCAGAACCACCAGATCGAACGGCCCTCGCTTCTCCAGCAAGCTCATCGCTTCTTCCCCGCTGGCAGCCGTGGCGACGTCGTATCCCTCCAAGCGCAGGGCATCCAGGAGAGAAACACGCGTTACAGCCTCGTCATCTACCACCATAATGCGCGCCGCTTGGCCCTGTTTCATCACGTCCCCTCCTCACGAGATACGATCTCGGTCAGTCCTCAAGTTGAACTGGAAGCCTGACGACAAACGTCGTGCCCCGATCCGGCTGGCTCGACACCTCAATCGTCCCCCCGTGGCGCTCGACAATCCCGTAGCTGATGGCAAGCCCCAATCCCGTGCCCTCCGACTTTGTGGTGTAGAAGGGCTCAAAGAGGCTGTTTATCTGCTCCGACGACATACCCGAGCCACTATCTCGAACGCTGAGCAGCACTTCGTCGCTCTGGGGTGAAAACTCTGTCTTCAGCCATAAGTCGCCGCCGTCAGGCAGCGCTTCGACGGCGTTGATCACCAGGTTCAGGAGCACCTGACTGATCTGATCAGGGACGATGGGTATCTCCGGCAGATCGGGCGCCAGGTGGGCATGGACCTGGATGTTCCCGTGCTGAAACCGCTTATGCGCCAGGGCAAGGACGTTATCCACGACCTCGTTGAGATCGGCAGACGTCACGCCACCGCGCGAGGGTCGATAGAAATCCAGCATGCGCTGGACGATCTCAATCAGTCGCTCAACCTCTCCCTGGGCCATGCTCAGGTACTGATCGCGTCGCCGCTGTGCCAGACCCTCATGCATACTCAAATGGAGGCTGTTGTGAATTGCCTGAAGCGGGTTATTGACCTCGTGAGCGAGGGAGGCCGTCAAACGGCCGATGGCGGCCATCTTCTCCGCCTGGACCAGCTTCGCTTGAGAACGCTCCAACTCCGTGGTGAAATCCGCAAGTTCTGCATACAGGTTGGCGTTCTCCACGGCCACGGCCACGGACGCAGCCATGGCGGTCAACAGTTCCAAGTCCTGCTCGCCAAAGACCCCATCCAGCTTGTTGATCAGCTCGATAGCCCCGATGGTGTTGTCCCGAATGGTCAACGGTACACAAAGGATGGCCTGAGGCACGACGCCCTTCAGCGCCTCCTCCAGCTCGCCGGAGAAATGGGGGTCCCGCTCGACGTCATTCACCAACTTGGCCTCACCCGAGGCAACGACGTGCCCCACCAATCCTCTATTGGGCTGCACGAGCTGTCCCTCGATCCAGCCGTGGGCGGAGCTGAGGGTCTTCCGATAGGTCAGGTCGCCCGTCTTCTCGTCCAACAGGACCAGAGAGCCGGCCTCCACCTGCATAATCTCGCGAATTCCCTCCATTGTCGCCTCCAGGACCTCATCGAGGTTCAGGCTGGAGGTGACCACGCGATTGATCTCGACCAGCGCGGCCAGCTCTTGATTGCGGCGCCTCAGCGCCTGCTCACTCCGCCGGATGCGCATCACTGCGTCAATCCGAGCCAAGAGCTCGCGAGGATCAAACGGCTTGGTGAGATAATCGTCGGCGCCGATCCCGAGCCCCAACGTCTTGCTGCTCACGGAATCGAGAGCGGTGGTGACGATGAAGGATGTGTGACGCAGGTCTGGATCGGCCTTGACGCGAGCGATAACCTCGTACCCATCCATGCGGGGCATCATAATGTCCAACAAGACCAGATCGACCGGGTGCCCGGCCTCTTGCTCGCGATTCAAGGTCTTCAGCGCCTCCTCGCCAGAGAAGGCGACCAACACAGCCTCGGCCACGCTG
>CAZEQC010000024.1:0-15363 GCA_964514285.1 uncultured Anaerolineales bacterium | reverse complement strand
GGCTATGCTCAGCCACGCTGTTCGCCTGGCTGAGCATAGCCCGAATGAGATCCAGCATCTCGGGTTCGTCCTCGACAATCAAGATGCGGGGCGGCTTCCACGCCAATCGCTCACGTCCAACCATAGTAACTCCGCTCCTCGTTGATCACTCGCTCAGACGTGGGTCGAATCGGGGGCGTAGCCTTCCTGAAGACGCCGCCTATCACGGAGAGCTCCCTTCTCGCCTGAGGTCGAGGGACTCTACGTTCCACAGCTCACTCTCGGCGGTGGCGTCCATCTCAAAGTTCTCCACCGGCGGGCGAATCAGGGCAACACGCAAGGGCATGAAGAGAGGCAGCGCAGGAAGGTCCTCCGAGAAGGTGATCTGAGCCTCCTTATGATGGCGATCATAGGCCAGGGAGCCTGGAAGTGCCCGACGGGCCCGGCGGCACGCCGTATCGTAGCCGGGGTTACTGTAGCCCGTGATGTTGGCACCACGCCACGCCTCGTCGCTCGGGATCTCCGAGGTGAGATACCGCTCACAGGGCGGGCGATCGCCAAACCACCACGTCACCGCCGCCAGATCAAACTGACGGCCGAAGAGCGGACCCTCGGGGCCGTCGGCGAAGAGTTCCCAGCGAGGAAGCGCGTCGACCTCCACGCGAAGGCCACAGTCCGCCAGCTGGGCGCGCAAAACGCGCGCTGTCTCCTGGGAGGCCGCGCTATCCGCAGTAGCGAGCAACGCCACCTCGAAGGGTTCGCCGTCGGGAACGCCCTCAACGTCCTGCGACTCCCGCACGCCGTCGCCGTCCCCGTCCCGCCATCCGATCTCGTCCAACAACGCTCGCGCCCCCGCCAAATCGTAGGACCAAGAGGTGAGATCCTCCTGGGGATACAGCGGATGCGCCGGCGGCAGGTAGCTGTCCGGAGAGACGCTGCGGCCGTACGTCATCTCCTCGACGAGGGCTCGACGGTCGACACACTTGGCGACCGCTTGCCGCACTCGGGCCTCCCCGAAGAAATCCGGGCGCTCATAGGCCTCACTGGGTTGAACACCGAAGCTCAACAACGCCAGGCCTCCATCGGGGGCTGAGGCCACCTCCAACAGCCTCTGCTCCTCCAGGCGCACCAGCAGAGGCATCAGGGCGTTGAAGCCGTCGTCGTGCGCGCCGACGTCGCAGGTCCCGGAGAGTAGGCCTGCAACGACCTCTCTCTCGTCCGCCATGATCTTGAAGACGACCCGGTCCAAATAGGGAAGCCCCTCGTCGGCACGATAGTAGTTGGGATTTCGTGATGCTGTGATCTGATCTCCCGGCACCCAGTCGTCGACGACGAAGGCCCCCCATCCGAGAGGCGTACGCCGGGTGCCCTCGTAGCCAGGCAGCTCGCTCGCGGGTCGATCCTCCAGTTGATGGCGAGGCAACGGGGGGAAGAACCGTAGAGCATAGGAGGGATCCATGAACCCCGGTACACCAATCCACTCGGTATGCCATCGACCCACAGCTCGGTAGCTTTCGGTGCGCTCCGTCAGGTAGCGATAGCCAGGCGTAGCAGGGTCGGAGGCGACCTCAAAGGCGAATGCCGAATCCTTCGCCGTGAGCGGCTCCCCGTCCGACCAGGTCACGTCCTGGCGAAGCGCAAACGTGACCTCCAGGCGATCCATCGCCAAAATGCCGCCCTCGAACGTCACCTCACACCCGGTGGTGATACAACCCGAGGGACGGAGTCGGACCCCGTCGTCCAGCTCCACTAACTCGCCACCGGCGTCGATGACACGATCACCCCGGCGCACGTACGTCGTGCTCGTCACAGCGTCGCCGTCGACCAGGCTAGGCAGCTTCTCCAGGATGACAGGCTGGTAGGCATAGCTGCGGTGATCGATGGGGCCGTCGTAGAGCGCCTCCATGACGTGACGTGTGGCCGGAAGCTGTGAGGCACCGTAGAGGTAGAGCGTATCGGGCTCCCCGACCATACAGATAGTGAGCACCTTCGGCTCTACGGGAGTGGGCGAAGGGGATGCCGTCGCGGTCTTCCTCGGCGTGGCGGTGACCACCACCGTCTGCGGCGGCGAGGTCAAGGTAACCGTGACCACTCGAGGAGCGCATCCGGCCAAGAGTAAGGATATAACAGTCAGCGCCAGAAGGGGACAGCGCCAAGATTTCATCACAACCTCCGTCGTGAGTATATCACCACCCTGCACCGCGCGCAACTTACCCGCCGTCAGCAGCCGCCTTTGGGCAGGTCAACGAGCACGACACGAGGGTGAGGCCGCCGATGGAACTGTGCTCTTCCGTTCTCGAGAGGCCAGAGGCAAAGTCGGTTACGTGACGAGGCGGCGCAGTTTCGCCCTCCAAGAGAGGCTACGTATGGTTCGGGCGGCCTCCCGGGCTACGTCGACGTCGTAATGATGAGGGCTGTACGTGGCGACCTCATATTCAGCCAGCAGGAGATAGACCGGCTTGGAAGCCGTGGGCAGGCTATCGGCCAACGATCTCGCGCGCTCCTCCGGCGTCTCGGCGGGCAAAGGCTCGGTCCCCAGCCGCGCCAGCGCCCGGTCGATCTCGCCATACGCCCGCTCCAGCGGACTGAGCAGGGCTCGCCGTGCCCAGCGGCGGAGGAAAGCCGGCGGCGTCCAACCAGCGCGATGAACGCCTCTCTCCAACAAGACGGGGAAGGGCGGTAGATCACGCCGACGCCAGACGCGCCAGGCCAGGATGACCAGACCCGCGCCGACGAGAACGGGCAACGCCCAGATGAAGGGCCTGACTCGATCCCAGAGACCGCGCGATGGGGTAGGCACCCCCTCGCCGGGGGCCAACGCGTCGAGCCCTTCAAGCTCCGCCAGCCGCTCGCGCCAGCGCTCCTCGGTATCGCCCCCGGCTGGCACGCGCAAACGGCCCTCGTCATCCGTCTCGATCTCCCCCAGCGGGCGGTAGATAGGATCCTGCGAGACGGTCGGCTCAAACTCGACCCATCCGAGGCCTGGGAAGTAGACCTCCGGCCAGGCATGGGCGTTCCGCTCAAAGACTAAGGTGGTAGTCGTCCCTCGCTGATGCTCGCCCTCTGCGAAACCGACGGCTAGCCGGGCCGGTATACCCAAGGAGCGGAGCAACACCACCTCGGAGGACGCGTAATAATTGCAGAAGCCAACCTGGAGGTCGAAGAGAAACCAATCCAAGGGCTCCTGATCGGCGGCGCGGGTCTCCGTGATGGTCTCGCTGTAGCGGATCGCGCTGCGCAGATAGCGCGTCACAGCCGCGACGACGTCGTAGGGCGTCTCCTCCCCCTCGGCAATCTGCTCCGCCAGATCCTTCGTACGATCCGTCACCGTGTCCGGAAGCTGCAAATACCGATCGGTGACCCACGCAGGGTAATCGCTGCCCGCGTCACGCAGCTGCGCAATCGTCATATCGGCGATTGAGGAGCGAACCACGTACGTCTCGCCGGCACCCAACGGCGGCACGGCGTGGAGAGCGGCCACGTCGACGGTGCCGTCGGGGTTAAGAGCAAAGTCGACGTCGACGCGCCGACTCGTCCAGCGAGGCTGAGGCGCGACGTAGAGTGTCTTCATCGGTTGAGGGGTGGTGAAGGTGAACGTCACACTGCGTCGCCCCTCCAACGTCGGGAAGTCAAGAGCGGTTGCACCAAGCCCAACCCGCTCCGTCATCGTAAGGGTCTCTGTACCCCAACGGCCGTCGGCGTAGTGATCGTAGATCTTCGCCCGCCAGTAGTACCGCACGCCGGATCGTGTCGCGGGCACCTGAACGGAGGCGACGAGGGCGTCGGAGAGCTCACGGCCCCGCCCCAGGGGGAAATCGTCGCCGTAGTAGTCGGTGACCGTGATCGTGGCTCCCCGCCTTTGCAGCGATGCAAACAGCTCGTCCATACGCTCCTCCCAGGGGCTGGTCAGCCGATCCCAGATGGCCCTGACCGCCGGAAGAAGGTCCGCTCTCACCGGCGCCGTCCAAGCCAGCAGGACCAGCAGGACCACGACCGCCACGATGGCGTAACTCAGATCGAGGCCCACCAAAGGAGGTATCCGTGCGTCGCCCTGCTGCCAGCGTCGCCGGAGCCGCAAGAACGTGAGACGAGCCACCAGCAAGAGCGCAAAGAGAAGATAGCCCGCCAGGTACCAGACGCCCCTCGGCCTATAGCGATCGGACGTCTGAATCAACAGCGCGGCCAGACCGGGGGGCAAGATGGTGCACCAGGGGCTGGCGCGACGGGTGAGGGCATAGCCGGCGTGGACACTGAGCCCCCACGCCAGAAGAGCCATCGCAGATAGGAAGAGCACTGGATCCTGCACCGGTTCCCGCTGAGCGAATTGGGCCAGAGCCTGGACCAAGCGCCCCGCCAGAACAATCAGCCGGTCGCTCCACAAGGCGTCCTCTGTCAGACGGCCGGCTGTGAGGCCCAGCTGCCAGGGGACGGCAAACAGACCGTAGAGGATGCCGAACAGGGTGACCAGGAGAGGCGAGAAGAGACTTTGCCCCAGCGCCAACCCGGCCACGGCTCCCATCAGGACCAACGTCTGCGCCATCTGCAGGTGCTGGACCCACTCGGTGGCGACCAAGCGACCGGCAGCAGTCAGAAGCGCCATCACGAGCAAAACGGCAGCCGGCAGGTCCCACCAGCGCGACGTTCGCATAAGGCTAACGCCTCACCATGCGCCGGGGGAGCTGCGCTCGATTGAGCCCGGCTCCCCCCTTGCCAGACACATCAAGCTCCACACTCAATGCCGTGGCGAGATCGTCACCGTTCCTCACCCGGCAGACAGGAATCCCGACAGCCGTAACAGCGTCCGCCAGGCCCCTCGTCCCCGGGGCGCCACCGAAGGACGCGGCGTCGATGAGCACCGCCACGGGCCGCAGGCCACGCTGCGACAGCAGATCCGCCGCCAGCGCCACCTCATCGTCGACGGAGGGGGTGACGACGACTACCGTGCTACCCCGGGGCATATGCTGGGCATGCGCCGTCATCAGCGCGGAGATGGGCAGGTCGCCTCCGGCCTGTAGAGGCGCCAGGATCTCCAGGATCTTGCCCAGCTGGCGTCCTCCACGGTCCGGAGGCAAGACGTCTGGGCCGCCCCGGGAGGCCTGATGCGTGCTCACCAGGCCCACCGCTCGATCCCGGCGGAGGAAGTGTCTTGCCAGCGAAGCGACGATACTGACGCCATACTCCTCGGTGGAGGGCGGAAGGGTCACCTCCTTCCACGGCGACCAGATCGCCTCCACAGCCTGACTGGGAGGCGAATAGGCCTCCTCAGCCTGGACCCGCGCCTCGGCATCGAGGAAGAGCCATACCTCGGCCATCGGGTCAAGCTCGAACTCCTTGACGATTAAGCGACCTCTTCGTGCTGAACTCAACCAATGAATGCGGTTCAACGGATCGCCCGGCACGTACTCCCGCACGCCCGAGGCGTTAGGCGTCACTTGATGCGTCCGAAGCTGAAGGGCCTCACCCCCGGGCAGCAGACCGGGAGGGCTGGGGAAAGCCTCCACCTCCACCATCATAGGATAGACTAACAGAGAGACCTCAGAGGAGACCGTCCGGCTGACAGGGAAGAGGCCGAAGAGATCGCCCGACACGACGTCGGTGGGGCCGAGGGAGAAGACACCGCGCTGGACCAGACGCGTGCGCGCCCGGTAGGTGCGGTGCTCGCCCCCTCCAATCAAGGTAAGCACCCGGGATCCGCGAGATCCCGGGAGATCGGATCGATCCTCCACCTGCACCCAGAGACGAGCCAGACGTCCTCTGTTCTGGACGGTGAAGCGCTCCTCAAAAATCTGACCCACGTGGGCTCGCGACGTCCGCGCGACGCGCCTTAACTCAACGCCTCGCAGCGACAGCTTCGACCAGATCCAACTCGCCACCAACAGGAAAGCCCACAGGTAACTGAGGCGGGCGTAAATGGTCAACCCGGTCAACGTCAGACCGAGCAGGCTCAGCGCCAGCAGCATCAGAACAACCCGCAGCGATGTGGTCACAGCTTCTCCCCACCAGATTGTACCAGCCGAACGACGCTTTCGCTAGGCAGCAGGCACGTGGGATAATGACTAATAATGGAGCTCCCGTCCCATCGTCATGAGAGCCAGGCTGACCACGCGGCCAGCCTGCTCCAGCCTATCCTGCGAGAGATGGGCCAGCGTGTCCTCAGGTTGATACGCGGTGGTCTCCCAACCGTCCCAGCGAAGGCCCACTTGCGGCGCTTCTTGACCGCTTGCATAACGGCTCTTCTCCTCAAAGACGATGCTTATGTCCACCGACTCGCCGCCGCGCCGGGCCTTCACGCCTATTCGATCAGCGCACGTCTCCATGAGATCAGCCAAACGTGTACTGCCGCTGGCCGAGATCACCATCCCGTTGCCGTCCCCCGCTCCCAATCCCCTGAGGTCGACGACGGCTTCAATGTTGAAGTTGCTCGAGAAGCCCCGCTTTGCCTCCAAGAACCTCTCCACGTCTGGAGGAGCGACCCACTCGCCCCCCTCCTGCCCCTCAGCGGCGTAGGCCACGAAGAGGAACGTCCTATACGGCTGATAGTCGGATGTCTTCATCGCCCGGATCGCCTCCAACAGGACGGCAACCCCCGAGGCGTTGGCGTTGGCCCCAGGGTACCGGCAATCGTCCGGCGTTGGCGGCGGCGTGTCGTACTGCGCCATGACGACGATCATCTGGTTGTTGATGCCCCCGTAGCGGCTGTCGGAGAGACCCGTCCAGCTGCCGAGGACGTGTTGCACCGGCACCTGTCTCTTGACCGTCCCCTGGATCTCCATAGACGCGTGGACGCCGGTCGGCAGGTCAAACACCTTGTTGACGTCCAGCTTGCTCTCCAGGTCGCGCAGTTCGTCGACCGTGTAGTCCGCATCCTCCAACAAGCGCCGGGCCGTCTCCTCTGAGATCCACAACCGCGGAACCTCCTGCCCTCGAACCTCGCCCGTGCCGAACATCTGGTAATATGGGTCACGCGACGATAGGGTGCGCCGACGATCCATCTGGTGATGGTCCTCGGCCACAATGAGGATGCCATCGCAAGGCACACGGCGCAGGAGATCCGCATCCCCCGCGTGCATCGCCAGGAGGATGTCCCCGGAGAAGTCGAGCTTCTCCAGCGACTTGAAGCTCCTGATCATCGTGCCTGTCGTGGCGACCGGCCCGAGAGCGACAACACGGACCTGACCCTCGCCCTGCCCCAAGTTACGGCTGGGACTGACGTACTCGACGAAATCCTCATGGTAGATGAGATGGGAACCACCGTCGTCGAGCGTCAGCCGCGGCACGGCGTCCAGCTGCTCGAAGGAGCGTTGGCGCGTCTGGAAGTACGTCATCTCCTCCCCGGCGGACTGGACGCCCAGATCCTCAAGCTGCTGAGCGATGTGAAGCGACGCGGCGTGCATGCCCTCCGTGCCTAGGGCTCGTCCCTCGAATATCGGCTGGGCAAGGACTCTGGCCTGCTCATAGGCTGACGCCCCGTCGAACGCCTGGGCCTGGCGCTGATAGAACGCCGTGGCGCCGGTGTTGGCCTGGATCCAACTGATGCCGACGACGGCCAGAATTGCTGCAGCGATGGTGTATCGATTCACCAGACGGTTGAACACCACGCCGATGCTCTCAACCAGCCGGCGGATACCCTCGCCGAGTAGATTGAAGCCCAGGATAGCGATGAAGAAGGCAAAGCTGGGATAGATGGCCATCCAGGCATAGGATCGCGCATAGCGACGCACGTTGCTCAACATCGCGCCCCACTCCGGCACGTCGGAGTAGTGGTAGGGCGCGGAGAACGTATCCAGTTCCGCAAAAGCCCCGCCTCCGATGAAGATGCCCACAAACCCCAGCTCCCCCAGAAGCATGAGCACGGCGCCCATCTCCAGAGAGGTGATGGAGATCAGCGAGGAGAGAAGATTGGGAAGCACGTGGCTGACGATGATGCGCGGGGCCGCCAAGCCCACCGCCACAGCGCTCTCGACGTAAAGCTTAGGTCGGATGCTCATCACCTCACCGCGCACGAATTGCATGACCTCGCCCCAGCCAACCAGACAGAGAGCGATGACGAAAGGCCGCATGCCCTGCCTGATGCCGAGGGCCAAGATGAACGTCATCGCCAGCAACAGCGTGGGGAAGGCGGCCAGCGTCTCCGACAGTCCCATCAGGAAGCGATCAATCCAGGTCTCACTCCACCAGCCCGCGATCGCCCCCAACAGGCAGCCTAACGCCACGCGAGCCGCGACGACCAATAGGGCGAGGAGCAAGGTCTGCTGAGCGCCAGCGAGGACGAGACTCATAATGTCCCGACCCAACACATCGGTGCCCCAGGGGTGGACCCCGCTCGGCTCGAAGGGAGGCACGCGGAGTTCACCCTCCTCATAGACCAGGGACTGCGTGGTATAGGGGCTGTGGGGCGCCATCTGCGGCCCCCAGATGAAGACCACCAATAGCGCCCCGACCAGCAGCAGACCGATCACAAAGGGGACGTTGGTCACCGTCGCCTGCAACCAGGAGCGAATCCTCTCCGCCCGATACCGCGCCGGCGACACGTCAACCGTCTCGCCTCGTTCCTCCAACACCGTACGGAAGGGGCTCCCCGTCTCTTCCTCCTCGCCCCGCTTGAACAACCGCGTGACCGGGTTGTCCTGAACCATCGTGAGCGTCGCGTTCACCACCGACCAGAGCCCATCGAGGAGGCTTCCCCGGTCGACTTCGGCCTGGCGCCGCGTCGACTCTCTCAATCGCGGGTCGATCAAGCGGTACAGCGCCTCCAGAATCAGGTTGACCAAGATGAAGAGGACGCCGAGGCAGAGCACGAGGATCACCGTCAGGTTATCGTCTCGCTTCGAGATCGACTTGAGGAGCGTGAACCCCATCCCGGGCCAGCCAAAGAAGAACTCCACCACGGGCAGGCTGCTCAGCGAGAAGCGGAGCGACAGCCCCACCGTGGTGAGGATCGGTATGGCGGCGTTGCGCACCACGTGCCGCCCCATCACCAGCAGCTCCCGCAGCCCCTTGCTCCGCGCGGTGCGCACGTAGTCCTGCTCCAAGATGTCGCTGATGGTGACGAACGTCACGCGGTAGATCTGCGCCACGGGTCGGGCCGCCAGCACCAGGGCCGGCAGGATGATGTGCCGGTCCCAGCCGAAGCCTCCCACCGGCAGCACCCGATGGCCCATCCAGCGCGTGAGGCGGATGGCGCCCAGCTGGAGCAGCAGCGCGGCGAAGAAGCTGGGCACCGAGACGCCGACGATGGAGGCGAGAATGGTGACCAGCGACCAGGCCGAGCGGCGTCGCGTGGCCGCCCAGACGCCCAGGGGCACCGCCACCACCGTCGCGAATCCCAGAGCAACAGCCAACAGCCCCAGGCTCTTGGTGACCAAGCCAGGAAGGACGTCCGAAACGGTGACCGACGCCTGGGTCACGCTCGCGGCTCGCGATCTCCCTAACTCGCCGCGAAACAGACGCGCCACGTAGTCCAATGTCTCCGAGGCTGAATCAGCCAGAGCGGGATAGAAAGAGCTGCCGCGGGCCATGCTCAGGCCCAAGTAGCTCAGAAAGATGATGGCCAACAGCACCACGACGCCAAAGGCCAATCGCCGAGCTATGAAGACGGCGATGCCGCTCAACACCTCCCATTGCCCCGATTGGAAGACGTCCCGTGATGCGCGTTTGCTACCGGCCGGTTGTTGTAGCGTTGTGTCTTCAGTCATTGGCCGTTCTGCCCCTCCAGCTCTTCAGTATCCTGTCCAAGGCTGACCAACCTCCATGCAGGAGCCCTCGCCACCTGGACGAAACCAATCAGACACCACCAGGATGGATAGTGTCTGTCCATACACAAATCCTCTTCAACAACCTACCTGAGGAAGGCAGCGCAGGTTCAATCCTGCGACCGAGCTTCAATTGAACGAAAACAATGCGTCGTGGTATAATCATTAAAGTGTATCACAAGCACTCAACCGGAGGAACTATGCCATTCAGACGTACAGCACGTCTCATCTCACTTGTCTTCTTTGTCGTCTCGTTGCTTCTGACCAGCGGCTGCAGCAGCGCTTATGAGCGGAGTGACAAACCGGCTGGGGACTGGAGCCGCGGCCTCTTGCTTGGAGAGAGCAATATCAAACAGTCGGTAGCTCTGCAAGTGGATGCCGAACAAGACATTCACATGGTCTGGCTCGAGGCTCTCTCCGAAGAAGCGGAGGGCCTCCACTACGCACAAATTGACCAAGAGGGCCAGGTCAGCGTCGACAAGGCGTTACCCCTCGATCTCACTCGTCCGCGCAAGCCCCAGCTGCTGGTGGACGCCAGTGAGACCCTTCACCTCGGTCTCCTCGCTCGTTCAGACGGAGAGCAGACTCTCTATCACGCCTGGATCGACGCCGTAGGCCAGATCACCGAGCTAACGCCTCTATCGCGGGAAGGGGAGACCGTCGACAGCTTCCAGATGGACCTCTCCCCCGCCGGTGAGATCCGCTTCACCTGGGCCGGCGAGCCCGATGATGGACAACCGGGTATCTACCAGATCGTCCTGCCAGGCGGCGATATCAATGCCCCCTCCCTCCTGGTCCCCGATGGCATCGATCCGTTCCTGCTGACCGACAGGATATCCACAGGAGACGACGCAACGACCCACATGGTGTGGACCTACAGAACCGGCTTCTCCAAGAGGGAGGTGTATTACGCCACACTGGAAAACGGTCAGCTGACGCCCCCGGGCGGTCAGCACCTGACCACGTTCGGCTTCTCCGAGAGCGCCACCTACCAACCCCCTGTCATCGGACGCGACTCGGAGAGAATCTACGTGGTCTGGTCGGTGCAGAACCTGGGCGGCGGTCTCACGCCGACGGCAGCCGACACCTACTACGTCAGCTTTGCACCAGGCGAGGCCGAGTACGTCGACGCGGAGAACGTCAAACTCCCGCTGGACCACCGCCCCGACTACGCCGCGCACGACAGTCCCTATCAGATCAGTAAGCTGACGCCGCTCTCTCCAGACGTCTACAGCACGGACTTCATCAACGCGCCGGCCGTGGTGCAGAGCCAGGAGAGCGAGCTTCCCATGGCAGTCAGCCTGATTATCGAGAGCGCGTCGAAGCAGTTTATGCAGCTGGCGCTGACCGTCCTGTCGAACGGCGAGCCAGTCGGCTATCAGATCGCCAACGAGACCCCTAACGCCTCCGTCCTGCCGACGCTGGCCGCCGACCCGGACGCCAACCTTCACCTGGCGTGGTTGGACGCGGCCGGCTTCCGGCGCTACAAGGTCTACTACGCCACCACGGCCCCTCAGGCGAAGGCCTGGCTCAACCGGACCACCGTGCAGGACGTTGGGGAAGAGGTGGCGAGCCTGGCGTGGGGCATTCTCTCGGCCATCGGCTTTCTGCCCCTGACCCTGATGTGGAACGCCCCGGCCCTGGTCTGGCTGGTGGTGTTCTATCTCATCTCCCACCAGGAGCTTCTCGACGAGCTTGGGGCCAAGATCGCCCTCGTGGTAGCCTTCGTCATCTATATCGCTGTCAAGATCCTCTTCTTGCCCGGGCTGCTCTCGGCCGGGACGCCCTTCGTCTACCTGGTGCCTCAGGAGATCGCACCGACCCTGACGACGGTGATCCCCATCATGATCTCGGTCTTAGCCCTGATTGGGCTCGCCATCTACCTGCGCCGAGCGAAAGACGGCCAGCCTCGGGGGCTCTTCCAAGGGTATCTCATCTTCGCCCTCATCGACAGCGCCCTGACGGCCATCCTTTACGCCCCACGGTTCTTCAATCCCCGGGGCTAGAGCAAGCAGGGCCACATCACGCGCAGCGTACTCAGAATGCGCGAGACGACAACACCAGGCCAAGAGACACAAGAAGGCGACCCGCGGTGGGGACAGGCTCACGGGTCGCCCTCTCTCTTCGTCAGCATAAGCGCTCTGGCCCCTACGCGCAAGCCGGGCCAGCGCGCGGAACTCTACATCTGTGACACAGTCAGGTGAATGTACACCTCGCAGCCAGTTGTGTAAGACAAAGACCTGACAGATCTCCCAAATTGCTGCACACCAGTGAAGCCGAATGGTCGAAGCGGACCAACTCAGCACCGAGGAGCCATTCCGTAAATCTGTCAGGTCTTCGCGTCGGGCCCTCTGCTACAGGCTAGCGACCTCTTAAGCGAGGATCGAACGCGTCACGCAGGCCATCTCCGACGAAGTTGAAAGCCAACGTCGTCACGGTCAGCGCGATGGCCGGTGGCCAAAGCACGTGCGGATGGGCACGCATAGAGCGCTGGGCCTTGTTGACCATCATACCCCAGCTAGGGAAGGGCGCGTTGACACCCAGGCCGATGTAACTGAGGAACGCCTCGTAGAAGATGTACCCGGGAATGGCCATCGTCTCGGCGATGATGCACGGCCCCAGGATGTTGGGCAGGAGGTGCCGGAAGATGACGCGGGTATTGGAGGCGCCGATGCTCTCGGCCGCCATGACGAACTCCTTCTCCTTGTTCGCCAACGTCTGCCCTCGGGCGATCCTGGCGCGATTGATCCAGTAGAAGGCGCCGATGGCGACAAACACGAAGAACATGCCGCCCATCTGCCGATCCAACTTGACCAACGGCGCCGCCACGCCACCGCCGCGGGCTGCCACGGCCTTGAAGTAGACCTGGAGCAGGATCACGAAGATCAAGGAGGGGAACCCGTAGATGATGTCGACGATACGCATCATGAGACTGTCGACGACCCCCCCCATATACCCGGCGATTAGGCCGTAGGTCACGCCGATGATCAGACTGACCGCCGCGGCGACGAAGGCGACGGAGAGCGATATCCGAGCGCCGAAGATGACGCGGCTCAGGATATCCCGTCCAAACTGGTCGGCCCCCAGAAGGTACTTGGCGCCCGGCTCTTGGTAGTTATCCTCCAGCTTCTGCTCGTCAATGCCCTCCGGGGCAAAGATCGGGGCAAAGATGGCCATCAGCGTGAGCAGTACAATAAAGACACCGCTCCCTACGGCCACCTTGTTCTTGAGGAACTCCCGCCAGGCATCTCCCAGGGGGCTGCGCGGCTTGCGCGCCAGCCCAGAGGGGTCTACCGCTCGTTTTCCACTTGCTTCTGCCATGTCATTCTCCCTCTATCATCAAATACTGCCGTTCATCAGCTGGAGCTTGGTCCACCAGAGCCAAACCCCCTGACGCCACGGAACCGATGGTCCTCAGGCGACCAATGAACAGCCCGCACCCATCAGAAATCAATCGTATCGAATGCGCGGATCCAACCAGGCGTAGGTGATGTCTACTAACAAGTTGGCCGATACCAGCAACACAGCATAGGTCAGAGCCGTGCCCATCACCAGGGGATAGTCCCGGTTATTCACGCTGTCCACGAAGTGCCTGCCCAGGCCCGGAATGCCGAAGATCGTCTCCACCACGAACGTACCGGTGACGACAGCAGCCAGGACCGGCCCCAGGTAGGTGACCACAGGGATCAGGGCGTTCTTCAAGGCGTGACGCCCGACCACGATCATCTCCCGCAGCCCCTTGGCCCGGGCGGTGCGGATGTAGTCCTCGCCCATCACCTCCAGCAGACTGCCGCGCGTGAGGCGGGCGATGCCGGCCGAGTACGCCGTGCCCAAGGTGACGACGGGCAGGACCCAGTGCGCCGGGCTCTCCCAGCGGGCGACGGGCAGCCATCCCAGCCGCAGGGCGAAGATGAGGATCAGAACCGGGCCCAGCACGATATTGGGCACGGAGCGAAAGAAGATGGCGAGGAACGTGGCGCCATAGTCAACGGGCGTGTTGCGGTAGAGCGCTGCGATAATCCCCGTCGGTATACCGATCACGATCGCCAGGGCCATGGACAGCACACCAAGCTGGGCCGAGACCGGCAGCGCCCCGCCGATGATGTCGTTCACCGTCTGCGTGCGGAACTTGAGCGATGGACCCAGGTCAAGTTGGAGCAGATTCCAGAGATAGCGAAGATACTGCTGCCAGATCGGCTCGTCCAGATTGTACTTCGCCTCCAGGTTCGCTCGAATCTCGGGCGGCAACGTCTTGTCGCCGATGCGGTCGAACGGCCCACCGGGGATGATCCTCACCAGCGTGAAGGTGAAGATGGTCACCGCCAGCAGGACCGGAATAAACTGCAGGATGCGCCGAATAATATACTGGATCATTACGTCCTCCCACGCGTCAGAAGAGAGCTATGCGGCCCTCCGAAGAGGGCCGCACAGCCTAGCTATGCTACACTATGCTACTGGGTGGCCGCCTGCTTGGCCTCCCAGTCGATGGTCCACTTGTCCCAGTGCTCGCCGCCGAGCGCCTGATAGGTGCGGTTCAGCCACGGCTTGTTCAGGCGCACGATGGTGTAGTAGTAGATCGGCGCGTAGGCCGCTTCGTCCTCGACGAGGATGCGCTCGGCCTCGCGGTAGAGCTCCTTGCGGCGCTCCTGATCGGTGAGCTGGCCGGCCTGCGCGGTGAGCTCGTCGAACTCGCTCAGTTCAACCTCGGTGCAGGTGTCATCCACGCAGCCACGGCGGAAGCGGTTCGCGCCCTCCTCCGCGTTCATAACCTCGTGGAGCCAGTTGTTCTGGTCGGCGTAGTCGGCGCACCAGCCGAGGCGCCACACGTGCGGCATCTCCGCCAACGGCGTGGAGTTCTTCAGGGTGTCCAGGTAGACGCCCCACTCCTGGTTCTGGATCTCGATGTCGACACCCAGCGTGCTGTTCCACATCGAGCCGATGGCCTCAGCGATGGCGCGGTGGCCCTCGCTGGTGTTATGCATCAGCGTGATGGTGGGGAAGCCCTCGCCGTCCGGGTAGCCGGCCTCGGCCAGCCACTCCTGGGCCTTCTCAGCGCCCAGCTCGGGATCCAGTGCCCACGGCGCGATGTCGGGATCCTGCGCCACGTTGCCGAAGATGCCCTCAGGCGCGAAAGTGTTCGCCGGCTTCTGGCCACCCTTGGTCACGTTCTCGATCAGCGAGACGCGGTTGATGGCGGCGGAGAACGCCCTGCGGACCAGCGGATCATCAAACGGCGGCTTGTTGTTGGTGAAGCCGTAGTAGTAGGTGCAAAGGTCCGGAGCGATGGTCAGCTGCTCGCTGAGCTCCGGGTCCTCGCGGATGCGGTCCATTTCCTCCAACGGCGGGCCGACGGAGTCGAGCTCGTTGTTCTCGTAGAGGGCCATGGCGGTGGAGGCCGCGGTGATCATGACGTTCTCGACGCGCTCGATCTGGACGCTGTCGGCGTCGTAGTAGTGCGGGTTCTTCACCAGCACCATGCTGTCCTGGTGAGCCCACGAGTCCATGACGTAGGGGCCGTTGGTGACGATGAAGCCGGGCTCGATCCAGCGGGCGCCCCACTCGTCAATGGCCGGCTGATAGACCGGGCGGGCGACCCACATGCTGGCGATGCCGGGGAAGTAGCCGGCGGGCT
>CAZEQC010000023.1:0-48002 GCA_964514285.1 uncultured Anaerolineales bacterium | reverse complement strand
TGGGCGGCGGCTACGCTTTTCTCATCGATGGGCAGGGCAAGGCGATCGCCTTGCCGGAGCAGGGCTACCAGCACGTCTTGGGGCGCCCACCTGAGGCGGACGAGGTATGGCCCGATCTGACGGAGACGTCGACAGCGTTTGGACCGGTCGTGGAGGATATGCTGGCCGGTTCGACGGGTTTTGATGTCTTGGAGGTGGGAGGGAAGGAATTATTCGTCGCCTACGCCCCTCTGGAGAGCGCGAGGTGGAGCCTGGCTACCGTCGCTGAGAAGGGCGCTGTCCTCCAGGCGATGGCTCCCCTGGAGATGGAATTACAGGCCTCCACGCGCTCCTTGATGCTGACGCGTATTCTGCCGGCTGGTGGCGGGATTCTGCTCGTCGTAGCAACGGTTGGCCTTCTTCTTGGGCGACGCTGGACCAAGCCGATCCAGGAGCTAGCCGTGACGGCGCAGCAGATCGGTGCTGGGGAGTGGGATGCTCCCCTTCCGGAGACGGGAGAGAACGAGATCGGTGTTCTTGCCCACACGTTCAACCAGATGAGGGGGCAGCTTCGCGATCTCTACGCCGATCTGGAGCAGCGTGTTGCTCAGCGGACGGCGGACCTGGAGCGACGCGCCGTGCAGCTGGAGGCCGCGGCTGAGGTGGCGCGCGATGCCGCCACCATCCACGACATGGAGCAGTTGCTCGATGAGACCGTCCATCTTATCTCCGAGCAGTTTGGTTTCTACCATGCTGGCATTTTCCTGCTGGATGAAGCGGGGCGATACGCTGTTCTGAAGGCGGCCTCGTCGGAAGGTGGACAGCGGATGCTCAAGCGAGGACATAAGCTGAAGGTGGGCCAAGAGGGCATCGTTGGCTACGTTGCTGAGGTCGGTGAGGCGCGTATTGCCCTGGACGTGGGCAAGGATGCCGTCTTCTTCGAGAACCCTGACCTGCCCCAGACGCGGTCAGAGATGGCGTTGCCCTTGGAGGTACGGGGGGAGATCCTTGGCGTGTTGGACGTGCAGTCCAGAGAAGGCAGCGCCTTCACCGACGAGGACGCAGGGGTGCTGCAGACGATGGCGGACCAGGTCGCCGTGGCTATCGAGAACGCCCGGCTCTTGGAGGAGAGTGAGCTTGCCTTACGCGAGCTGGAGAAGGTCTATGGTCAGCGGGCCGGCGAGGTTTGGTGGGAGGAGGCAGATCGGCGTCCTATCTACCGCTACACGACTATTGGTGTGGAGTCCGTCTCATCGTCCGAGCTACCAGAGCTGGCGTCCCTGAAGGCGCGTGCTCAGCAAGACCCTATGGAGGAGAAGGGTGAAAACGGGCGATGTCTGCTCGTCCCCATCCATCTGCGCGGTCAGAAGATCGGCTCCCTTGTCCTGCGGCGAGGCCCCGAGGCAGAACCTTGGTCCTCTGAGGAGAACGCGTTGATCGAGGATTTGAGTGAGCAGATTGGACTGGCGCTAGAGAATGCCCGTCTGATGGAGGAGGCCCAGCGTCGCGCTGCCCGCGAGCAGTTGACCGGCGAGATCACGGCTCGTATGCGCGAGTCGCTGGACATGGATACCGTGCTACAAACTGCTGTCCAAGAAATGCGCACTGCGTTGGGTCTGGAGGAGGCCGAGGTGCGGATTATGCGCTCGGCTTTGGAGGGTGAAGAGACGTGAAACAGAACGTGCCGACGTTTCTGACAAAAGGCTTCGCGCTAAGCATCTGCATCTCACTCTTGCTGTCGACCACGGTGCCAGCGATGGCCCAGTCTGATGGGTTGGATAATACGTATGAAGCGGCTGTGCAGAAGTGGGCCGATGCCTTCGATGTATCTGTTCTCTCTCGGGAAGAACGCGCGGCCGAACTGCGCTGGTTCGCCGAGACCGCCGAGCCGTTCCGAGGTCGCAGTATCACGTCCGTGGCAGAGGACATCAACACGCACTTCTGGGAAAGCGAGGTGCTGGCGGAGGCTTTTGAGGAGATCACAGGCATTCAGGTAGAGCACGAGATCGTTGGCGAGGGCACTGTGGTCGAGCGCATGGTGGAGCAGCAGAGCACCGGTCGCATCCTGTACGACATCTACGTCAACGATGCTGACCTGGTCGGCACCCATCTTCGCAGTCAGGGTGTGGTCAATCTGAGCGAGTACGTAGCGGGTGAGGGGAGACGGTTTACCAATCCCCATCTGGATCTGGACGACTTCTTGAATCTCGAGTTTGGACAGGACTACGATGGCAATCAACTGCAGTTGCCCGATCAGCAGTTTGCCAATCTCTACTGGTTCCGCTACGACTGGTTCACTGATCCTCAGATCAAGGATGCGTTTGAAGAGGAATATGGCTACGAGCTGGGCGTGCCGCTTAACTGGGCTGCTTACGAGGACATCGCGGCATTCTTCACCGGCCGCGAGATCGATGGACAGAAGGTCTACGGGCATCTGGACTACGGTAAGAAATCGCCTTCCCTGGGGTGGCGGTTCACCGACGCTTGGCTTTCGATCGCCGGGGTGGGAGACAAGGGATTGCCCAATGGTCTGCCCGTCGATGAGTGGGGCATTCGCGTTGAGGACAAGATTCCCGTTGGCGCCTCTGTAGGCCGAGGCGGAGCGATCAACGGGCCGGCCGCCGTCTACGCGCTCTCCAAGTATATCGAGTGGTTGAATGAGTATGCCCCGCCCGAGGCTAAGGATTGGCGCTGGGTAGACGCCGGCCCGAAGGCATCGCGGGGTGATGTCGCGCAGAAGGTGTTCCAATACATCACCTGGCTCTCCGATGAGTCCTTTCACGAACCGGGCAGCCCGGTGGTGGACGAGGATGGGAATCCATTGTGGCGTGTGGCGCCGACGCCACACGGGCGCTACTGGGATGAGGGCATGAAGGTCGGGTATCAGGATGCAGGAAGCTGGACAATTCCCAAGAACGTCAAGGGACAACGGCGAGCTATGGCCTGGCTATGGGCGCAGTTCTGTGTCTCCAAAACGGTGGCCTTGCAGAAGTTTCTGGAAGGTGGCACGCCTGTGCGTCGCTCTACGATCCTCTCGGACTATATCTCGGAGCGGAAGGAACAATGGGGTGGTCTGATCGAGTTCTATCGCTCGATTGAGGAGAGCAAATGGACGGACACGGGGCCGAATGTGCCTAACTATCCCAAGTTATCTGGGTATTGGTGGCCCAATATCGCGCGGGCCATTGAAGGGGACATGACGCCGCAACAGGCGATGGACGCCATCGGAAGACAAATGGACCAGGCGATGGGCAATATGCGGATGGCGAGATACTCTCCACAGCTCAATCCTTATCGCGAGCCCGATGAGTGGTTGACGGCGCCCGGGGCGCCCAAGCCGACGCGCGCTCCTGAGCAGCCGCGGACCATCGCCTACGATGAGCTGATCGGACAATGGGGGGAGTAGAGGTCATGAGCTGTCTGAACGTCTGGAGATCGAGAGAGGTTGGCTATGGCTAACTGGGGCATTGGTCAAAAGTTATTGGTCGTCGTCGGCGTCATCTTCTTGCTTTTCGCCGCTGGTATCTCGTTTGTGGTGGGCAGATCCAGCTCCAATGACCTGGAGACGGTGAAGCAGACCGAGTTGACGCGTATGTCGCAGATCCTCGCCCGGCGCATCGGGGAGATGGAGCAGAACGCGGCGGTGACCGCAAGGAGCATGGAGGAAAGCGAGCCTTTGGTTGAGGAGATCCAGCTCTTGACCAACCTGGGGCCTTACTACGCTGATCCCGCCTCTTCCTTCGCGGAGGAGTTTATGCAGCCCGGTGAGCCCATTGAGGCCTCCAGCCAGATCTACGCTTTCCAGGCTCAGCTCAATCTCGTGCAGCTGTTGCAGTCGGCGCAGCGCCTCAATGATCTGACGGCGATCAGCCTCTACCTGGTTTCGCCCTTTGATGTGGCCTCTGTGAAGCCCGTCCTGGCGCTCCGTCTGGACGAGGATAGCATCGTGCTCAATCGTTTCACCGAGAAGGTCGATCTGGATTCGCGTGTGATGTACCGCATTGATGCTGATACGTTTCGCGCTCCGGCGCCTGACTACTTCGACATCAGCACAGCCTATTCGGCGCCCCCGGCACAATTCTACGTCGAGCAGAACTTCGCGCAGATGGAGGAGGCGGTTGACGATGAGTTCTTCCCCCGGGGGTGGGATAAGGACGCGCCACCGCGCTCGGATCTGGTTGTCGAAGGGAACGTCCCGGTGCTGCAGACGTGGTATCCGGTGAAAGTGCCCATCGCTAATCCTGACTCTTGGGAGGAAGAGACGGTGCCGGTGGGGCTGGCGCTGGTGGAGCAGACGTTGGATGCCTCGAAGATGGCCCTGCTGAAGAATCAGTTGGGCCTGGACGTGGGGATAGCTCGAGGTGGGGAGCTGTTGATCGCCAGTCTCGATGGCGATGGTGGAGGATCGCGGCCAAGCCTGTCGGGGAAAGGCAAGGCGACCTTGACGTTGGCCCAGAGGGATTTCTACTACGCCCAGGAGCCCATCGTGTTGTCAGAACCACAATCGATGACGCCAGCTTCAAGCCTACAGGCCGTCGTTTTGAGTCCTGTCTCAGAGGTGGAGCAGGTGACGCAGCGCGTAGTGGGACGGATCTGGCTGACGGCGATACTGGGTGCGTTGCTGACCGGTGCCATCGTTTACTTCGGCCTCCAGTATATCGCCGTGAGACCTCTGGATATGTTGACAGAGGGTGCGGAACGTATTGCGGCCGGGGACTTGGACTACCAGGTCCCGGTGCGTTCGAGGGACGAGCTGGGCAGGCTGGCCTCTACGTTCAACGATATGGCCGCGCGTCTGCGTGATCTGATTGGATCGTTGGAGGGGCGTGTGGAAGAGCGGACTCAAGATCTGGAGGAACGCGCCGGTTACTTGGAGGCTACGGCCGAGGTGGCACGTGATGCAGCGTCTGAGTTGGATCTCGATGATCTGCTCTCTCGTGTGGTGCGGTTGATCAGCGCCCGGTTCGGGCTCTATCATTCGGGCATCTTCCTGATTGATCAGACGGGGGAGTGGGCGGTGTTGCAGGCGGCTTCCAGCTCAGGCGGGCAGCGTATGCTGGAGCGTGGACATCGATTGGAGGTGGGCGAGACCGGGACCGTGGGATACGTTACGGCGCATGGCGAGCCTCGCATCGCCTTGGATGTGGGCGACGATGCTGCCTTCTTTGACAACCCAGATCTACCGGAGACACGTTCGGCGCTGACGTTGCCCTTGCGCGCGCGCGGTGAGATCATTGGAGCTCTCGACGTACAGAGTAAGGAGCCACGCGCGTTTACGGACGAGGACACTGCCGTGTTGCAGATCCTGGCCGATCAGATAGCGATGGCGATCAGCAACGCGCGGCTCTTCCAACAAGCACAGGAAAGTCTAGAGGCCGAGCGGCGCGCTCACGGCGAGCTCAGTCGACGTGCCTGGCTGGAGGTGGTGCAGAGGGAGGCCTACCTGGGCTACGCTAGCGACATAAAGGGCCTCCGACCCGTCGGAGAGAGCCCACCGGCCGTGATGGAGGTGGCGAGCCAGGAAGGCCGAACGGTACAACAAGATGGAACCACCTTGGCTGTCCCGGTCAGGGTCCGTGGAAACGTGGTGGGCGTGGCCAAGCTGCGCAAATCGGACAGAGAAGGTGCTTGGTCTGAGGAAGAGATAGCGTTGATGGAGACTGTGATCGAGCAGTTGAGCGTGGCGTTGGATAGCGCCCGGCTCTATGAGGACACTCAGCGCCGCGCTGCCCGCGAGCGGCTGACCAGCGAGGTCACCGCCCGCATGCGCGAGTCGCTGGACCTGGAGACGGTGATCAGTACCGCGGCTAGCGAAATGCGCCGAGCGCTGAACCTGGATGACCTTGTGATCCGTCTAACGGAACCAGAGGGGGGCGACGGCGCTTCCCGGCGGAGCGCCGGAGAGCGTCATGCAGGTGCTGGAGAAAGGACATGATGATGTGGCCCAGGATTAGACAATTCCTTGCCCCGCCGATCTTTGAGGGCGACGAGGACAAGACGCGTGTGGCCCGACTGCTGAACAATATCCTGCTGTTCATGTTGGTCGTCTTGGTAGGTGTCACAGTTCCCGTCTTGATCCTGTCTAGGAACCCTTTGGCGGGACTGCTGTTCATTGGATTGACAACCCTGCTGACACTGGGCGCATGGTCCTTGTTGCGCCTCAGGTACCTGCGGCTGGCGAGTGGGCTCTTTGTGATTCTGCTGGGTGCGGTGGAGGTTGGGACCCTCTTCTCGACTGGAGGGTTGCGCAGCCCAACGGCTGCTGGGTTCGTCGTCTTCGTCATCGTGGCCACTTTGCTCCTGGGTCGCTTGGGTGCGGTTTTCTCCGGAGGGTTGACCATCCTCTCCGGCGTAGTGGCCTACCTCGTTGAGGTCTATGGCGTCTTGCCACCCCCTGTAGTTGACCTTACCCCGCATCTAGGATTGATCAACATAGTCAGCAACGTGGCCATAGCAGCGTTGCTCCTCCAACTCGCCGTCAGCAGCCTCAACGAGGCTTTGGAGCGCGCCCGGCGACAAGCGGGCGAGTTGGCGCGGCAGAGAGAGCACCTGGAGGAGACCGTAGAGGCTCGCACCCGAGATCTGACCCGCCGTACCCGCTACCTGGAGGCGACGGCGGCTGTTGCCCAAGAGACAGCCTCCCTGCTGGATCTGCAAGAACAGCTCACTCGCGTTGTGACCTTGGTCCGTGAGCAGTTTGGCTTCTATCACACCGGCGTTTTTCTGCTGAACAGCGACAGGGAGTGGGCAGTCTTGCAGGCGGCCTCCAGCGAGGGTGGGCGGCGTATGTTGGCCCGCGATCACCGGCTTCAGTTGGGCGTAGGCATCGTGGGACACGTCGTCGAGCGGGACGAGCCCCGCGTCGCCCTGGACGTAGGTGAGGATGCTGCGTTTTTTGACAACCCAGACCTGCCCGATACCCGCTCCGAGATGGCATTGCCCTTGCGTGTCCGGGGTGAGGTCATCGGCGCGTTAGACGTGCAGAGCACCGAGCCGGCGGCATTCCGCGACGAGGACGTAACCGTCCTGCAGACCCTGGCCGACCAGATAGCTGTGGCCATAGACAACGCCAGGCTCTTTCAGCAAGTGCAAGAAAGCTTGGAGGCGGAGCGCCGCGCCTATGGCCGGTTAAGCCGCGAGGCGTGGCATGAGTTGCTCCGGGCTCGGTCAGACCTGGGGGCCTACAGCACCGGCCATGGTACGGAGCACACTGGTGACTTATGGCGGCCGGAAATGCGGACGGCGCTGCATACGGGAGAGATCACCTCGGGCAATAGCGGTAGTCGACTAGCTATCCCCGTCAAGGTGCGCGATCATATTGTGGGTGTGATCGATGGGCGCAAACCTGATGGTACAGCTTGGACACAGGGAGAGATCGACCTGCTGCGAACGCTGACCGAACAGTTGAGCGTGGCCTTGGATAGCGCCCGTCTCTACGAGGACACCCAGCGCCGCGCGGCCCGTGAGCAGTTGACGGGTCAGATAGCCACTCGCTTGCGTGAAACTCTAGATATTGAAACAGTGCTCGCAACCGCGGCTCAAGAATTGCGGGACGCTCTCGGCATTGATACCGCAGAGGTCTGGGTGAGACCTGACAACGAGTAGGTTTACTGAGAACGATGGAAGACGTTGACGTGTTATTAGCCGCGAAGTGTGAGTTGAGTGGGACATCGGGATCGCATGCCAGTGTGGCGTTGAGAGGTAGCACGCCATCCACGGATGGACGGAACTAGAGGAATTGAGCTATGGAAAGCATCAGACAGATTCTTGCGGCTCCGGTTTTTGAAGACGAAAGGAAGACACGTTCCGCACAACTGCTGAACACAATTCTGCTCGCGATGTTATCTGTTATGTCCCTTGTCTTCATTGGGGCGATACTTGGGCAAGAACAATTGCAGATAATCATTGCGGTGCTCGTATTTGCTCTGCTTCTACTTGGTCTCGCTGTTCTCTTGAGAGGTGGGTTTGTCAAGCTGGTCAGTGTAGCGTTGATTGCTGCCTTCACCATTGTGTTGTCCTTTATCCTGTATCTCTCGGGTACAGCTCGGGTCCCTGTCGTTTCAGGATACTTTCTGATCACGATGATTGCAGGCCTGACCATTGGCCGTCGAGCCGCTTTTTGGAGTACTAGTATCAGCATCTTGATCTTTGTTGGATTAGTCTTCACTGAGTTGAATGGTATCTTGCCTCCGGCAGATTTCTCCATCAGTCTTTCTGTTGGCATTCAACAGGCGATGGTCTTCTCTGCTTTGATTATCATGGGCACGGTCTTGCTCAATCAGGCCGTGAATAGAATTCGCACGTCATTGGCATTGGCCGAGGAGAATCAAGAGGAGTTGGCGATTCTAAACGAAGAGTTGGAGCAGCGCGTCGCTGCTGCTACCCGGGGTCTGGAGGAGCGTTCGACTTACTTGGAGGGCGCGGCTGAAATCGGCCAGGTGGCAGCGTCGATTCTGGATACAGATGACCTCGTTCGGCGAGTCGTCACGTTGATTCGGGAACAGTTTGATCTATATTACGTGGGTCTCTTTCTAGTCGACGCCAAGAATGAATGGGCTGTGCTTCAAGCCGGAACCGGTGAGGCTGGGCGCAGGATGCTCACTCAAGACCACCGTATCAGGATTGGCGAGGGCATGATCGGCTGGAGCATAGCCAAGGCTGAAGCTCGCATCGCATTGGATGTAGGTGATGACGCCGTTCGCTTCGACAATCCCGACTTACCTGAAACCCGTTCTGAGGCTGCGCTGCCGCTTCGTTCGCGCGGACGTGTGTTAGGAGCGCTGACCGTCCAGAGTGCTGAAGAGGCCGCTTTTGACCAAGATATTATCACAACTTTGCAGACGATGGCTGATCAGGTAGCCGTGGCTCTCGATAACGCTGAGCTGTTCGCCAAGAGTGAGGCTGCCCTTGAAGCCGAGCGTAGAGCGTACGGCGAGCTGAGTCAGGAGGCCTGGAGAGAGTTAATCTACGGCAGGGCCATTACGTCTCACTACATTGCCGACGCGCCCGGAACTGCCCGCCCCGTCTACGAAGGGAAGCGAGGCGACTCCGTCCAAGATCAGCTATCTACCCCGTTACTGCAGACAACAGCCCAGACAGTTCAAGACGATGGTCTTACCGCCGTTGTCCCCATAAGAATCCGTGGGAACGTTTTGGGGGGCATCAAACTTAGCAGATCAGACGATAGCGGTGAATGGACACAAGAACAGCTTGCTTTGGTCCAAACTGTGAGCGAACAAATAAGCACTGCTCTGGAAAGCGCCCGTCTCTACGAGGACACCCAGCGCCGCGCAGCCCGCGAACAGGCACTCAGCGAGTTGTCGACCCATTTCAGCCGTTCCCTCGATACGGACACTGTGCTGAAGACCGCCGTGCGAGAGTTGGGGCAGCTGCTGGACATGGACGAGGTCTCGGTCTACGTGGGGAATCCTGAGGAAGATGTCGAGGACTGACCCGTCTGGCGAGCTAGAGGATGTTAGGAGACTATGATGCTTAACCGGATCAGAGAGTTACTCACTCCACCGGACTTCGAGGGGGACGAGGAGAAGGCCCGGGTCGCGAGGCTTCTCAACGGCCTTCTTTGGAGTCTGCTTGCCCTGTCGGTGATCGCTGCTCCTCCTATGATCATCTTGAGCGATACCGCCTCCGGCAGGATCTTCTCGATAGCCACTGTTGCTGTCGTAAGCCTGCCAACGTTGGGATTGCTTTGGGTGATGCGTCGTGGCCGCCCACTGCTGGCCAGCACGTTGTTCTTGACGATTATGCTGATCCTTTTCGCTGCCAACACTTTCTTCTACGGCGGCATACGTAACACGATGACTGCTGGTTACCTCTTGATCATTGTGATGGCCAGCCTACTCTTGGATAGGCGCGGGGCGCTGGCTTTCGGTGTTGCCACGCTGCTGACTGTCTTTGGCCTCTTTTGGGTCGAGCGTACGTATGCGGGCTTTCCTCCACTTGCGCCCCACGTAAGCATCGGTGATTTTGTCATCTTCTTCGCCATATTTGTTTTGATGGCGGTCTTGATGAGTTTCGCCCTGCACGACCTGACCCAGGCGCTCAGACGTGCGCGTCGCGGTGAGGAAGATCTGGAAGCCAGCAACCGTGAGCTGCGCGCCAATCGTGATGCCCTCCAGACCACTATGCGTGATCTAAGACGCAGAAACGAGCAGGTTCGTCTGGCCAGTGAGATAGCCCGAGACGCGGCCGCAGCGCAGGACTTGGAACAGATCCTGGAGCGAGCGGCCAGTCTGATACAGACGCGCTTCAACCTCTATCACACTGGTCTCTTCCTCCTCGACGATCGGCATCAGTACGCCGTCCTGAGGGCGGCGGCTGGACATGGGGCCGAAGAAGCCTTGGCACGAGGATTTTGGCTAAGGGTCGGCGAGCAGGGTACCGTAGGAGATGTCACGGCCACCGGACGCTCCTATCTCGTCCGGGACGTCCGGGAGGATCCGATCTACGTCGAGCATCCGCTGTCGGCGGAGGTGCGCTCGGAGGTGATGCTGCCCTTGCGAGCCGGGGATGAGGTCATCGGCGCCATCGGCTGTCAGAGTCGGGAGGTGGACGCTTTCGACGAGGACGACGTCGCAGTGCTGCAGATTATGGCCGATCAGCTGGCGGTGGCAATCGAGAACGCTCGCCTGCTCGACGAGATGGAGGAGGCTGTGCGTGAGCTGGAGCTGGCCTCTGGGCGCTACACCCGGGAGTTGTGGCGGGCTGCAGATCGCGGGCCCGAGCGCACCCCGGGGTATCGTTATCGTCGGCTGGGCGTAGAGCCAGCTCACAAATACCCATCCGAGGCCCGCGAGGCATGGCGACAGGGACGCTCCGTGGTCACGACTCGCGGGGGCGATGGTCACGGCGAGACCAGCGCAGCTGCCATTCCTATTAAGCTCCGTGAGCAGGTGATTGGCGTGTTCAGGCTCTCCTCCGAAGAGCGTGCTATCTCTCCCGAGACTCTCTCTCTGGTCGAGGAGGCGGCCGATCGTCTGAGTCTGGCGCTTGAGAACGCTCGCCTGCTGGAGGAGACGCAGCGTCGTGCCGAGCGCGAGCGGCTGAGTGCTGAGATCAGCTCTCAGGTCTGGGGCTCTGCGGATATCGATACCATCCTCCGTACTGCCGTTCGTGAGTTGGGCAAAACCTTGCGTGCTTCCGATGCCAGGATCGAGCTGGGCATTGAAAACGGAAACGGGGCTTCACGCGACGTCGGGCAAGCGGGAGATGTAGGTCGGGTGTCCTCTGGGGGGGATGGTGGCGACCCTCTCATGGGAGGGCCTGCAGGCGGATACAGTCCCTCACGGGAGGAATAGTTGACGACGGGTTTGAGGAGGAGTGTCAAGATGAGGATCAAGGTGGTTCTGCCCCTTGTGGTAGCAGTGGTCCTGTGCAATCTTATGATTCCAGCGTGTGGGTCAACTGAGAAAGAGCCGGTCAAGATCGGCGTTCAGGGGCCGATGACGGGACAATGGGCTTACGAGGGCGAGGGCTTCCGTCGGGCGGTTCAGCTGCTGGTCGACCAGGTCAACGAGACGGGAGGCTTGCTCGATGGTCGTTCCGTCGAGATCGTGGTGGAGGATGATCGGGGCGATCCCGATGAGGCCCGTCGCGCGGCCGAACGTCTGGTGGAGCAAAACGTCATCGCTGCCATCGGGGGATACAACTCCGATGCCACTGAGGCGGCGGCAGAAATCTATGACCAGGCGGGCTTGTTGCAGATTACGCCCTCTTCCACAGCCACGCGGCTGACAGAGAAGGGTTACGAGCGTTTCTTCCGGGTCTGCTTTCTCGATGACCGACAAGGACTGTTTGCGGCCAACTTCATCGTCAACACGTTGGGATACGACCGCGTGGCTTTGGTGCACGACCGGTCCACGTACGCCGAGGGGTTAGCGGATTGGACGCGCCGCTATCTTCAGGAAGAGGGCGCTGAGGTCGTCTTCTATGAGGCGATCAGTCCTGGTCAGCGTGATTTCAACCCTCTCTTGGATCAACTGGAGGGAGAGGGTGCGGGGTCAAGTTCGGCTCGGGTGGACGCCCTCTACTTCACCGGGTACTATCCGGAGGGTGGCTTACTGGTCAAACAGCTGAAGGAGAGAGGGCTGAATGTCCAGTTCATCGCCGGAAACGCGACCAATAACCCCGAGTTCGTCGAGATTGCGGGCGAGCAGGCGGCAGCTGGCTCGATCATCACCACAGAGCCGTTGCCGCAGGACATGTCATCTGAGAAGGCCCAGCAGTTCATAGCCGATTACCAGGAGCAGTATGGGGAGCCACCAACCAGCGTTTGGACGCTGATGGCGGCCGATGCGTTCCTGGTGATCGCGGAAGCTATCGAGGGGACCGGCTCGACACAGTCTGGCGACTTGGCCGAGTACATCCATGGTATGGAGGATCTGGAAGGGATCACCGGCACGATCGAAGGCTTTGACGAAACCGGTGACCGACTGGGTACGGTCCACGTTGCTTATCAGGTCGACCAGGAGGGCAACTTCGTCCGCTACTAGCCCTTCGATTCCGTGTAAAGGAGTAGCACGCATGAGTCCATCGGCCACGTCCGGCACAAGACATCCCAGCTTGCGACGCACTTTGCTGATTTTCAGCTTGGCTTTGATTATCTTGCCTGCACTGTTTAGTACCGTAGTGGGGGCCATCACCGGCTATCGCTCCAGCATACAGGGGGTCCAGAATCAGCTCTCCGCTATCGCCGAGCGCAAGCGAGATGAGATCGGCCAGTGGGTGGTTGAACGAGAGAGTGATCTGGCTGTCCTCGCTACCGAGAGCGGGTTGCAGCAGTCTCTGAAGACCATGCACGAGAGCCCAGAGGACAGTCCTGAGCGGCTTGCGGCCTATTCCGACATCGCCGTCCGTCTGAGCAGCTTCTTGCAGAAGAAGGTCGCCTTCATGGAGCTCTACCTTATGCATCCCGAAACCAGCGAAGTCGAGATCTCGACCGATGTGGGACACGAGGGAGAGAGCTACTTCCTCTCTACCTACTTCGAAAAGGGCCGGGAGGGCGTCTACTTGCAGCCTCCGGTCTATGATCTGACGGTCAAGGCTCCTACGATGTTGATCGCCAGGCCGGTCACAGGCCCCGGCGGGGAGCTGATGGCCGTCCTCGTTGGACGCGCTAATCTGGGTAGGCTGGGAGCCTTGCTCCAGTCCGGTACTGAAGAGGTCTTCCTGGTGAGCAAGGAGCGCCGTTATCTTGCTGGTGGCGAGGGGGCTGAGGCTGTCCCGGCTGGTGCGATAAGCAGTGCGGGTATTCAGGCTGCTCTGAAAGGGGAACAGGGTGTAGGACGGTTCGAGAGCTACCGCGGTGAGGAAGTCCTGGGAGCATACCAATGGCTCCCAGAGTTGCGAGTCGCCTTGCTCGCTGAGCGCAGTTGGTTGCAGGTCGTGAGGGCTGGTCGCAATACCGCCTTCGCCATGATTGGCACGACCGTTATGGCCGCTGCGCTGGCATCTGGCGCTGCCCTCATCCTGACCCGCCGCATTGTGAGCCCTATCGCCAACTTGACGGAGGCGGCCACCCAGATCGCCAGCGGCGATCTGGAGCGGACTGCGCCCGTGCAACGGGCAGACGAGATTGGTAGGCTGGCCGAGGCGTTCAACGCGATGACGGCTCAGCTGCGTGGGTTGATTGGGCAACTCGAGCAACGCGTGGGCGAGCGAACCCGCGATCTCCAGCGTCGCACGGTACAGCTAGAGGCCGCGGCCGAGGTGGCGCGCGATGCCGCCACCATCCGCGACCTGGGGCAACTGCTCGATGAGACCGTCCATCTTATCTCCGAGGAGTTTGGTTTCTATCACGCCGGCATCTTCCTGCTTGACGAGCCGAAACGATACGCCATTTTGCAGGCGGCCTCGTCTGAGGGTGGAAAGCGGATGCTCCAGCGGGGACATAAGCTCGAGGTGGGGCGGGTCGGTATCGTGGGCCACGTTGCCCAGGTCAGTGAGGCGCGTATCGCCCTCGATGTGGGTGAAGACGCGGTCTTCTTCGAGAACCCCGATCTGCCTGACACGCGCTCGGAGATGGCCCTTCCCTTGAGCGTGAGAGGTGAGGTCGTCGGCGTGTTGGACGTGCAGTCCACAGAGGGGAGTGCGTTTACTGACGAGGACGTTGGTATTCTGCAGACGATGGCGGACCAGGTGGCTGTGGCTATCGATAACGCCCGGCTGTTGGACGAGAGTCAGCGAACCTTGAGAGAGTTGGAGAAGCTTTACGGTCAACGGGCTCAGGAGGCCTGGAGGGAAGAGGCAGCTCGACGCCTAGCCTATCGCTATACAGGCGTGGAGGTGGAGGCTGTTCCTCCTAGCAATACGTTGGATCGGGAGATCCTCGCGAGTCACAGTGAGAGTGCTGTTGCGTCAGAGCGGGACAGGGACGAACGTCGCATGGTTGCTCCCATCCGTTTGCGAGGTCAGGACATCGGTTCCATCGTCCTGCGACAGGATGTAGAGGAGGAACCCTGGTCACCGGGGGAGGTTGCGTTGATGGAGAAGGTGAGCACCCAGATTGCTCTAGCACTGGAGAATGCTCGCTTGCTGGAGGCGACGCAGCGCCGCGCTGCTCGGGAGCAATTGACCCGCAAGATCACAGACAAGATGCGCCGTGCCCCTGGGGTGGAGAGGATGGTACAGACGGCGGTGGACGAACTCTACGACGCTTTGGGCATCTCGCGTGCCTTCGTGCGGCTTGCTCCTCCATCACCACCACAGGACGACGGTGGGCCGGAGCGTGAGTGAGCGGCTGGCTATGAGGAGTTAGTGCTGAGAGGTTGGTTATGGACAAGAGAGACGTTAGCAGTCAAATGAATCAAGAGGCGATCTTCCAAGCCCTGGCCAAGAATGCAAGCGATGGCATTGCGGTTGTAGATTCCGATGGTCGTCTGATCTTCGCCAATCGGGCCATCCATGACGACTTTGGCTATGACTATGGCCGTCACGAAATGATCGGCCTACCCGTGGCCGATCTGTGGCCCGAGGAGGAGGCGACGCGGTGGAGCGAGGATGTGTTGCCAGAGGCCAAGGGTCGCGATTGGCAGGGGGAGGTGCGTCAAAGGCGTAATGACGGTGCTTTGTTTGACGCTCAGTTGACGGTTTTCTCCATTAGGGATGGGCAGGAGCACCCCGCTCATTGGGCCCTCCTCGTTCGAGAAGTTGATGGGCACGAGAGGATGTCAGAGCAGATTGCCGATCTGGAAAGGGAGATCATCCTCGACAGCGTGTCCGATCACGTCATCTATCAGGATACAGAGCACAGGGTTCTCTGGCCAAATAGGGCAGCGTGTGAATCGGCGAATGCGTCCCGTGAGGAGCTGAGGGGAGTTCACTGCTATGAAATCTGGCCTCAACGTGACGATCGCTGCCCCGACTGTCCTGTCGCCGACGCGATGGCAGCGGGTCAACCCCGTCAGACGGAGAAGCAGACGCCAGATGGCCGGTATTGGTTTGTCAGAGGTTATCCGGTTCGCAATGCCCAGGGCGAAATCGTTGGTGGTATTGAGGTCACCGAGGAGATCACTGAGCGCAGAGAAGCAGAAGACCAGTTGGCCGTCTACAAGGCTCTGGCAGACAATGCTGCCGACGCAATCTCGATGAGCGATCTAGAAGGCAACTTCATCTACGCCAATCGAGCTTTCTACGAGATGAATGACCTCGAATACGGCGAGGATGAGTTGATCGGTCGGCCGGTGAGGAGCCTCACACCCGAGGAACAGCTTGGTCAGATGCAGGAGGCGATTCAGCACGCTATGACCACGGGCAGCTGGAGCGGCGAGGTCACGATGGCCTCTCATGGCGGCCCTCCCTTCACCGCGCTACTGACTGTCTTCTCCCTCACCAATGAAGCGGGACAGCCAACGGCCCTGGCTACCATTATGCGTGACATTACCGAGCGGAAGCAGGCGGAGATCGAGCGCGAGCAGCGGCTGGAGAGCCGTAAACGACAGGTGCAGCTCACTACAGAAATCTCTCAACAGATTGCTGCGACTCCGTCGGTCGGTGAGATCTACAGTCGTGTCGTCAAATTGGTGAAGGAGCGCTTCGGTTACTACCACGTCCAGATCTTCCGCTACGATGATGATCTGGATGCAATGCGCGTCGTCGAGGGTTACGGTGGCGTCGGCGATGGGATGAAGGCCGCCGGGCACAATCTGCCCTATGGTGACGGCGTTGTCGGTACCGCTGCTGCCACCGGCTCGCCGGTGCTCGCCTCTGACGTCACGGAAGATCCCCACTGGAAGCCACATCCCGATCTCCCAGCGACCGAGGGCGAGTTGGCTGTGCCAATCAAACTGCGCGATGAGGTGCTGGGTGTCCTCGATGTCCAGAGCGATGAAGCTGGAGCCCTGACCGAGGAGGATCAGTTGGTGCTTAACGGCTTGGCTGGTCAGATCGCCAACGCCATTGAGAGTGCTCGTTTGCTCGAGGAGGTACAGGAGAGCGAGGAACGCTACAGGAGCTACGTCGACAATGCCCCGGATGGCATCTTCATTGCCAATGACCAGGGACAGTATCTGGAAGTCAACGATGCTGCCTGCCGTATCACGGGCTATGACCGTGAAGAGCTTCTTTCTATGTCCATACCGGATCTGGTGGCACCAGAGAGTCTTGAGGCCGCCGGAGATCACCTTGGTCAACTCCACGAGGCGGGCCGGGCAAGCGGCGAGTTCTCTTTCGTGAGGAAGGATGGTAGTACCGGTTACTGGTCGGTTGAGGCCATCAAGCTCTCCGAGACAAGGCTCTTGGGCTTTGTGAAGGACATCACAGAACGTAAGCGGGCCACCCAAGCACTTGGAGACCGTGCTCGCCAATTGGCAGCCGTGGCCGAGGTTGCCAGTGCCGCGGGCACCATTCTGGATCATGATGAGCTGGTCCATGAAGCGGTTGAGATGGTTCAAGATCGGTTCGATCTCTACTATGTCGGTCTCTTCCTGCTGGATGATGATGGTGAATGGGCCGTGCTGCGCACGGGCTCTGGCGAGGCGGGTCGTCGGATGGTGGAGGAGGGCCATAAGCTCGCGGTGGGCGGCGATTCGATGGTTGGCTGGTGCATCGCCAACCAGGAGGCCCGCATCGCACTCGATGTGGGCGACGAGGCGGTGCGTTTCCAGAACCCTCACTTGCCAGAGACCCATTCCGAGTTGGCGCTTCCGCTGATAGCGCGCGGCGAGACGCTGGGCGCCCTCTCCGTCCAGAGCGACGAGAGGGAGGCCTTCTCTCAGGAAGACATCACCGTTTTCCAGACAATGGTCGATCAGTTGGCGACGGCGCTTGAGAATGCTCGTCTGTTTGCGCAGACTCAGGAGGCGTTGGATCGCGCCGAGAGTCTCTACGAGGGTAGCAGCCAAGTGACTGGTGCGGAGACAACGGATGACGTCCTCCAGGCTCTGATCAGATCGACCGCCCTACAGCGGCTTGACCGAGTCAACTTCCTCTTCTTCGATCATGCGCTGGCCCCTGGCGAGGATCCCGAGGGTTTTGTGGTCCAGGCCGTCTGGGAGCGCAGCGGAGAGGAACCCCCCGCACCCGTTGGCACCCGCTACGACTTTGATCAGTTCCCGGCGGGACGGGTTGTGGACCGTGATGAGCCCACCATTGTCCGCGATGTCTCCACCGATGAACGCATAGACAAGAATACTCGCGCTCTTATCCTAGATCGACTGGGCACACAGAGTCTGGTCTTCTGGCCTCTGGTCGTCGGCGAACAATGGATCGGTGTCATCACTGGCCAAGCTAGTGCGGTCTTGGAGATAGGCGCGGATGAGATCCGTCAGATCACCAGTATGGCCGATCAAGCCGCTGCCGTGCTCCAGAGCCAGCGACTCATTCAGCAGTCCCGGGCTCGGGCCGATCGCGAGCGGGCCCTACGCGAGATCACGGCTCGTGTGCGCAGCTTCACGGATCCAGAGGCCATCGTTCGCACCGCCGTCCGTGAGCTGGGTACTGCTCTGGAGCGCCCCACATTCGTTCGCTTGGGCAGCGCCGAAGAGCTATCCCGATCCCCTACGGGCGAGGATGGGTCGCGCCGCTCTGCTAACGGCGATTTCGCCCAGGCACCCGGGGGAGATGGTCAGACGGTGAGTGGGACAGACGACGTTCCTTTGCGGGACGGAGGTGAGTAGTATGCAGCAACTCGCGTCGATACTAAGACGGGGCCTGGATGCCGCGTCTGATGGCGTGGCTGGGGCGTATGCGCGACGTCTTCGGGAGATACCGGGTTACTCGGGGTTGCCCCATCAGGTTCGGCTGGATGTCGCCCGGCGTGATATAGATATCATTGCCACGTGCCTGGAGGCTGAGGATGACGAGCCATTCGTCGCCTTCACCCGAGAGAGGGCGGTCGAGCGATTTGAACAGGGCTTTGCGGGCGAGGATGTGAATGCTACCTTGGGCGCCCTGGAGGAGACGCTCCTCCCGCTGGTCTCGGAAGCGGAGACGGCCAAGTTCCTCTGGCGCGCGTTGTCCAGATCTCGGGACGTTGTCTCCCGCCAAGCGGGTAGGATGCTGCGCCGGTCAGAGGAGGCACTTCGCGAGAGCGAGGCGCTATTCCGCTCTGTCGTCGAAAACTCTCCCACCGGTATCTTCATCGTCGGTGAGGCCTATCAGTTTGTCTATGCGAACGAAGGATTGAGTCGAATTGTTGGGTATTCCCCCGAGGAGATCATCGGTCTAGATTTCCGCCAGTTTCTTGATGAGGAGAGCAAGCAAGTTGTTGCCGATCGCTACGTTCGCAGACAACGTGGGGAGGACGTTCCATCCCGCTACGAACTCGGTATCATTCGAAAGGATGGGGAGAAGAGACTGCTGGAGATGAGCGCTGTCGTGATCCAGGATCCGATGGGCAACCCGCAGACAGTCGCCCAGGTCTTGGACGTCACCGAGCGCGAGCGGGCACGGAGACGGCTCCTAGACTTGCTGGAGCGTCGTGGTGAGCAGGTGGAGCTGACGACAGAGATTGCCCAGGAGATCGCCACAGCTCCCGTGCTGGAGGAGATTTACGAGCGCGTCGTCACCTTGGTCAAGGAACGGTTCGGCTACTATCACGTTCAGATCTTCCGTTATGAACCCAGGGTCGACGCAATGCGAGTCGTCGAGGGGTACGGCCATGTCGGTGACAGGATGAAGGCTGCCGGGCACAGCTTGCCCTATGGCGAGGGCGTGGTTGGCACCGCTGCTGCCAGCGGTGAGCCGATTCTGGCATCCGATGTCACCACCGATCCTCATTGGAGACCCCATCCTGATTTGCCAGCGACCGAAGGCGAGTTGGCGGTGCCAATCAAACTACGCGATGAGGTCCTGGGTGTTCTGGACGTGCAGAGCGACGAAGTCGGAGCGCTTACCGAGGAGGATCAGTTGGTGCTGCTCGGCCTGGCCGGCCAGATCGCCAGCGTCATCCAATCTAATCGCCTGCGGGCGGAGATGAAGGAGAACCTAAGTGAACTTGAGCGCCTCACCCGAACCATGAGTCGTGAGGGTTGGGAGGCATTCCGAGACGAGGCCAAATCGGTCGGCTATCTGTTCGACAGAGTAGATGTCGCGCCCAAGGAGGACATCTGGATGCCGGAGATCGAGCTGGCGGCAAAGCGCCAAGCTCTGGTGTCGCCGACGTCCGATGACGGCGCGGTCGCTGTGGCGCCTCTGTCAGTCCGTGGTGAGGTGATTGGCGCTTTGGGGGTCCAAGACGATCCGCGTCAGCCGCTTTCACAAGAGGATCTGGATCTGGTCACCTCGGTCTCGGAGCAGGTGGCATTGGCGCTGGAGAGCGCGCGTCTGTTCCAGCGGACGCAGAGTGCTCTCTCTGAGCAGCAGCGCCTGGTTGCTATCCTGGAGGCTGTTCCCGATCTGGTTGGCGTCCTTGATGGAGAAGGACGCATCACCTATCTCAACCCTGGTGGACGTGAGATGGCAGGGATGGAGGAAGGCGATGAGCTGACCGGCGTTTCACTCCGAGAGTTCCTGCCCGATCGTCTGCAGCCTTTGCTCGTCGAGGAGGCCATCCCCACAGCCCGAGAGGAAGGCGTGTGGCGGGGTGAGATGGCCGTCCTGACCCGGGATGGGCGCGAGATACCGGTACTGCAGGTCATCGTTTCTCACGGGAAGGGCGTGGAATCGGACGGCTCGGGGAAGCGGTCGGGAGAACAAGAGTACTTCACCATCGCGCGTGACATCACGGAACGGAAGCTGGCCGAGGCGGAGATGGAGGAGACCCTGCACGAGCTTGAGCGCCTCACCCGAACCATGAGTCGTGAGGGTTGGGAGGCATTCCGGCGCGAGGCAGGGACCGGCGGTTATCTGTTCGACCATGGGAATGTCGTCCAGGCTGAGGATGTCTGGACACCGGAGCTCAGACTGGCAGCGGAGGTCGGTAGCTTAGTGACACCGAAGAGGATGGGGAAAGCCGGTGGAGAGGAATCGGCTACTGTGGCACCACTCTCGGTACGCGGAGAGATCATTGGCGCCTTGGGTATTCAGGATGATCCAGAGAACCCTCTTTCGGCCGAGGAGATTGCTCTGGTGGAAGCCGTGTCGGAGGAGATGGCTCAAGCCCTGGAGAGTGGCCGCCTCTTCGAGCAGACACAGACCGCTCGGGCCGAGGCCGAGACGCTGTATGATGTCACCAGGTCGCTTATGGAGGCGAGCGAGCCCGAAGAGATGCTGGACGCAGTCGCCGCCCCGGCCTTTCAGGCCGGAGCGACCACCGCTACGCTGGCTTATGTAGATCCTGATGATGAAGGTCGACCAGAATGGGGAGTGGGAGTCGCTCGGAAGGGGGATATCCCTGAAGTAGCTCCTGCTCTTGGTGAGCGATATCGTCTCTCGAAGCTTCCTATGGGACAACTGCTGATCTCCGAGCCAGACCATCCCCACATCATCGCCGATGTAGGCACACATATGGCCGCGGAGCAGCAAGGGCAGGGTACCAGTGGTGCTCTTGTCCTTATGCCCTTGCGAGTAGGGGGACGTTGGGTGGGGCTTGTCACCTTAGGCTGGCCTGAACCGCGTTCGTTTAATGAGCGCGAGCGACGACTCTACGAAGTAATAGCTCCTCAGCTGGCGACCGCCGTTGAAAATATTCGTCTATTCGAACAGACTCAGAAGGCGCTAGAGGATGTAGAGGCCATCCACCGGCTCTATCTCCGTGAGCAATGGGAGAGATTCGTGCCTACTAGGGTTTCCCCTTTCTACGAGCGTGCCCGACCAAGCTTGTCGGACCAATATCGTCACGATTCAGACGATGGCCCTATCTCACCCCAGGTCGAGCGGGCCATAGCGGAGAGGAAATTGGTGCGCTCGGACGGCGCCGATGGCGAATCAGCTCTCGTGGCCCCTCTCACGTTGCGCGGTGAGGTCATCGGAGCTCTGGGATTCCACGAACCTGAGGGCGACCGGCAGTGGACGAAGGAGGAGATCGCCCTGATTGAATCCGTGGCTGACGAGCTGGCGTTGGCCGTCGAGAGCGCCCGCCTGCTGGAGGAGACGCAGCGACGTGCCCAACGGGAGCGCCTGGTCGCCGATATCACCTCGAAGGTCCGAGCCTCGTCGGATGTGGAGACGATTATGCGAACGGCTGTGCGAGAACTAGGCAAAGCGATGAACACCGATCGGACGCGGGTGCAGTTGGCTGGCCAACGCTCTGTTCAGGGCGAGGGTCAGTCGCAGGAGGAGTGACACGATGAAGCTCAACCTCAACCTCAACCTCAACGTAGTCCCAGCGTTCTATCGCCTCTTGACACGGCTGCTCCCTCGGCGGAGCGTCCATTCCCTTAAGTCGCGGCTGCTCGTCCCTATGGTCGGCCTGATGGTTTTGTCGCTTCTGGGGAGCACCGTCGCCTTCCTCGGCGCGACCGCTTACACCCGGAACCAGCTTCTCCAGCGCGAGGTAGCGACCGAGGTAGATCGTATCGCTGGCGCGCTGGCCAGCCGTGTTGAGCAAGTGGACACGGCGTCGTACTTGATAGCCCAGGACCCTTCGGTGGCGGAAGCTGTCCAGGAGAATAGCGAGGCCGCATTGAGCACATTGAATAACCGGGCTGTTGTCGTCCGTGATCGTTTTGATCTAGATGTGGTCCAGATCTATGATCAGGATAATCAAGCTCGGGCCAATCTGATGCTATCCAGTCTCTATGGTGAGTCGTTGCTCCTTAGTGAGACAGACCGTGGGCAGCCCCGTCTCGTGTCGGTTGATGATCGATTGCTGATCTTGAGCCGCAAGGCTATGCCGGGGGGGCAGGGCATCATTGTCATCGGCATCGATCTGGAAACCGAGCTGGGTCGCATTGCTTCTCGCTACCGCTTGGTCACCGACATTGGCCTTCAGTTCGACGACGTGTTGGTGGGCACGCAGGATGAGCTACCCACCGAATCGCGGAGAGGTGGGGGGAACTACGTGAGCGTTCAGGCCGTCGATCTTGCCCAGGCCAACGCCGATCTCGTGCTGGTTCGACCGACCAGCAGCGTCAGGAGGGTGACAACTACCGGGCTGGTCATCGTGGTTGGGAGCACCCTGCTCACCACTCTGTTGCTCATTGGTGTGGGTGTATGGTTGGCAGGAGAGATTGCCCGCCCCATCGAGCGGTTGTCAACGGCGGCGCAGGAGGTGGCAGAGGGCGACCTGTCCCAGGTCGTCGAGGTCGATCAGTCGGATTCGCCGTGGAGCATCGGTGCCGGGGACGAGATTGGCGTGCTGGCCGAGGCCTTCAACAGGATGACGTCTCGGCTGAGGCGCTTCGTGGATGAGCTTGAGCAGCGCGTGGCGGAACGGACCCGCGAGCTGGAGGAAAACCTCTTCGAGTTGGAGGGTGCCGCTCAGGTCGCCAGGCAGGCGGCCTCGATCCGGGATGTTGACCAATTGCTGGATGAGATGGCCCACCTCGTCTCCGTCCTGTTTGGCTTCTACCACACGGGCTTCTTCCTGATCGACGAGGCAGGGGAGTACGCCATCTTGCGGGCAGCGTCGTCAGCGGGCGGTCGACGGATGTTGGAGCGAGGACACCGACTGCGGGTTGGTGAACAGGGCATCGTCGGTTTCGTAGCCGATGCCGGCGTACCGCGTGTCGCTCTGGACGTGGGTGAGGAGGCCGTCCATTTCGAGAACCCCGACCTACCCGACACCCACTCAGAGATGGCAGCGCCCCTAGAGGTGCGCGGGGAGATCATCGGTGTGCTTGACGTCCAATCTATGGAAAAGGCAGCGTTTTCCGATCAGGACGTGACGATCATCAAGACGATGGCCGATCAGATCGCCGTGGCTATCGAGAATGCTCGCCTGCTGGAGACAAGCCAGCGTGCTCTCCGGGAGCTGGAGATGGCGCAGGGCAAGCGGGTGCGCAGCGCTTGGAGGCGTAAGGAGCAGCTTCCGGCCTACGAGTACGATCGCGTTGACGTTAGGCCCGCCGATGTCGGCTCCATGCCCATTGTTGACCAGGCTCTGGCGTCGGGGCAGGTCGTTTCAACTCAGGGGGCTGATAACGGAGGCGCGGCATTGGCGGCGCCGCTGCGCCTGCGTGATCAGGCGATTGGGGCCATCGCTCTGGAGGAGATCAGTGAGAAGCGTTCCTGGAGCCAGGATGAGGTCGATCTGGTGCAGGATGTGAGCGAGCAGGTCGCCCAGGCCTTGGAGAGCGCTCGACTGTTCGAGGAGGCTCAGCGGCGGGCGGAGGAGCAGGCTGTGTTGAACGAACTGGGCCAGACCCTCACCGCCCAGCTGAACGTAGAGGAGGTCTTGGAGGAGAGCTATCGAGGGGCGTCCAGACTTCTGGATACGACCAACTTCTACATTGCCCTCTATGACCATACGGATGTAAGCATCTCATTCCCCCTGGCGATTGAGAAAGGAGAGCCAGTTGAGTGGGTATCGCGCGATATGGAGGAGGGCGCCCCTTCGGGCTTGACGGAGCACATCATCCGCACCCGGGAACCCTTGCTCATCCGGGAGGATGTCGCTCAGCGACTGGAGACGCTGGGCATTGAGATGATCGGTCGCCCCGCTTTCTCCTGGCTGGGTGTCCCGTTGGTGGTCGGCGGCGAGGTGCTTGGTGTGATGGCGGTTCAAAGCTACCGGGTCGACAGCAGTCACCGAGCGCAAGCTCGATCTCGAGCCATTGCCTACGACGAGCACGACCGGGAGTTGCTCACCGCGGTGGCCAGTCAGACGGCCATTGCGCTGGAGAGCGCCAAGCTGTATGAGGAGGCGCTTGAGACAGCGGAGCGACTCCGCGAGGTGGATCGACTCAAGAGTCAGTTCCTGGCCAATATGTCTCACGAGCTTCGCACACCTCTTAACTCGATCATCGGTTTCTCTCGCGTCGTGCTTAAAGGCATTGACGGGCCGGTCACGGATCGTCAGCGCGAGGACCTCGACGCTATCTACAACAGTGGTCAACATCTCTTGGGCCTCATCAACGACATCCTTGACGTGTCGAAGATCGAGGCTGGAAAGATGGAGCTCGATTTCGAGCCCGTAAACCTGAGGGAAATCATCAACGGTGTGATGTCCACAGCCATCGCCTTGGTCAAGGATAAACCCGTCGATCTGGAGCAGTCTATTCCCGATGGTCTGCCCATCATCACGGCAGATGAGCGACGTGTCCGCCAGATCCTGCTTAACCTCGTGTCCAACGCGGCTAAGTTCACCGATCAGGGATTCATTCGTGTCGGGGCCGAGGTAGATGGTGGCAAGGTCTGCATATTCGTCGAGGACACCGGTAAAGGCATTGCTCAAGAGGAGATGAACAAGGTCTTTCAGCCCTTCACCCAGGTGGATGCCTCGACAACGCGTGAGCACGGTGGAACCGGCTTGGGCTTGACCATCAGCCATTCCTTTGTTCAGCTCCATGGCGGTCGGATGTGGGTGGAGAGTGAGCTGGGAGAGGGCTCGACGTTCTACTTCAACCTGCCCATCGAGGGACCGCCGTCCGAGGCTGAGGATGCAGAGAAGGAGAGCGGCGAGGAAGAGCTCACGTTGCCTGAGGGGACGCCCGAGGAAGGTTCTGGTCCACTGATTCTCTGTGTCGATGACGATACGGGCGTCATCAATCTCTACCGCCGCTATCTCCACGTGCGCGGCTACCGGGTCTTCGGGCTCACAGACTCAAACCGGGTAGTGGACGTGGCCGAGCGGTTGGATCCCTACGCCATCACTCTCGACGTCATGATGCCCCACAAGGATGGCTGGGAAGTCATTCGAGACCTGAAGGATAACCCGGAGACCAGTGACATACCCGTCATCATCTGTAGCATCGTCAGTGAGCAGGAGCGCGGCATAAGCCTCGGAGCGGCTGACTATCTCGTCAAGCCAATCATGGAGGAGGACCTGGTGACAGCATTGGATCGCTTGGACGGCGATTCAGGCAGTCACAAGGTGCTGGTGGTGGACGATCACGCATCGGATCGTCATCTACTGCGGCGGATGATTGAGAGTCAGGACGGCTATGAGGTCGTGGAGGCCGCTGGCGGCGAGGAGGCCATTGCGCTGATCGAGGAAGTGCGTCCCCACATCATCATCCTGGATCTTATGATGCCGAAGGTGGACGGCTTTGCCGTGCTTGAGGCCATCAAGGCTAAGGAAGCGACTCGGTCGATTCCCGTGGTGGTCGTCACCGCCAAGGAGCTGAGCGAGGAAGAGCACCAACTGCTGAACCACCGGGTTGAGACGTTGGTTCACAAAGGCGTGCTGGATCAGGAGGAGCTGCTGGAGGACGTTGCCGCTGCCCTCCGTAAGCTCGATGGACAGCACCCCTAACGCTCTTCCCCCACCGTGCTCGCAGCCCTGTCGTCGGGAGCAGAAGCCCCTGGGTCTTTCGGGCTTTTCCTCGCTTGCAGCCCCTGCGACTCTCTTTGCCCCAATCTCTTTCCCAGAAGATATCCCAGATAGGCCCTCTTGATACTGCTCTCGCCCTCCTGCATCGCGAGACCCTCCAGAATACCATCCCTTCGCACTGTTCGTGCTACGTTTCGCCCCGGAGCCTGCCTTTTCGAGGCTTGACGAGGCCTCGCGGTGTGCTAGAATCTCAGGTGCCGAAGGAATCGAACAAGAAAGCCTATGTCTCTCGTATCTGTCAGTAACCTTGCCAAGTCCTACGGTGCCCAAGACGTGTTCGAGGGCATCTCTCTTTCTGTCCCGCATCAGGCCAAGATAGCGCTGGTCGGTCGCAACGGCTCCGGCAAGACCTCGCTGTTGCGCGTGATTGCTGGACACGAGGCGCCCACGCGTGGGTCCGTCCATCGTGCTCGTAAGGCGCGCTTCTCCTACCTTCCTCAAAGGGGCGGCCAATTCTTCGACGATGAGAGCACGCTTTGGGAATCCATGCTAGACGTGTTCGACCATCTGCTGGAGCAGTCGGCCAAGCTGGAGCGTCTGGAGGCCGCCATGGCCGAGTCCGCTGCGCAGGACGATCTGCTCCACAAGTACGGCCGAACGCTTGAGGCCTTCGAGCGAGCGGGTGGCTACGCTTATGAGTACCGCATCGAGCAAGTGTTGTCTGGCCTTGGCTTCTCTCGCGAGGATTTCCATCGTCCGATGGGACACCTCAGCGGTGGCCAGAAGACGCGCGCGCTGCTCGCCCAACGCCTGCTGGAGGAACCGGATCTGCTCTTGCTTGATGAGCCGACCAACCACCTCGATCTGGCGGGCGTGGAGTGGCTGGAGGGCTACCTGGCCTCTTGGAAGGGGGCGATCATCGTCGTGGCTCACGATCGGGCGTTCCTCGACGCCACTGTTGGCGAAGTGTGGGAGCTCGCCTGGGGGCGGTTGGAGCAGTATCGCGGTAACTACAGCGATTACGTCGAGCAGAAAGCTGAGCGTCTCGCCCGTCAGCGCTTTCTCTACGAGCAACAGCAAGAGGCTATCGCCGAGACGGAGGAGTATATCCGGCGCAACATCGCCGGGCAGCGCAGCAAGCAGGCGAAGGGTCGGCGCAAGCGCCTTGAGCGGCTTGAGCGGATCGAGAGGCCCCAAGAGTACCAGCCGATAACCTTCTCCCTGGGCGAACCATCCAGGAGCGGTGACCTGGTCTTCGGTCTCTACGATCTGAAGGTGGGCTACGACCCTGCTCAACCGCTCTTCGAGGTCGACGAGCTTGAGGCGCGGCGCGGGGAGTGCGTGGCTCTCTTAGGACCCAACGGCTCTGGCAAGACGTCACTCTTGCGTACCATCCTTGGTCAGATTCCCCCGCTTGCGGGCCGGGTGCGCATTGGTGCCAGTGTGCAGCTGGGGTATCTGGCTCAAGGCCACGCCAATCTCGACCCTCAGGAGATTGTCCTGGACACCATCGTGGATGCGGGGGGCTTGAGGATCAGTGAGGCCCGTGATCTGCTCGGCCGCTACCGCTTCTCCGGGGACGAGGTCTTCAAGCAGGTGGGCGCCCTGTCTGGTGGTGAACAGGCTCGGGTGGCGCTGGCTGTGCTGGTTATGCAGGGGGCTAACGTGTTGGTGCTTGACGAGCCCACCAATTACCTTGATATCCCGACGCAGGAGGTCCTGGAGGGGGTCCTGGCCGCGTTTGATGGCACGGTGTTGATGGTATCTCACGATCGCTACTTGATTCGGCGGCTTGCCAGCTCGGTGTGGGCCATTGAGGGAGAGCAGTTGGGAGCCTTCAGAGATTATGAGACCTACAGGGCCTGGAAAGAGGAGCTTCGACAGTCTCAGGCTCGGCAAAAGGGCTGCAAACGGGACGGGGGAGGGAACGCCTCGGCACGAAGGCGTGAGCGGCGTAAGGCAGCGAAGCGAGAGAGCGAGCGGCGCGCGGCGCGTCAGGCCGACCTCGAGGAGAGGATCTGCGACCTGGAGGCGCGGCAGGCTGAGTTGGAGCGCCAACTGGCCGCTGCCAGCGAGAAGCAGGATGTCGCTCGTGTGCGCGAGTTGGGTGCCGAGTACGGCGCCATTGACCAGGAACTCAACGCCTCCCTTGCTGAGTGGGCTGAGCTGGCATGATCCGCTCCGGGCACGCGCGGCCCCTACTGATTGGTCTGACGGGCAACATTGCCACTGGCAAATCCACGGTCGCTGAGATGCTGGCCGACCTCGGGGCCGAGACCATCGACGCAGACAAGGTCGCACACCAGGTGATGCGCCCCGGCACGTCTGTCCACGCGAACATCGTCGAGGCATTTGGCCCGCAGGTTGTGACGCCCGATGGCGACATCGACAGGAAGCGATTGGGGCGTCTCGTGTTTGCTGATCGGAAGGCTTTGGCGCAGCTCGAGGCTATCGTTCATCCTGCCACCCTCGAGGCGATTGATCGGCGCATCACGGCCAGTGGGGCCGATATGGTGGTCATTGAGGCTATCAAGCTCATCGAATCCGGGCTGGCAGACCGGTGCCATAACGTGTGGGTGACCACGTGTCGTCCGGAGCAGCAGATCGCGCGCCTCGTGGAGCATCGAGGCATCAGCCGGGACGAAGCCCGGCAGCGCGTTGAGGCTCAACGACCGCAGGAGGATCGGGCTGCTCGAGCTGACGTTGTCATCGACAACTCGGGCTCGCTCGCTGCGACCCGAAAGCAGGTGACGGCGGCGTGGAGACGCCTGGCAGGGGCTGCAGGCTTTGTCTCCGAGCCGTCCCTTGGAAATGAGCCTCGTTCGGGTATAATAGGACCATTGAGGCAACGTTCCGGGCGTGTGACTACGGGAGAGGATGATGGATAGGCGAGATCTGGTTGTGCGGCGAGCACGGGCGGACGACGCGGAGCGGGTGGCCGATTTCGTCAATCGCGCGCTCCATGGGCGGGTGACCATTGAGCCCCGTACTGTGATGGCTCGTGTGGGCGAGGTGGGGTTCTTGGTGGCCGAGGAGGATCACAAGCTGCTCGGATTGCTCGGCTGGCACGTGGAGAATCTAGTGGCTTGTGTCACCGATCTACTCATCTGGCCGGCCCGTGAGCGTCAACGGGTCGGACGGGCGTTGTTCAAAGCGATGGAGTCTGCAGCTCTCAGCTTGCAGGCCGAGGCGGCTCTTCTCTGTCTCCCCCCCCCTCGCGTATCCGAGTTGATCGTCTATCTGGAGGATTCTGGGTACTTGTTGCATACGGTCAAGGAGCTTCCTCGCGCGTGGCGGGCGATGGCACATCGGGTCGGGTATGAGGACGAGGACAAGGTCCCGGTGAAGGAGCTTCGTTCCGATCGCGTGGTCAGGCCGCTTTAGAGGAGGATCTATGTCTTTCGTGAGAAGGTTCTTTGATGAGCACCCTCGCCTGGCGGCGTGGTTTGTACTGGCGGTTGGCATGGTCGCTATCCTGGTCTGGTCGGCCCGCGACGTAGGGCTTCTGCCGAGACAGTGGGCGGCCCTTATCGTGGCCACTATTGGCTTGGCCGGGCTCTGCATCTGGATTATCGGATGGGAGGAGGCGGAACAGGGGGGCGCACGCCAGCCCGATGAGGACGAGAAGAGAAGCCAGTAGGCTTGTTTCGATAAGCATATGAACGACGTCACGAGACGGCTGATCGTGCTGTTCCTCGTGGTTGCCATAGGCCTGAGCCCTTTGGCAACCCTGGGACTGCATGCTCAGGAACAGGATGACGTCGCCCGTCTCGTGGAGAGTATGTCCAGCGCGGCCAAAGTGGGGCAGCTTTTTGTGGTCACGTTTCCCGGATCTGAGGTGACTGGGGACGCCGCGATTGCCGAGCTGATTCGCGACTACCACGTCGGCGGGGTGGTGCTCAAGCCAGAGAACGGCAATATCGTCAACCGTGGCAACACGCCTGAGCAGGTGGCCACATTAGCGACGCAGCTTCAGGAGACCGCCTGGCAGGCCACCCAAGCACTCACCGCTACCGCCCCAGGGCCCTTCGTGCCCCTCTTCGTCGCTACGCGTCAGGAGGGCAACGGCATCCCCTATACCAGTGTTGTGAGCGGGACGACTCCCCTCCCCTCTCAGATGGCGCTGGGTGCGACCTGGGATATCAGTCACACAGTCTCGGTGGGACAGATTGTGGGGCAGGAGCTGCAGTTGATGGGCATCAACATGCTTCTGGGCCCGTCGCTTGACGTCCTGGAGAATCCTCGTCCGGCGAGCAGTGGCGACCTGGGCGTGAGGACCTTTGGCGGTGAGCCCTTCTGGGTTGGACAGATGGGGAAGGCCTATATCCGCGGCGTCCACCAGGGCGCTGAGGGCCGGGTGGCCGTCGTGCCGAAGCATTTTCCCGGTTTGGGAGCGTCGGATCGATCCCTCGACGAGGAGATCTCCACTGTACAGCGCACTCTGGAGAAGCTGAAGCAGGTGGATCTCGCGCCCTTCTTCGCCGTCGCTCAGGCTCAGGATCCTCTCGCCCGTCCTGACGGGGTGATGGTCTCTCATATTCGCTTCCAGGGACTCGGTGGAGGGCGCTTCATCACGACGCTCCCTGTCAGCGTCGACAGCAACATTCTTCAGCAGTTCCTCACCCTCCCCGAAATGTCGGGCTGGCGTGAGGCGGGGGGCGTCACGCTCTCCGACGCGCTCGGGTTGCGGGCCTTGCGTCGCTTCTACGCACCCGGTGAACAGGCTTTCAACGGGCGAAGGATCGCTCAGGACGCTTTTCTTGCCGGCAACGATCTCCTTTTTCTTTCGCAGTTCGGCGTCAGCGATGATTGGGACGATCAAGTTGCCAACGTCAAATCCACGATCACGTTCTTTCGCGAGAAGTACGAGAGCGAACCCTCGTTCCAGAAGCAAGTGGATGAGGCGGTCACGCGCATTCTCCGGCTGAAGCTATCACTCTACGGCGGCGCGTTCGACCTGGAGGGCGTGAGCCCGAAGGCCGACCTGGTCGGCGAGCAGATGCAGCCCGATATCGAAACGGTATCCGGTATTGCTCGTGATGCCGTCACGCTCCTTTCCCCCCCGTCGCCCGATCTCGTGCCTGCCCCTCCGACGAAGGAGGAACGCATCGTTATCTTCACCGATGCCAGGGAGAGGCGGGCTTGTCTCTCGTGTGACCCTCGGCCCTACATCGACCCGCTGGCGTTGGAGCAGACTATCGTCCAGTTCTATGGTCCAGATGCGACCGGCCAGGTCGATCCCGGGCTGATAACCAGTTTTACGTTCGGCCAGCTGGAGAGTTACCTCAGCGCGTCGTCTTCGCTCTCCCTTTCCCCTTCCTCTTCCCCTTCCCCTTCCCCTTCCCCATCGCCGACGTCGAGCTCCCCGGGCGACGAACAGGTCACGCCGACGGCCGTTGAGCAAACAGCCACGCCCATCCCGCCCCCGGTCGGTGGCGCACTGCAGGAGGCAGACTGGGTCATCTTCGGCATGTTGAACCCGGACCATGGGCCATCCCAGGCGGACGTGGTGAAGCGCTTCCTGGCGGAGCAGGCCGACGCGCTTCAGGATCCTCACGTCATCGTGATGGCGTACGACGTGCCCTACTGCCTGGACGCCACGGAGATCAGTAAGCTCAGGGCCTACTACGCAGCCTATAGCCATCTTACGACCTTTGTCAAGGCCTCGGTGCGGGCCTTGTTCGGCGAGTTCGCGCCTCAGGGCAGGTCCCCGGTCAGCGTGGGGGGCATCAACTACGAACTGCGGACGCAGACGTCGCCCGATCCGGAGCAGACGATCCCCGTGACCTACTCCGTGATCAAGCCCGCCAGCGAGGAGGAGGGCACGCCGACACCCTCCCAGGAGCAGGCGACGGCGGAACCGACGGGTGAGGCCCAGCCGACGGCAGAACCGACGGGGGAGGTACAGCCGTCCCCCGAGGCCCGGTTGGAGAGGGGCGATCAGCTCCGGCTGCGGACCGGAGCGATCGTCGATCATAATGGGCATATCGTGCCGGACGGTACGCCCGTCCGGTTTGTCTTCGACTACCCGCAGGAGGGTCTGGAGCAATCGATGGTGGCGACCACGCGCGGCGGGGTAGCGGAGACAGCGCTGACCTTGGATCGAACGGGGCGCCTCGATATCTCCGTCCAGGCGGACCCGGTGCCCCGGCAGGTTGCGTTGCAGATCACGATTCAGGAGGGCGGGGCGGCTACCATTGTGACGCCCACCCCCTCGCCGACGCCTTTGCCGACGCCGACCCCAACGCCAACCGTGACGCCGACGCCAACGCCTCTCGTTGGCGGCACGCCAACGGCTTCTCCGACGGCGGCAGCGACGCGTGACGTGAGCACGGACCAGCCGGAGCCACCTGTGGAACAAGGCGTGCAGTTCTGGGATTTGCTCATCGTCCTGGCTGAGGTCATCATCGTTGGGGGTTCGGGCTACTACGCAATGCGTCTCGGCGACAAGACGGTGACGAGAGCCCTGCGTGTCGCCCTATGGTGTATCATCGGCGGGCTCGTCATCTACGTGATCTATGTGGTGAATCTCTCCCATTTGGGGCTCTTCGTCTCTCAGGAGGCAGCCTGGGGGGCGGGAGGTGCGGCTTTGATCGGGAGCTCCATTGCCCTGCTATTCGCCTGGCTCACCGATCGGCGCAAGTGGTCTCGAAGGGCTTGAGTCCTACAGCAGCGTCACGATCACAGAAAGGGCCAGCAGTCCTGTGGCCAGAAGCAACAGCTCTCGATTCTCCCTCAGCGCTCGCTGCCAGTCCGTTGACTCGAGGACCAACGATAGCAGTGAAGGGGTTCCCTCCACCGTCGACCACGCCCAGATCAGGGATCCCGTTTGGAGCCTCTCGCGGAACGCCGATATGGTCTGGGGGCGCTCGTTGGGGTGCATAGCGATGGCGGAGAGAATGGTGTGCTCCACCGAGGGCGAGATGTGGGGGTTGATCTCGCTCGGCGGGCGCAGAACGTCTGGATTCAGGAAGCGTTCTTTGGCATCCGCCGGGGGCTGGTTCGTGAGCAGGTGGTAGAGGGTGGCACCCAGGGAGTAGATATCGGATCGGACGTCCGTGTGACCCGTGTCCCCACCGTACTGCTCCAGCGGCGTATAGGCGGCTGTGCCTCGTCCTTGTAGCACCGTTACCGTGCGAGCTTTGTCGGTGGCAAGAAGCTTGACCAGCCCGAAGTCGACCAGCTTGATCAGACCCGTGGGCGTCAGTTTGATATTCGATGGCTTGATGTCGCGATGGAGGACGGGAGGCTTTCGACTGTGGAGGTAGCTCAGCGCATCGCACAGCTGGTGGGACCAGCGGAGCACCTTGTGCTCATCGAGGAAGGTCCCCTCGCGACGTTTCTCTTCCACGGCCTGCCGCAGGTCCTTGCCCTCGACGAAGTCCATGACCAGGTACTCGCGGCCCCCCTCGTGGAAGGTATCCGAGACCTTCGGGAGGTTGGGATGATCCAGGCGGGCCAGGGTGGTCGCCTCCCGCAGGAACTGCTCACGAGACTGAGCCAACATAGCAGGCGTCGCGTCGGGATCAGGGCGCACCTCTTTAACCGCGCAGATACGTCCCTCCAGGCGGAGGTCCTCGGCGCGATAAACGGCGCCCATGCCTCCCTGACCGACGACAGACACGATTCTATAGCGTCCACGCAGGACGGTTTTCGGTTTAAGCAGACGGCTCAAGGGCCTATCCTCTCTTCTTCCTCTCCTGTATTCATCATAGATGAGAACAAGTATTCTGTCAAGGAGGCAACATGGCGCAACAAGATAGACCGATCCTAATTGCCTACGAAGGTGAGTTGAAGGGGGAGCGTTGGATCCTGGATCAAGATTGCACGACGATAGGGCGGTCGGATGACTGCGATATCGTGCTTCCAAAGCGGCAGGTATCGCGTCAGCACGCACGGATAGTGCGAGACGATGGTGGCTACCTGCTGCGGGACCTGGGGAGCAAGAACGGCACCTACGTCAACGGTCAGATGGTGCGCGATGAGGCGTACCGCCTGAAGGACGGTGACGAGATCCAAATCGCTCTCTACATCAAGTTGGGGTTTGTTGGCGCCGACGCGACGATCCCCTTGGAGCTAGAGGGGCCGTACAGGGGCTTGAGGATCGATCGACCAGCCAAGCGGGTCTTCATCGGCGGCCAGGAGCTGTCGCCGCCGCTCTCCCCGGCCCAGTACCGGTTGTTGGGCATTCTCGTCGCCAATGAGGGCCAGGTCGTCTCTCGGGACGAGATCGTGGATGCGGTCTGGTCGGAGGAGGAGGCCTTCGGCGTCACCGAACAGGCGATCGATGCCTTGGTGCATCGGCTCCGAGAGCGCATCGCTGCTCTGGATCCCGATCACGAGTACATTGTCACAGTGCGTGGTCACGGCTTCCGTCTGGAGAATCGCTGATCTCCTTTGCCCCTATCGTTCACTGTCCGTTTCCTGCTCTGAGGGGCGCCTGTGACCGACGGCGTTCTCCTCTCCGGGTAGTGTGACCGTGACTGTCGTTCCTTTCTTCTCTTCACTTGCCACCTCGACGGCCCCACCGTGGGCCTCCGCGATGGCCTTCACCAGAGCGAGGCCCAACCCGCTTCCCTCCAGGCCTGCCGCGACGACGTTGCCGCCACGGTAGAACGGGTCGAAGATGTATGGAAGGTCGTCCTGAGCGATGCCGCACCCCTCGTCGATCACCCTCACGATCTGATGCCCTTCATCCTGTCTTACGGCGATGACCACGTCGCCACCAGACGTGCTGAACTTGACGGCGTTGTCGATCAGATTCCTCAATAAGGTGGACACGGCATCGCGGTCCGCCAGGGTCAAATCCAAGTCGTGCGCAGCGTCCAGAACCAGGCGCACGTCGTTCTGGCGAGCCTGCACCTGGAAAGCGGAGACGGCCTCGGCGGCCAGCTCGTGCAGCGAGACGGGCATCTTGACGAGCTGCAGATAGCCCAGACGCCACCGCACCAGCCCGGTCAGGTTGACCACCAGGTCCGTCAGGTGGCGCGCCCGCTGGTCGATGACGTCCAGAAACTGCTGGCGGAGTTCGGGGTCGCCGCCGTCGACGCCCTCAACGAGGAGCTCCGTGTAGGCGCGGATGGATGCCAGGGGGCTGCGCACGTCGTGAGAGAGATCCGACACCTTCTTGGCCTCGATCTGGTGGAAGGGGTCTGCCTCGTGGAGGCTGAGCACATATCCGTCCTCTAGCGGGGCTGCCCCGACGAGGAGACGTCGCTGACGTCGCCGGGCCGTTTGATCGTCGATCTCGGCGTCGTCGCCTCTGACCGTCGTCACGCGCGGCTCGACCTGCCGGCCTGTTTCCATCGCTTCCACCAGAGCGCTTCCCTCGGACCAGAGCTCCGGGCCGGAGAGGTCCGGGAGGCGTCTCCCAAGAACCTCCGGCGGGGCCCAGCCAAGGATCTCCTCCGCAGAAGGGTTCAGATCCACGAGGCGCATCTCGTCATCGACGACGATCACGCCCACAGGGAGATTTGCGACGATCCTTTCCGCTCTCTGTCTGTCTCTTGTCATACGTGCCTACGCCAGCGCTATGTGCAGTACATCGTCCGCAATACTCACCCTATGGCCCTCATGCTCTGGCCGGATCAGGCGGCCTTCCGCTCAGGCGGGACGTCCCGCCCAGGTGGGACGTCCCATCCAGCGGCTTCCCACCCATGATCCGGCGATTTCGCGCCCATGATCGCGTAGCTCGTTTCGAGCCATTAAAGCTCGTTTCGAGCCATCCGCTAGGAGCAACAGGTGAATGGTTACCGTCGTCCGTGTGCCCTCTCCAGTGGTCTCCGTGCAGCTTGGTTTGACACTGTCGAGGCGGGCGGCCCTTTCTCTCTGGCTGGACGAGTATAGCACGCTCAGCCGCCCTTGACAAAGTGCCTGCGGCTGCTTTCCCATCGCGCCTCTGTGGTGTATAATGGGATGCTGAAACGAACTACCGAGGCTTTGGGCCCGGTCACCGGGCTTTGGCGATTGAACGACGAGAGGTGATAGGTGGAAGCTCTAGAGTACGCGCGGTCCCATCGTGATCCATTCCTGGATGAATTGAAGGCATTCCTGCGCATCCCCAGCGTCAGCACGCAGTCTGAGCACAAGGCGGACATCGAGCGTGCTGCGGCCTGGCTGCGAGATAGGATACGGGATGCGGGTTTCTCCGAGGCTGAGGTCATGCCCACGTCTGGCCATCCGGTGGTCTACGGGGCGTGGGCGAAAGCCGGTGCGGAGGCGCCGACGATCCTCATCTACGGTCATTATGATGTCCAGCCCCCCGATCCGGTGGATCTCTGGGAGACGCCGCCATTCGAGCCGACCGTGGTGGATGACGATATCTTCGCCCGGGGGGCCTCGGATGACAAGGGGCAGCTCTACACGCACGTGAAGGCCGTTGAGGCGTTCAGCGAGAGCCAAGGCGGGTTACCCGTCAACGTTAAGTGCATCTTCGAGGGCGAGGAGGAGTGCGGCAGCCCCAGTTTGGAGCCCTTCATCCGCGAGCATCAGGAGCTGTTGGATGCCGATGTGGCGGTGATCTCCGACACCGGTTTCGTCCGTGAGGGCGTGCCCTCTATCGTCTACGGACTGCGCGGCCTTGCCTACCTGGAGGTGGCGATCACCGGGCCAGATCACGATCTTCATTCCGGCGTCTATGGCGGTGCTGTGCTCAACCCCATCAACGCGTTGTGCGCCATCGTTGACCAGCTCCAGGACGAGGACGGCCACATCACAGTCCCCGGCTTCTACGACAACGTGCAGCAGCTCTCGGCGGAGGAACGCGCCGAGCTGGCCGACGTCCCCTTTGACCGCGAGGCGTGGCTCGAGGAGGCCGGTGTGAAGACCGACTGGGGGGAGGCGGACTACACCATCGTGGAGCGGACCACGGCTCGGCCCACGTTGGACGTCAATGGCATCTGGGGCGGCTATACGGAGCCAGGCGCCAAGACGGTGCTTCCCAGCAAGGCCTTCGCCAAGATTTCGATGCGTCTGGTGCCCGATCAGGATCCCGACAGGATCGCTGAGCTTGTCGGCGGGTACATCGAGAAGCTTGCACCGCAGGCGGTCGACGTGGATGTGCGCGCCCTGCACGGTGGCGAGCCGGCTATCGTCGATCGAGATAGCCCGATGATGGAGGCGGCGTCCAAGGCCTATGCTGAGGCCTTTGGCAAGGCCCCGCTTCTCGTCCGCCGTGGCGGTTCGATCCCCGTCGTCGCCAAGTTCCAGAGCATTCTGGGCATCGAGACCATCCTGATGGGCTTCGGCTTGCCCGACGATCGACTCCACTCTCCCAACGAGAAGTTCCATCTTCCCAATTTCTACCGAGGGATCGAGACCAATATCCATTTCATGAGCCTCTTGGGCGAGCTTCCGCGCTAGGAGGCGCATCTTGTCGGGCTTGCTCGATCGCCTGGTGGCGCTGGAGGCGGACGTTCGCTATCAGGAGCCGCCGGAGGACGGGGCGTCCTGGTTGGGGCAGCTGCCGGGTGCCGTGCCGGTCCTCCTCTCCGCGCCCCACGCCGCTGTGCATACGCGGCGGGGAGAGCTGAAGGAAGAGGAGGAGTTCACGGCGGCCCTGGTCTGCCTGGTCGCCAGTCTGACCGGCGCGCACGCCCTCTACGCTCGTCGCCGCTCTCCCACCGACCCGAACTGGTATACGGATGTCCCCTACAAGCGGCGTTTGCGCCGTATCGTGGCGTTGGGAGGCGTCCGTTTCGTGTTCGACGTCCACGGCACGGCGCCGGATCGATCGTTTGGCGTGGCGTTGGGCACCATGGAGGGACAGAGCTGTCCCAGGCAGCGCGACCGGATCATTGCGCAGTTGAAGGCGCACGGCTTCCACCGTGGCGCTGCCTTCCCCGACCGCCTCGACGTCGATGACACCTTCACCGCGGGGGGGGTGGACGGACAGGAGACTATCACGGGCTTCGCATCGCAGCGTCTAGGTGTGCCTGCGGCGCAGATCGAGCTCCATCCTCTCCTGCGCGTCGTCGAGCGGCGTGAGGACGCGACGCTGCCGAGGCCGTTCCACGGCGATCCCGAGCGCATCGAGCGCATGGTTCGGACGCTGGTTCGTCTGGTGCGGACCGTAGCAGCTGAGACGGCATCCCCTTCCCTCCAATCGTCCGACGCCGACGGCCTGTGAGGCGCGGAGGCTGTGAGGTGAAGGCGTGCTTTCTGTTAGGTGTGGTTCTTGATGCTGGCTTTGCCAGTCCTGGAGGTCTTTGATGGCTGAGTATGCTGCGGAGCGTGGTTGGTCCACCGACCGCCTCCGACCTGATCTGATTCTCTACAACGGAAAGCTGCACACCCAGTCGCCGGGGACGCCCCGGGCCACCGCGGTTGCCGTGGCCCGGGGTCGCTTCCTGGCCGTGGGGGCCGACGCCGAGGTGCGGGCGCTGGCCGGCCCGCGGACGCGTCAGCTCGATCTCGAGGGACGCCGGGTGGTGCCCGGCATGACCGATGCGCATTTTCACTACCACGGTTGGTCCATCAGCCGCCGTCGGCTCTCTCTCGGTGAGGTGCGCTCGCTGGAGGCGCTTTGCCAGCGCGTGGCAGAGGTGGCCAGCGAGCGACCGGCTGGCGAATGGATCGTGGGGCAGGGATGGAATGAGACCCGCTGGGCTGAGCCCCAGATGCCGACCCGGGACGACCTGGATGAGGTCGCTCCCCACCACCCGGTCGTGGTCTGGCGGAGCGATCTACACTTGGCGGTGGCGAACACCCGGGCGCTCCGAGAGGCAGGCATCGACGCCGAGACCCCGGATCCGCCGCAGGGGCGTATCGCTCGCGATGCGTCGGGCCGACCGACCGGGGCGCTGCGGGAGCTGGCCATCAACCTGGTTCGGGACGCGATCCCCGAGCCGCCCGAGGAGCAGGCTGTGGAAGCTATGCGGGAGGGCTTTGGCGCACTCCATCGCCTGGGTCTGACGGGGGTGCACGATCACCGCATAATGGGTGGCGCCGACGGTCCCCCGGCTTTCCATGCCTACCAGCGGCTGCAGCGCGAAGGTGAGCTGGAACTGCGGCTCTGGATGGGTATTCCCGGCGAGCGCCTGGACGAGGCGATCGCTATAGGCATGCGTCCCGGCTTCGGCGACGACTACCTGCGGGTGGGCCACGTCAAGCTCTTTGCCGATGGGAGCCAGGGCGCCCGCACGGCCTGGATGCTGGAGCCGTACGAGGACGCGGACGATGCCGGCATGCCGCTGACGCCGATGGAGGAGATTGAGGAGGCGGTGCGCAAGGCGGAGCAAGCCGGGTTGGCCGTCGCCGTCCATGGCATCGGCGACCGGACCAACCGGGAGCTGATCGGCGTCTTCGAACGCCACGCGTCCGCGGAGACGCGCCGGGTACCGCATCGCATCGAGCACCTGCAGGTCGTCCGGCCGGCGGACGTGGAACGCCTGGCTCGCCTGGACGTGGTGGCCTCCGTGCAACCGATCCACGTCACGGATGACATCCCCCTGAGCGATATCTCCCTCGGCTCACGAGCTCGCTTCTCCTATCCGTTCCGCGACATGCTGGACGCCGGGGTGCCGCTGGCTCTGGGATCCGACGCGCCGGTGGCGGACCCCAACCCGCTGTGGGGCATCCACGCCGCCGTCACCCGCCAGCAGCGCGACGGCACGCCGGAGGGTGGCTGGTATCCGGATCAGCGGCTGACGGTGGCCGAGGCGGTCTGGGGCTTCACCATGGGGCCGGCCCTGTCCACCGGCCAGCAGGCGGTTATGGGGAGCATCGCGCCGGGCAAGCTGGCCGATCTGGTGGTGCTGGAGCGCGACATCTTCGCCATCGAGCCGATGGCGATCCACGAGGTGCCGGTGGCGATGACGGTCTTCGATGGTCGGGTGGTCTATGAGTCGTAGCCCGAGGTCACGGGGACGGACGATCGGGGCGCCTCGACGGCTCTGGCTGCCGTGCTCGACGGTGGTGGGAGGCTAGACGTGGTGCGACGTCGGCGGTGGAGCCTGTCCAGGCTACTGGCTATGGTGTTGCTCCTTCTCTGTGTCGTGGGCCTGCTCTTGGCGGCTTGTTACCGGCCCGAGCCCACGTTCGAGTCGGAGCTGAGAGCGAGCGCCGAGTTGGAGTCGGGCCCGGGGTCGGGAGGTGGCTCTGATTCCGGGAAGCCGGCGGTCTCGCGTGAGGCTGCTACGGCTGTCGGGCCGGCGTCAACGGCGATGGTGACGCCGACGCCGGCGTATCCCGGCGCCTACAGGGGCACGCCGACTCCCAACCCAACCCCCAACGGCTACGGCAGTGGCCCGGCGGTCGAGACCTACACGGTCCAGCCCGGCGAGACGCTGAGCCTGATCGCTTCGGTCTACGGATGCACCATCGACGAGATCGTGGAGGCCAACAACTTGGCGAGCGCCGACGCGATCGCCGCGGGCCAGTTGCTGCAGATTCCTATCGAGGCGACGGAGACGGGCCCGGCCATCAAGCTGGTGCCGGACAGCGAGCTGGTCTACGGGCCGGCGAGCATCCACTTCGATCTGGAGGGCTTCGTCAGGCGCCAGAACGGCTACTTGGACGGTTACACCGAGGAGGTGGAGGGGGAGGTGCGCAGCGGCGCCGAAGTGGTCCAGCTGGTGGCGCAGCGCTACAGCGTGGGGCCGCGGGTCTTGCTGACGCTGTTGGAGCTGCAGGCCGGCTGGGTGACCCAGGCCGAGCCCGACGGGGGGACGCTGGTCTACCCGCTGGGTCACGTGCAGGGGTACCAGGAGGGGCTCTTCGCTCAACTCAGCTGGGGTGCGATGAGGCTGAACGAGGGCTATTACGGCTGGAGACGGGGGGACCGCCGGACGGTGCATCTGAGCGACGGGATGCGTGTTGGCATCGCGCCGCAGCTCAACGCGGGCACCGCTGGCGTCCAGAACTGCCTGGCGGAGCTGGCGGCGGGTTGGGAGGCATGGCTGACCATGGTGGGCCAGGAGGGCTTCGCGCGGACGTACGCGGAGCTGTTCGGCAACCCCTTCGCCTACACGGTGGAGCCCTTAGTGCCCCAGGATCTGGCGCAGCCAGAGATGCGGCTGCCCTGGCCGGCCGGTGAGACCTGGTACTACACGGGCGGGCCGCACGGCGGCTGGGGAACGGGCAGCGGGATGGCAGCGCTGGACTTCGTGCCCGGTGACAAGATGATCGGCTGCGCGCCATCGTCGGCCTGGGTCACTGCCGCCGCGCCAGGGCTGGTGCTGCGCAGTGAGAATGGCGAGGTGATCGTCGATCTGGACGGCGACGGCTTCGAGCAGACGGGCTGGGTGCTGCTCTACCTGCACATCCACAGCGAGGGGCGGGTGCAGGAGGGTATCTACGTGGAGCGGGGTGAGCGGATCGGGCATCCTTCCTGTGAGGGTGGGTTCTCCCAGGCCACCCACCTCCATCTGGCCCGCCGCTACAACGGCGAGTGGATTCCGGCCGGGAGCGGCTCGTGTCCTCTGGTCCTCTCGGGGTGGACCGCCCACGAGGGCCGGGTGCCCTATGACGGCACGATGACCCGAGGCGGCGAGGAGCGGGTGGCCGCCGAGTGCTGGGAGGACAAGGTGAACGGCCTGGCCTCCGACAACGAGCGGCCGTAGGGCGGGTTGTCGCTGGCGCTGGTGGCTGGTCTCCCGACCGAGCCCCCTATCCTCGGTAGGCACGCATGCGTTCCATGGGGGTGCCGACCATCCGAAAGGCGCGCCGCTCGGCCTCGTAGCGAATCCTCTCCTCATCCAGCGTCAGAAGGTCTCCATCCTGCAGGATCATCTGGCCGTCGACGAAAACGTGGGTGACGTCGGAGGGGTGCGCGGCGTAGACGACGCCGGCGGCCATATTGTGGCGCGGGTACCAATGCGGGGCGCTGGTGTCGAGCAGGATCAGATCGGCCGCGCGGCCCGGCGCCAGGACCCCGCTCTGCTCGAAGCCCAGGGCGCGGGCGCCGGCCCGGGTGGCGAGGCGGAGGAGGGCGGTGCGGGGCAGGGCCTCCGGCTTCCCCAGGGCATTCTTGTGGTGGAGCCCAGTGATGCGCAGCACCTCCAGCAGGTTGAGATCGTTGTTAGACGCCGGCCCGTCGGTGCCCAGCGCGACGTGGACGTCGGTCTCCAGGAAAGCGGGCAGCGGCGCCACGCCCATAGCTAGCTTGAGGTAGGTCTTGGGCGTGTGGGCGACGTGAACGCCCTTCCTGGCCAGTGTGCGTACATCGTCATCGCTGACGACGATGCAGTGGGCGGCGATGGTGGGGACGTCGAGGATCCCGAGAGCGTCCAGGTGCGCCACGGGGGTGCGCCCGTGGGTCTCCAGGGCGTTGTCGACCTGTTCTTGGGATTCGGAGAGGTGGATATGAATGCCGACGCCGAGATCCTGGGCGGTCTCCGCGACCTGCCGCAGGAAGTCCGGCGGGCACATGTAGGGTGAGTGGGGGCCCATGGCGCAGTGGATGCGCCCGTCGGCGGCGCCGTGCCACGCGCGGACGAAGCGCTTGATGTCCTCCAGCGTGACCCCGCCGACCTCCTGGTCGGCGCCGGTGCCGAACTGGCACCAGGCCAGGTGGGCCTTCATCCCGCTCTCCTCGACGGCACGGCCAACCTGGGGCATCCAGAAATAGTGGTCCGCGAAGGCGACGATGCCGGCGCGGATCATCTCGCAGCAGGCGAGGGCGGCGCCCCAGTAGATGTCCTCCTCCTCCAGCGCCGACTCGGCGACCCAGATCTTCTCGTTGAGCCAGCGGTCGAAGGGCAGATCCTCCGCCCAGCCGCGCTCCAGCGTCATGGCGGCGTGGCAATGGGCGTTGAAGAAGCCAGGCATCGCGACGCGGTGACGGCCGTCGACGACCTGATCGGGGTGGAAGGACGCCGGCGCCTGGCCGACGGCCAGGATGGTGTCGCCGTCGATGGCGACGTCGGCCCGCTGGAGGATGCGGTCTTGCTGATCCAGGGTGATGGCTGTGGTATCGCGAATCAAGGTGCGCATAGCTTGCTCCTTAGGACGGATCTGTGGTTCTGAGCGCAGGGCCAACGCGGTCGCTGCGGGCGATGATGTTATTTCTGGTTTGGTGTCAGTCGTTGTAAGCGCAGATGCCGACGGCGCCGGGTCCGCCGTGGACGCCCAGGGCGGGCGTGATCTGCGACAGGATCAGCTCCAGGGGCTGGATCTGGCGCTTGACGGCCTCGGCCAGCGCCTGGGCGTCCTCCACGGCGCCGCCGTGGAGGACGGCGACGCGCATGGGCCTGGTCTGGTCGAGGCGGGCAAAGGTCTCCTCCACGAGCTTGGTCAGGGCCTTCCGACGGGTGCGGATCTTGCCCACCACCTGGAGCGCGCCGCTGGCGTGGTCGACCTCCAGCACCGGCTTGAGCTGGACCGCCGAGGCGAGCAGCTTGGCCGCGGTCCCGATCCGGCCGCCGCGGTGGAGGTACTCCAGGGTGTCCAGCGTGAGGAGCAGGCTTGAGCCATCGCGCACTCGTTCCGCCGCGGCGATCATGGCCGCCAGAGATCCGCCTCTCTCGCGCTCGCGGACGGCGGCCAGGATCTGCCAGCCGAGGCCCATGGATAGGGATCGGGAGTCGACGACGTGGACGGGGCGGTCGAGCATGGCCTGGGCCTGGAGGGCGGCCTCGTAGGTGCCGCTCAGGGCCGAGGTGAGGGTGATGATGAGGGCCTCCTCGGCGTCGGTGCGGCGTACGGCCTCGGCAAAGTTGGTCGGTGTGGGTTGGGATGTCTGGGGGTGGAGGGGATCGCGCGCCAGGCGGGCGTAGAAGGTGGGGGTGTCGATGTCCACCCCATCCCGCAGTTCCTCGTGGCCCCAGATGACGCAGAGGGGGACGACGGTGATGTGGTATTGCTCTAGCAGGACCGGTGGGATGTCACAGGTGCTGTCGGTCAGGATGGCTGTTTGGGTCATAGACTTCTCCTTTTGGTATTGGAACACGGAAGCGGGCGGATGGATGCGCGTTGCCCGGTCGGGAGGTTCCAACGTCGGAGAGGGGAGATGTAGGGCAGGTTTCCATACCTGCCGCATCCCTCGTGGACGAGGGGCGTGGGGTCACAGACCCGGCTTGAGCTTCGAGAAGAGAGGGGCGCGGCGCTTTGGCGTTCGTTCATGGCGGGCACGTCTCCCCCCAGTGGGCGGCGACCTGCATAAGGTCCACGATGGTGATGGTGCCGTCGGGTGCCAGGTCGTAGCGGGCGTTCCACGTTGGGTCGGCCGCGGTCGTGCGCCAGCGGTCGGCCACCAGCGTGACGTCGGCCGCGTCCACGTCGCCGTCGCGGTCCAGGTCGCCCGCCAGGGCGCAGGCGGGGGCCTCGAAGGCCCCCACGTCCGGCCCAGCGCCGACGTAGGCCGCTGCGCCTCGATCGTTGATGCCGGGGAGGACGACGCCGGCATCGATGAGCTCGCTCTGGGCGCCTAGGGTGTAGAGGCCGCTCCCCGGGTCGGCGAAGCCCGGCGCGACGTTGAGCCCGTGAGACTCCTGACCGGTGCCGGCGGTGAAATCGGCCAGGGTGGTGTAGCGCGTCCCGTCCCAGCGGACGAGGTCGTGCGCCGGATCGGTCCAGAGGGCGTCGTAGTCGAGGTCGATGGGCTGGCCCGCGTTATAGTTGTGGATGGCGTAGTCGGTGCCGGCCCAGACGTTGTTGCGGGCCTCGATCTGGTCCCAGCTGCCCGGCGCTTTGACGTAGAGGCCGTTGTTGCCGGGCAGGGCGGCGTCGGCGGTGTTGTGGAAGAGGATAATAGGGCCGGAGGGGCCGTAGCCGCTGTTGAACTTGAAGGGGCTGCCGGTGTAGGTGTTGTTGCCGACGCCGGTGCGGTAGATGAGGTTGCGGATAGCGTAGGTGGGGCCGGTGTAGGTCGGGGCCAGGGAGATGCCCATCAGCACGTCGTGGAAGGTGTTGCTCCAGATGCGGACGTTGCTGCATTGCCCGTCGGTCTCCATGCCGTCGTCGCCGGCGCGGTAGACCAGGTTGCGGTAGACGTCGGTCTCGTTGGTGAGGCCGGCCGTCGACGACGGGCAGACGCCGAAGCCGTCGAAGAGGTCGTGGAAGGTGTTGCGGCGGATGACGTTGCCCCGGCCGGTGGCCGGGTCGTAGAACCTGATGCCCCCGCCGGAGAGGGCGATGCCGGCGTAGAAAGCGTCCCAGGGCCACTCGAAGATCGTGTCGGAGAACTGGCTGTCCTGGATGACGTTGCGGTGCGAGGCGCGCTTGATGCCGACGCCCAGGTCGTTGAGGGCGAAGGTGCAGCCCTGCACCAAGTTGTGGCTGGCGTTGTTGAAGTAGATGGCCTTGGCGTAGCTGCCGCATCCATAGTGGCGGAACGTGAGGTCGAGGAAGGCGATGTGGTTCTGCGTCACGTAGAAGGCGTGGTTGTAGCGGGCGACGGCCATGGCGACGCTGTTGGGGTCGGCGTTCCCGGCCAGGTGGACGTAGACGGTGGCGCCGGTCGCGTAGAAGCCCGGGACGCCCCAGGCGAGGGTCTCCAGGTCCGGGAGGCTCTGGTAGGGGAGGAGGCGTTCCCCATCGGCGGCTATGAGATGGGTGTCGTCCGCGTTGACGGTGGTGCGGTAGACGCCGTCGCCGAGGTGGGTCCAGTTGAAGGTCGCCGGGTCGGCCCCGTCGAGGACGGCGCTCTCGCCGGGGTAGCCGCGGATGGCGATGGGGGCGCCGGCTGCGCCGGAGCGGGGCAAGGTGATCTCGCCCTCATAGTAGACGCCGCCGCGGAGGAGTACCTCCTCACCAGCCTGGGCTCGGCTCAGCCCCTCGGCCAGCGAGCAGGGCGCGGCGAGGGAGCAGGCGGTCCCGCTGCCCTCTGGGGCGACGTAGTAGGTGTGGGCGGGGGCGGGGATGGCGATCTGGGCGCGGGTGGCGGCGCTGGCCGTCAGCGTCGCCCCGTCCAACGGGCCTCCGTCGGGGTCGCTGAGGGTGACGCGCACATCGTAGGCGGTGCCGGGCTGGAGCCAGAAGAGGCTGCCGACGAAGCGGGTGTCCGCGACGCGGGAGAGGGGGAGGCCGTCGCGGTAGGGAGCGCCGCCCGTCCGGTAGGCAACCGTTGCCACGGCGTCTTGGTCGGGGTCGTCGCCGGCGGCGATGGTGACGATGACGCCCATAGCGTGGAAGGTGCCGTAGAGGTCGATGGAGGCGGCGGCGGCGCCGGCGGAGCAGGTGTGGATCGGGGGCAGCACGGTGGCGAGTAGGGTAAGAAGGAGGGCCAGCACGCTGGCTAGGTGGGATGATTGTCGGCCTCGGTCTAGTGTTGCGTTATGCATGTGGTCTGGCCTCCTCTCCGGCTAAGGGTCTGGAGCGGACGCCCCTGAGGACGGGGGCTGCGAGCATATCTTGGGTGCCAGGTCGCCGGATCATGGGCTGGAGGTCGCCGGGCGGGAGAGCGCCTGATCCGGCGAGAGCATAATGGGTGGATGGCTCCGGGCGGATTCGTAATCCGCCCCGTGCAGATCGCATCGTTGCCCACGGTGTCTCATTGCAGTCGTCGCCGGATTTCGAATCCAGCTCGAGCCGTGGTGGGTGCGAACCCGGCTTGAGCTGAAGGAAGCGTTGTGCCGCCGGCTCCGAGACCCGGCTCGAGTTGAGGGTGAGTGTGGGGGTGACGCTTCAGCTTTCCGCGCATCACGGATCTCCTGCGAAGGTGGCCTCGGCGACGACGCGCGTCACGTCGATGACGGTGACGGTGCCGTCGTCGTCGAGATCGTACCAGGGGTTGCAACCCCCATCGCCCACTTGGCAGCGCCAGTGGTCGGCCAGCGCCTGGACGTCCACGGCGTCCACGGTGCCGTCGCAGGTCACGTCGGCCCGCTGGCAGACGTATTCGTCGGCGCCGATGTCGTCGCTGAGGCCGATGGGACGCGGGTCGCCGTCGAGGTCGTCGATCACGTCGGCCGGCGTCACCGCCTGGTCGATGGCATCGGCGGCGGTTGCTGCGAGGTGGAGATCGCCGCCGGCGCCGTCGACGAAGAGGGAGAGCGGCGCGGCCTCCACGTTCTCGTCGATGGTGGCCACAGCGCCGTCCCGCGGCCTGAGGTTGTGGGTGGCCAGGTTGTTGAGCACGACGGGATCGGTGTTGGAGAAGCGCCACTCGATGGAGGAGAAGGGCACCTCCGTCGAGGCGACGGTGTTGTGGAGCACCCGGGCGCCGCAGGCGTTCCAGAGGCAGATGCCGCAGTCGAAGCCGTATTGGGAGCCGAACAGGTCCTCGTCGTTGGCGAAGACGATGTTGTTGCGGATGAGGCCGCCGTAGTGGTCGACGTAGCCGCTGGCGTCCGGGCAGGGATCGTCGCCGTAGGTGCGGCCGGGGCCGCTGGTGGTCAGCCCGAAGCCGATGCCGCGGGCGTTGTTGCGCAGGATGTTGCGCTCGACCAGCGTGTCCCGGCAGCCGCGCCAGAGGTGGATGCCGTGCTCGGAGAGGCCGCTGGAACACCAGAAGCCCTCGATCAGATTGTCCCGGATCGACCAGTCCTGGGCCTGATGGGCGTCGACGCCGCCCGTGTAGCAGTTGTTGCGGATGTGGGGCCGCCCGGCGTCGGTGAGCTCGACGTGGGAACAGGCGACGACGCCGCTGTCGGGGTAGGTGCCCGGGGCCGCCGGGTTGATCTTGATGGCCTGCTCGCCCGGGTCGACGATGTGGACGTTGTAGATCAGAGTGTCCGTGGTGTCCCCGAGCTCCGAGGTCGTGACGTGGATGGGGTGGTAGTAGGCCTCGCGGAGCGTGAGGTCGGCGATGGTGACGTTCGACGCGACGATCTGGACGATCTCGGTGGTGGCGTAGTCGCCGTCCAGGACGACGGCCTCGCGGTCTCCGCTGGCCGAGCGGAGCGTCACGTCCGGCGTGTCGAAGCGGAGGTAGGTGCCGTCGAGGTGGTAGGTGCCGTCGGCAACGAGGATCGTGGTGCCGGCGGACGCCGCGTTGACGGCGTCCCTGAGCTCGTCGACGGAGGAGACGTCGATGGTGGGGCCGGAGGGCGGTGGGAGCGGCGGGCAGAGTGGCTGGCCCGTCTGGCCCAGCGCCGGGTCCGCGCCCCGGCCCGCCGTGACCGAGCCCTCGGCCACGGTCAGCAGGGCCATGAGGAAGAGGGTGATGGTTATGGTTGATAGCCGTTTTCTCCGCTTCATCGTTCGCTCCCCGGGATGGTGTCTGTTTTCAATAGCTTACCAGACGTGGGCTCGCCTGTCTATCCCACGAATGGGGGATTGACGGGGTCCGCGCGTTGATCCGTCGATCTCGACGGGATCTGGCGATCCCTTCAGAGCAGAACAAGGAGGGCGCCCCTGGCCCTCCAGAAAGAGGAGG
>CAZEQC010000022.1:0-48288 GCA_964514285.1 uncultured Anaerolineales bacterium | reverse complement strand
CCTCAACGCTCGCGGTATTTAGGTCTATCCTCTGCTCGGCCATCGAAACCTCCTTTCTCTTCCCTAATAGCACTCAGCACGTAACACGCCAGTGAGACGATTACTGAGCGCACGATTGTCTCGAATTCAGTTCGAGCCGTCAGCTCCGCCCTCCTTGGGCGTGGTCGTCGGGGGCGAAGGCTCGGGAGTCTCGGTGGTCTCAACGACCTCCGATTCCTCGGCTGCCTTCGGCGGTTTAGGCTCTGAGAAAAGCAGATCAGGGTCGATCGTCAAGAGGGATTGCTCCGCCTTCGGGAGGTCGATTGTCATCACACCCCCCTCATCCTCCACATCGACCAGGGCCCGGCGGGCGACAGCATCCGCCTCGGCCACGGGGCCCTTCACGGACAGGTTCGCCAAACTGAAGCCGGTGACACGCGCATCCTCATCCAGAACCACATCGGCGACCTTCCCAATTCTGGTACCACCAGGTGTCTGCACCTCCCGACCCAAGAGCTTATCGAGACGGAGCCAGCCAGGAGGTTCAGGCGCCTGGTCCCCCTCGTAGACCGTGAAGGTGCTCTCGGCCAGCAAAGCGTCGATGCCGAAGAGAGCAATATCCTTCCGCTCTACAAAACGGGGGGTGGGCCTGAGCAGCCCCTCCCGCCCGAGATAGATGCCGACCACAGACGTCAAGCTATCGTCGAGATAGAGATCCTTCACCTCACCCTGCCTGCGACCATCTGTGCCGCCGAACACCGGGTTACCGATCAAGCTTTTTCCCAATCGCATCGTGTTCCTCCTATCTCTGATATGTATAACGCTCAGCAGGCTCGACTTGCTCGCCATGGATCGCCAGATCCGGGGCAGAGCCGGCGATCTCGGTTGCCTGCGTCGACTCACGATCCCCTTGGAGCAATCCTAGATCTACTGAGACTATCCAAGAGGGCCCATCCGGGATATGCACGTCATCCAGAAAGGCCCCTGCAGGTGTAAGCAGCTACTCATCATGTCTCATTCGACAGCCAGCAGCGACTAGCGAGACAGTGAAGGTGATCCGATACACCGCGTCCGTCCGAGGACAGCGAGACTAATCAGATGGCACCTCCTGCGCTGCCTCTGCTGCCTCCTCTTGGCCCTCCTCGACCCGCCATACCTTCTCCGGGTCATCAACGTGGTCCATGAATAGAACCCCCTGACAGTGGTCGATCTCGTGCTGGAGAACCCGGGCCAGAAGACCTTCAGCCTGGATACGGACCTGGCGACCGCCGTGATCCATCCCCTCCACCGCGACAGATCGATGCCGTTCAACCTCTCCTACCCAGCCAGGTAAAGAGAGACATCCCTCAATCCCCTTCTCCAACTCGTCGGAGGTATGGACGAGTTCCGGATTGATAAGCACGTGAAGTTCGGTCTCCGAGGGTTTGTGAGATTCCTCGTCTGCCTCCTCGGATACGATAGGAATCTCGACAACGACGACGCGCTCGAGGACACCGATCTGAACAGCGGCCAGACCAATGCCGTCCGCTTCGCGCATGGTCTCGATCATGTCCTCAATGAGCTTCTGCACGCGAGCGTCGATACGTCGGACACGGCCCGAAGCCTCGTGGAGCAATGGATCATCGGAGAATACTATCTGACGAACAGTCATTCTCTCTCCTGTCTAGACGATCAATGATGCCAGGGATGTCGCTCTATGATGAAGCTCTGGGTAGCACAGAGCCAGCCCCTGGTTCGGCCTCAGGGTGACGCATCTCATCGTAGACCGTGAACCAATCCAGCAGCTCGTCTCTTCGCTGCCGGGCCTTCTTCTGACGCTCACGCGTCTCGAAGATCTCAATGCGACGGAAGATCTCCGTCTGTACAGCCTCCGGATTCTTGACATAGTCAAAGGTGAAGGCACCGGCGCCCGCGGTCTCGATGGTTACCGAACCATATCCCAAGACCCGTCCAACCACGCCCGGCACCGTGAGGCTGACGTTCTGGATCATACCGAGGCCAGCCTCACGTCGTTCCTCACGCAAGCCAAGGGGGAGCTGCTCAACGTCAACGATCCGGGAGGACGTGATCTGGTAGACGTCGTTCTGCCAGTCCTCAAACACCCAGAGCCACCAGGGGATGAAGAATGTGAGCACAATTCCGTAGCTAAGCAGAATCGAGAGCTGATCCATATCGGTGCGTAGCAACAGAGCGACGATAAGGGTCGCCAGGGCAATCAGCGCCGTAGGACGCGCAATGGGCCCGAGCAGGGCAATCCAATGCTTCCTCCAGGTGATGGTGTCACCCTCCTGATAGCGTAGGGCGGGGAAGAAATAGCGTACAACGCGAAGGGGCGCCATGAGCCACGACGACAGATTAACTTGACCGTCCTCCTCAACACGCTCTTTCTTCTCAGTTCCTGTTTCTAGCTCCCTCGTCCCCCCTCGGTTCAACCGATATTGGAGAGCCTCCTGAATAGCGGCTCGCTCCTCTGCGCGAGCCTGAGCCTCCAGCCGGTCCCTCTGCTCAAAAATGATCTGCTGTACAGCGGTGGGATCCGAGACTTGTCGAAAGGCCACGAGTCCGCCCGGCTCCCCCGCCGTCTCGATGAGCAGGTCGCCGTAGTTAAAGTACTGCGCCAGCATCCCTTCCTGAACCTCTTGGATACTCTGTATATTGCCGAGAGGCGCGCCCACACGGGAACGATGGATGAGATAGACGTGCTCATCGTGGATGACCCGCTTGTTGGTCAGGATGTAGTTATCATTGAAATGATCCACGATTTGATAGAGCGAAAACAGGAGCGGAACTGCTGCAAGAAGCCCACCGAATACCAAGACGATGATCGAGCCCGCTCCCAGGAAGAAGAAGCTCGCCAGGATAAAGAACAGCGCGAGGGAGGGAAGGATCAGTTTGCGAATCAAGATCACGTTGTGTTTATGTCGAACGAAGACGACGACTTCGTCGGGCTCTTGCCAAGCGAAGCGAGGCGCGTGCCGCCTGCGCTCGACCTCAGGCGAGATCTGGAGATTCTTGAGGATCGACGGATGCTCCACCACCAGCTGATCGAAGTCCTCTTTGTCGATGGTCAGTAGCACCGAGTCCTCAGCCGCCTCGACGGTGGCATCGTGGGGCTCCCCGAGCAGGAGTGAGCTCTCCCCAAAGAAGTCCCCAGGCGAGAAGCGATCGACTTCGCTCTCTATCCCAGTGGGGTCAACGTGCAGCACACGAAGTTCGCCGCTCTCGACAATGTAGTAGCGGCGCCCTACCTCTCCCTGCTTGAAGACGAGGTCACCGTTGGAATAGCGTTTTCTCTGCGCCAGTTCGGCCACTGCCTCCAGGTCGCCCCGGTCAAGCGCAGAAAAAAGCTCTACCCGCCCAAGCTGACTGACGATACTGTCGACCATGTCGAGCCTCCCCCCGTTTCAACAATTGTAGCACATTCTTATCCCGGAGGAAAGGCAAACCACAGAGAAGACGCAGTGAGGCTACTCGGACACGGGCCACGTGCCGATCTCGAGAATGGGTGTACGTCGCTCATTGAGATGGAGGAGAGATCTCTGCGTGAAGTGGTCGTAGATCAGAAGAGAGCCTCTGGCAGGAAGAGCCGGCGAATCGTCTGGGACTCGCATCCGATGTGGATCGAGGATCGAGGTGTCACGGATCCACTTGAGCGTAGGAACGGCACCCAGAGCAGGGACCGTGTCGTGAGACGCACGCCAGGCCCACGACCCGTCAGTCTTGAGAGCGGTGAGCGACGTGGAGACAATGTAGTCCCGCTGCAAGGCCCGCTGGCTGCGGAAGCGAAGGGAAATCGTCGCCTCGGCACCAGGCTCTAGGCATCCTGGGGAACCGCTGACGTGCGTGAGAACGACAGCATTGCCGAAAGGAACGTAGCGTTCACCCGCCTTGGGCACAGGAAGACGGATCGGGCCACGAAAGAAGAGATTCCAGCGTCGATTCTCCACAACGAGTCGGAAGGGGCTATCAGGACGGTCGACGGCAACGGTGGCATATTGCCCCTGCTCCAGGGCCGGCACGTGGCTCTCAGTGACCGGAGCTTCTCCCTCCCCCATCACCTGCAGGCTAACGGGTTCGCCAGGCCCTGCCCAGTGGAGATAGGTGCGCACACCTCTGTCTGCGCCAGCTTCGTGGTCGACACCAATCAGCGTGGGACCCCCAACGAAACGGATAAAACGCGGATGCTGCGTTACAGGCCGGGTCACAGTCGGTTGGAGACGCACGGCCTCCAGAACCACCGCGTCAGCGCCAGTAGGGGTCGTCAACCGCCCTCCCGATGTGTAAGCGCCGACGATCAACCGATAATCGCCCGGCAAGGCGTGGAGCCTTGGATAAAGCACGAAACGATCAACGACGACCCCACCGGCTGAGAGTGTGTCGGGGGCGTGACGGGGATCCTCCGCCGTGCTCCACAGCTTTCCATCGGGGCCGATGAGCTGAACAAAGAGCGCGACCTCCTCAGCGGGCACCTCAACCGCCGACCAAGCCACGTCTACGATCAGGGGTTGAGCTGGACGGATTGCCTGGGACGCTCGTCGATAGCCAAGCAACTCAATCTGTGCATCCAGTACAACGTCTAGGCTAACCATGTCGGCGGGTACATCAAGCCGGGGTTCCGAACGAACCAGAAAAGCCTCCCCCAACGGTTCGAAGACGTAGGGAAGAGCGCTGTATTCAGCCTCGAAATAGCGCACCACGATGATCGGTTGCTCGGAGGCATGTTTCTCAATGGCCTGCACCCACGTCTGTGCCAACGGTTCCCCACGCGGAGCTACGTACTCCACTGTGACGTCAGGCCGAAGGCCTTCGACCTGCTGCACATACTGAAGAGGCGTGAACCAGTGCCAATTCGAGAGCACCAAAGCGCCCTCGGGCGCCTTATGGAGCACAGTGCGGACGTAGCGGCGGGTATCTCGACTGCGAGAGAGGCTGCGATAACTGGGATAGTGGGCAGCCAGATTGACAGCAGGAGACACCAGGAGAACGATTGTTGCGACGCAGAGGACGACCGAAAGCAGAGATCCCGTCCCGTCCCCGGTGACACCACGACCCGCAAGCCGCGGGATGAGCTGGGAGCGTCGAGCCCTCACGCCCGCAAGGCGCCCGAAGGGCACGGCGACCAGCAAGGAGAGAGAGACATAGGCCGGGATCTCGTACTCAACGGTCTGCGGCGCATCGTAGGTCAGGGTGACAGTGGTATGAACGAGGAAGCTCCCAATCAGAAGGAATGCGAGCCTGCGACCCCGCCAAAGCAGAAGCAATGCTCCGAGAGCCATAGTCAGCAAAAGGGCCCAGTTGAACTGGAAGCTCAACAAGGTAGGCAGCAGAACCAATCGATCGAGCACCCCCAGGGCAAACATGTCGCCGCGGAAGCCGCGAGCCAGGACGTGATCGAGAAAGCCGGACAGCGTGGCAAGGCGCGGCGCTCCTCGTAGTGGAAGATAGACCAAGACAAGCAAGCTGGGAAGAAGGGCCACGAGGGGCTTCAGCCAGCGACCAGGTTGACGGAGTAGTGCTGGATCGATGAGCACCAAGTAGGTAAGGAAGACGAAGCCCGGAAAGGCAAGCGATGGATGATGAGTAAGACCGAGGGAGAGCGCAAGGAAAAAGAGCACGAGGTAGCGGTCGTCCCCGACATCACCCTGGCACTGGACCTGTGCCGTGTGCCGCACGAGAGCATAGAGAGAAAGAGCTGTGAAGAAGGCAGACAGGGGACGAATGCTAGCCTTGGTCGCTGTGGCCCAAAAAGTAGTCGCAGAGCCAAGAGCCAGAGCGGTTGCCATTCCACCGAGGACAGAGCGAGTGATCTGTCGAGCCGTGGAGAAGACGACGGCCACGGTAGCCGCGGCGGTGACGGCGGAGAAGACGTTTACACGCCAGGCTGGCGTTGGCCCGAGCGGTAGCTGTGAAAAGAGCCATCCGACCATAGTGTGAAGAGGATAACCAGGCGGATGAGCGACGCCCGCCGTGGTGGCGACCATCTGGAACTCGCCCGAGTCAGCTGGAAGGAGACCAGGACGGAGAGTGACGACGTAGAGGCCGAGAAAGACGAAAAAGACGCTGAAAGACAGATGGCAAGGAGCCAACGCAGCGAGCCCAGATCGCAGCTGGCGGGCCCAGCGGCGCGTCACGGAGCTGAGGCCTCGATCGGTTGCTTCAGGCATTCTCGAGCGTACTCAGTCCTGCACATCCTCATACGCCGTCAGCGTGGCCGCGGCGGTGCGTTGCCACGAGAACCGGGCCGCCTGGGCCAAGGCGCGGCGGCTCATCTCGGCGTGGAAGCGCTCGTCGACCGCGAGCTGAATCAGCGCGCCGGCCAGGCCCTCAGCATCATCGGGCGGCAGCAGGATTCCAGCATCGCCGACGACCTCGGGGAGCGAAGCAGCATCGCTCGCCACGACGGGGGTGCCGCAGGCCAGGGCCTCCAAGGGTGGAAGCCCAAAGCCCTCATAACGACTGGGGAAGATGAAGGCTACGGCGCCGCGATAGAGAGCAGGCTTGTCGAGCTCATCGACGAAGCCACTGAAATGGACAAACCGCTCCGACAGAGCCTGCTCCTGCATCAAGCGCCGCGGATGAGGTGTGAGCGGCGTATCTTCCTCGGGCAGCTGCCCGGCGATGACCAAGGAACACTCATCAGCGATGGCAGGTAGGGCCGAGCGGTAGGCGGAAAGAACGGTAGCCAGGTTTTTTCGCCAATCGAACCGGCCCAAGTAGAGCACGTACCGATCGGGCAGACCATAAGCGGCACGAATCGCCGCGTCGTTGGAGCTCGGCTCAGGTCCAAAGTGATCGTCGACCGCCAGTGGGACCGTGCGCACGCGCTGGCATGGCAGGCCGATCCGACTCAAGATATCCCGCCGCGAGGCCTCCGAGTCGGTGAGCACCAGTGTGGCACCACGAGCGGCAGCACTGACCAGCGCTGTATAGAGACGCTGCAACGGCCCACCTCGATAACGGCGCAACAGCAAGGGGATCAAGTCGTGAATCGTGACCACGGTCGGCACGGCGGAAAGAACCGGAGGCGCCCAATAGGGCACGTGGGCCACATCGGCAGCGATACGAGCACAGGCCCGAGGGAAGGCGACCTGTTCGAAGCTCACTTTACTCAAGTCAGATGGGTCGCCAGGGACAGAATGGAGCATACACGAGGGGGGAAGATCCAACGCCTCAGCCCCGTCATCCTGTCTCTGGTGCGATGGGACAACCAGAGTGATCTGCAGACCCGGTTTCAGATGCGCCAGAGCCCCCACCAGCCGCCGGGTGTATTGCCCGCTGCCGGTGGCAGGACTTTGCCAGAACCAGGCGTTAAGCGCAAGGTGCATCAGACAGAGCCACGTTTGGTTTCCCCGGCAAGACGATCAAGCCTCATAGCCATGCGGATGGGTGCGGTGCCACTCCCAGGCGTGTGCTACAATCGTCTTCAAGTCCGGGTATACGGGCTCCCACCCAAGCTCACGACGTATCTTCTCACTGCTGGCAATCAACACAGGAGGATCCCCGGGCCTACGATCACCAACCTCCGCCGGGATGGGATGTCCTGTCACCTCGCGGCAGGTTTCTATCACCTCCTTGACGGTGAACCCCTGACCATTGCCCAGATTGTAGGTTCGGCTGCCTTCATCCAGAGCCTCCAGCGCCAAGATGTGAGCCTGGGCGAGATCGACCACGTGGATATAGTCGCGCACACAGGTGCCATCGCGGGTTGGGTAGTCGTCGCCAAAGATGACGATCCTATCACGCTGTTCCAGCGCCACCTGGAGGGTGATGGGGATTAGATGGGTCTCCGGATCGTGATCCTCGCCTCGCTCACCGCTGGGCGCGGCTCCAGCGGCGTTGAAGTAACGGAGAGCAGCATAGCGGAAGCCATAGACACGATCCAGCCAGTGGAGGACCCGTTCCAGCATGTTCTTCGACTCCCCGTAGGGACTACCGGGCACGATCTGTTCCTCCTCATCGATGGGGATCGTCTCGGGCTCGTCGAAAAGATTAGCTGTAGAAGAGAGAATGAAGCGACGGACGCCATGGTCGACGGCCTCACGCAAGAGGGTGAGGCCATTGGTGACGTTATCACCCAGGTACATGAACGGATGGTCCATGGACTCGCCTACGAGCGTATAGGAAGCGAAGTGCATCACTGCGTCGATATCGTATTGCTCAAACACAGTCTTGACATCGCTGTGATGAGCCAGGTTCCCTTCAACGAAATGGGCACGAGGATGAACGGCGGCCTTGTGACCATAGGAGAGATTGTCGAAGACGACGACGTCACGGCCCCGCCCGATCAACTCCTCGGTAACAATGCTGCCGATGTAGCCTGCGCCACCAGTAACCAAAATACTCATATGCATATCTCCTCTATGGCTATAGATCGATAGATTGGCAAACCGACAGATCGGGCAGCGCAAGCTCGGGCTGCCCCCGGGTCCGTCCACCGATGTACCAATCGACCAGCTTGATGCTACGTTCGTAACCCTTCTGCCGAAAAGACTTCAATGCAGACCGCGGGAAGTGACGGAATACTCGCTTCTGCATTTGCGTCGGAGACTGAACTACGGCCTCTATCTCCTCGGCCGGGATGCCCATGCGGTCTGCGAGGACGGCTGCGGTATCCATTCTCCGGTCACGGGCGAGTTGCTCGACCAGCCAATCGCGCCACACTCGAAGGTGTTCGTCGTCAACAAAGGGCAGCCAGCCTTGAGGTTGGACCTCTCGCAGCGTTGACGCCAGATCCTCGTCGAGATCCTCTTGAGCACGATGGTCGATCCAAGTGCGCAGCACGTTATGGAGGAACAAGCGCTCCGCAAGCGTGCCCCAATCCTGGAGGAGGAAGCGGTGGAAGACATCGTCAAGCCAGAGTTCATCCAACAGAAGGTGAGTGATATATCCCGCAATGAAGGCTATCTGGGGCGACGACAACGTGTCGATCCGCCGAAGCGAGGGGTGCTCATCAAAGAGAGCCAGATAGGCTGGACGGTCGGATGTTCGCGGGACGGTGTAGAAATGACATGCCTCACGTTTCTGACCACTCACGGTCCTTACATCAGGCGCCGTATGACCGAGTAAGAATGGGCTTCGTTGTTTATGCAGCCATGAACGTGCGGCAATGGAGAGATCGCCCCGTCGAAGCATCTCCGCGGCCAACGCTAAGTGCATAGCTGGTGTGGGCATTGTATGATTCATTGTACATCGACATGGGCAAGTTGGCTAGTGCCTCGGACAGGAGATAGCCAGAAGTGACCGAACGTTGTGCTCCAGGCGACTCACATCTATAATAATGGGCATTGTTAGCCAGTGTGGATTGAGCTGGCAGTATGCCCTCTCAATCCCTGAGAGCGAGGAGGCGTAGCATGACAACGAAAGCACAAGTCACGTGGGTGGGGCCGGGATTGCGGCTGGTGGGCGAAGCGGAGGGCTCTGCCATCGTCGCGGACCACGCGATGCCGGATGAGGAGCGAGAGGAGACCGGGCCGCAGCCGATGCAGCTGCTGCTGATTGGGCTTTGCGGCTGCACGGGGATGGACGTCATCTCTATTATGAAGAAGAAGAGACAATCCTTCAGTGGTCTCCAAGTGCAAGCCTCTGCCGAGCGGGCGGAGGAGCATCCCAAGGTGTACACGAAAATCCATCTAGAGTTCGTCGTGACGGGAGAGGATGTTGACGCGCAAGCTGTGGAGCGATCCATCGAGCTCTCCCAGACGAAGTACTGCCCCGCATCGGCGATGTTAGGAGAAGTGGCAGACATCACAACCTCCTTCCGCATCGAGGAGGCTTGATCTATCGTCATGCACGACAAGAGGAAGACCATAGAAGAGCTGGAGCAGCGTATCGCCGACCTGAAGGCACGTATGCCGAAGCACTCCACCCCTCCCTCCATGCTGATTGAGCTAGAGGACCTGGAGGAAGCCTTGAAGCAAGCGCAATCGGATGTGGCGGCGGAGGAGCAAGCATGACGATCGGATCCTTCGAGGGCAAATCGCCACAGATCGGCCCGGGCACGTACGTACATCCCTCGGCCGACGTCTTCGGCGATGTGACGATCGGAAAGGGCTGCTGGATTGGGCCTGGCGCGCGGATTCGCGGGGACTACGGGACCATCCTCATCGGTGACTATTGCAGCGTGGAGGACAACTGCGTGATACACGTGCGGCCAAGCGAGCGGACGACAATCGGAAACTGGGTGACCATCGGTCACGGAGCCGTCATCCACAGCGTCAAGAATATCCGCGACTACGTCATCATCGGCATGGGCGCGGTAGTCTCCGACTGGGCGGTGGTTGGCGAGTGGAGTGTGGTGGGCGAGGGAGCCGTGGTCCGCCAGGGACAGGAGGTACCAGCGGAACACATCGCGGTTGGCGTGCCAGCGCGCGTGTTGGACAAACCCGTGAGCGACGACTATAAGGAGCAGTGGAACCACTTCAAGAGGACCTACGTGGATCTCGCCCGACGCTATCAAGAAGGCTATCGGGTGGAGAGAGACGCATGAGACTCGGAGCTCACGAGTCGATCGCTGGAGGAATGCACAAAGCTTTCAGGCGCGCAGCGTCTGTAGGATGTGAGGCGGTGCAGATCTTCGTTAAGCCCAATCGGTCGTGGGCGGTGCCCGCTCTTAGCGAGGAAGATGTAGCGCTCTTCCGAGCCGAAGCCAAGGCCACTGCAATCCGGCCGGTGGTGGCGCACACGTCCTACCTGCTCAACCTGGCCTCGCCCAAGGATGACCTGTGGCACAAGTCGATCGAGACGCTGATCATTGAGCTTGAGCGATGCGACAGGTTGGGAGTGCCCTGGCTGGTGCTCCATCCTGGGGCACACGTCGGCAGCGGTGAGGGGGCCGGGCTGACCCGGATGGCTCGCGCGCTGGGAGAGGTCCATCAGGCAGTGCGGTCATCGCAGACGCGGATCTTGCTGGAGACCACAGCCGGACAAGGGACGAAGCTCGGGTACTGCTTCGAGCACCTGGCGTGGCTGCTTGAGAGAACACCGGAGGGGGAGCGACTGGGTATTTGCCTTGACACGTGTCACGTCTTCGCCGCCGGCTACGAACTCCGCACGCCCAAGGGCTACGTGGCGACGATGGGCAGCTTCGACCGCGTCATTGGACTGGAGCGCCTGAAAGCCCTCCACCTGAACGATAGCAAAGGTGAGCTAGGCAGCCGGAAGGATCGCCACGAGCACATCGGGAAGGGACAGATCGGCCTGGAGGGCTTCCGTCATATGCTCAACGACCCTCAACTGAGAAGCCTGCCGGGCTTGTTGGAGACGCCCAAGAGCGACGACCTACACGAAGATGAAGAGAATTTGACCGTCTTGAGAGGCTTGATGGAAGCACAGCCTTTTGCTCTTTCTGGAGGGGAGGAACAGTTTTGATCAGCGATGCACAGAGAATGGAGATGGGATGAGCCGTTTGCTACGTGAGAACTGGATGACCCTTTTGGTCATCGCTCTGATCGTCGTCGGTTACGTCTTTCTCCGCACCCCGGGAGACAACCTGGCGTCGACAGCCGAGTTTGAAGCTCAGATCAGCGACGGGACACCAACGCTCGTCGAATTCTATTCCAACACCTGAAGCGCTTGCCTTTTGGCAAAACCCGTCGTGGACGGGATCGAACGTGATCTGGAGGACCGAGTACAGGTGTTGCGACTAAGTGTGACCGATGGGGTGGGAAGGAAGCTGGCGGTGCGCTACGGCGTGCGTCGTGTGCCCACCCTGGTGTTGATTGATGGGGACGGCAGCACGGTTTTGAAACAGGCCGGAACGCCAAAGCGAAGGGAGATCATAGAGACTGTGGACAGGCTGACGAACTAAGGATGGGTCGGCCACGCCTCCAGGTTCTTGCCCCGCCAGCGCACCTCCCGGATCTCTCGCAGACCTCCAGAAGGTGGGAGCAGTCGATCGATGGTCCTACTGAAGGACACGCCGTCACCGCTGGTGAAGAACAAGTGCTGCCCTAACCGGCCCCTGCTGGCCTCCACCTCGCGACGTGCCAACACAGAGCCGGTCTGACGGGCGACAGCCGGTGCAGGGTCGACAACGGAGACACCCGGGCCGACAATGCCCTCGATGGTAGGCCGCAAGAAGGGATAGTGTGTGCATCCCAACACGAGTTGGTCAATCCCCGCCTCGAGCAGCGGCGTGAGACAGCGCCATAGAAGGGTCTCCGTCTCCGCCGTGTCGAGAGCACCGGCCTCCACCGCCCCAACCAAGCCCGGACAGACCTGAGTGAGGACCTCCACATCGTGCGCGTAGCGCTCTAACAGACTAACGAAGAGCTCTCCCTGGAACGTGGCCTCGGTAGCGATCACAGCGACGATGCCGTTGTTCGTCCTCTCTATCGCCGGTTTGATGGCCGGCTCCATCCCGACAAAAGGAACCAGGGGAAAGGTGTGCCGCAAGGCGCACAGCGCGGCGGCAGAAGCGGTGTTGCAGGCAACGACGATGATCTTGACCCCTTGATCGAGCAAGAAGCGGGCGATCGACTCGGAGAACCCTCTTACCTCGACCAGTGAGCGACTTCCGTAGGGCACGTGGGCCTGGTCGGCCAGATAGATGGTGTCCTCATAAGGCGCCAGACGCGAGATCTCGCGCCAGACAGTTAACCCACCTACCCCGGAATCGAAGATGCCAATCGAGCCGTGATCAGCCAGACTAGAGGCCTTTCCCACGACGCAACACCCAATAGACACCCAAGACAATCACCAAGCCCTGCAGGATCCCCACAGTGATCAAAGGCCTACGATAGCCATTCATCTTTGGCAGGGCAAGCACCGACTCATCCTCTTCCCTGGATCCGGTGGGCGTCGGCTCAGGAGAGGGCAACGGGGTCCACGTAGGAAAAGGCGTGACTCGCGCCCCTGGCGTAGAGGCAGCAGGAGGGGGAACGGGAGTCGACGTCGATGAGCCTGTTAGGAAGGCCAAAGGCGTGGCGCTTGCACCGGACGTTGGACCCTCTGGCGTCAGCAGCGGTGCCGACGTCGAACTGGGCGACACTGCGAGATCCTCCGTCGGCATCGACGTGACAGTGAGCGTTGAAACAGCTGAGGCTCCCGGGGTCCCTGTATCCAGAATGATACCGTCGGCGGAGGCGGCCGTGCGCCCGGCGGCATCGCGAAACTGAACGTAGACAGTATGCTCACCGGTTGTATCCGGGAGAAGCCAGGAGACTAAGGGGGCCCAGGACTGCCAAGGAAGCTCCTCGAAGCTGGGCTCATTGCTGATCCGCGTCTCGATAGCCTCCCCGATATAGCCGGCACCTTCCCCCTCTGGACGGACACGTTCGTTTGTCAGGCGGATCGCCACCTCCCGGTTCTCGGTTCTGACAGCGCCGTCGTTAATGAAGATGGGCAACACGTTGGGGCGAGCACCGAAGTCAAGGACATAGACGTTGCGCCCTTCAGCGTCTGTGGCGACGCCGATGCCAATCTCCCGGTAAGCGTCGCTGAGAAGGTCGTCGCGATCATCCTGTTCCTCGAGGAAAGAGACAAGAGCATCCTCCGGCGTCCCACGTCCGAGCCAGACGTTCTCGGCGACGACCATCCGTCCGTCGTCTTCGATCCAGGCAGCATAGCCCGACTCCTTAATACGCTCTTGTTCATCGCTGCCATCTGCTCCCTGGTGGAGATCATCGGGATCGGCAAGGCCATTCTCTGCAAGATCGTCGGCGTGTCGTTGGGCCGCCTTGGCCAGCAGGCGAGATTGACCATAAGGATCCAGGCCCTCGTCGAGTCGCGTCTCGTTCACCAGGGCCAACCAGACAGCGGCAGGCTCCTCTTGAGCGCGGGCAGCGGGGCCGTGGAGCGCGACGGAGACGGGAACCACGGTCCAAACGACCAGGACGACGAACCAAGCGATATATCGGGGAAAACGCATAGGCCGGATTGTAGCATACCCCATGGAGGATGCAAGGAAATAACTGGCATCCTGATCCAGAAGAAAGGGCATTGGGCGCGGGCCGAAGCAACTTTTCGACTTTGTCCGAATCGTGCTATAATCTAAAGCTGGAATGGCAGCTCGCGGTAGTCACGCGGCGCTGGCGAGAGATTTTTGAGCATCATATGGATTTGGATGGCTTCTACTACGGGGGGACCGTATGCCTGAACACTTCTCATACCCACACTTCGAGGCGGCGGCCGCTATGATCCGCGAGGTGACCGAGATTGAGCCGCGGGTCGGCTTGGTCTTGGGCTCCGGTCTCAGTCCACTGGCTGAGGGAATCGAAGATAGCACTAGCTTCGACTATCGGGAGCTGCCTCACTTTCCCGCATCGACCGTGGTGGGGCACGCTGGTCGGTTCGTGCTCGGTCATCTGGAAGATCAAGCTGTCGCCGTGATGCAAGGTCGTGCACACTACTACGAGGGATACTCTATGGCGGAGATCACGTTCCCAGTGCGCGTCATGCAAGTGCTTGGCATAGAGATCTTGATCATCACCAACGCGGCAGGGGGGCTCGATCGAGCGTTCCGCCCCGGTGACGTAATGATGATCACGGACCACATCAACCTGATCGGCATGGCAGGCCTGAATCCGCTGCGCGGGCCTAACCTGGACGAATTCGGACCCCGCTTTCCCGATATGTCAGCGGTTTACGACGCGGAATTGCGCTCCCAGGCCAAGCAGGTAGCGGAAGAAGAAGGCATCCCGATGCATGAAGGGATTTACATCTGCCTTGCCGGCCCGAGCTATGAGACGATGGCTGACCTGGGATTCCTGCGCACGATCGGGGCGGATGCCGTCGGGATGTCCACCGTTCCAGAGGCGACGGTGGCGCGTCACGGTGGCACCCGGGTTCTAGGGCTCTCCGGCATCAGCAACGTGCTGCCGGTAGCAGGTGAACCGGTGGTGGAGACAAACCACGAAGAGGTGTTGGAGGCAGGAAAAAAACTGACACCACGACTGGAGACAATCATCCGCGGAGTGCTGAGAGCACGGGCCTGAGAGCAAGAGCCTAAAAGCCCAATGAACATCATTCTCCGGTGGCTGGTTGATCACGCCTGGATCCTCTATGTTGCATGCGCTATCGGGGCCCTGATCTACCTGGTACGCGCCCTGGCCGCTCAACGAGAGCGGAGTCTGGCGATGTTCACTCTTGAACACGAGACGGCCACGGTTCGTGCTGTCAGAGCCTGGGCCCTGGTCTTTCTATTCGTTGCGCTATCCTTGCTCGTCTTCATCGGCACCAGACTTGTGCTGGCCAGCATTCCCGCGTATGATCCAACGTCCCCCCTACCTACGTCGACCCCCCGTTCTGGGGTGAAGCCACCCACGCCAGGGGCCACGTCGACGGTTACAGATTCGATAGCCATGCCGACGATGGGCCCGCAGACCGCCACACCACCGCCAGCAACCCGCCCGCTGGCCCCCACCATCCCCCCGACGTCAGCGGCGACCACGTCACCAACGCCAACGCCCCCTCCGACCCGTCTGGCAGAAGGCCCTCTATCCGGCGCTATGGAGGTTCGGTTCGGTGACTTCGGTGCCTTGGTTGGCTGGGAGCTGTCCTCTACCGAAGTTGTCGTGAATGGGCCCTTGGTCGTGACACTCTACTGGCAGGGGCTAGAGGGGGAGAGCCCAACAGACTACAGAGTCTTCACCCATCTCATTCTAGAGAACGGGCAACTGATCGCTCAGCACGACGGGCCTCCCGCTGGTGGAGCAGAGAACACCAGTGACTGGGAGACGGGTGAGACGATCAGGGACACTCATCAGATGACCTTCAAATCGGGGGTCGACAACAACACGGGTCAGGCGACCGTCTACGTGGGCCTATATGATCCCGAGAACGTAGGGAATCGTGTTATGACCAGCGAGGGACAGGACTACGTCGTGCTGCCTGTGACCGTCAACGTCATCCCAGAGTAATGCGTCGATCCATTCGGGGGGCGTCGAGGAATCGGGTCGTAAGCCCGCTCCGGGGAGTCAGATCTTGACCTAGGATAGGGCTACCACCACGGCAGGAAGAAGGTCTGTGTCGTCGCGCCCAAGTCCTGGTAAGAGGCAGTCACGTCGATAACCACGTACTTCCCAGGAGGCGTCGGGAGAATGTCGAATTCCACTTTGGTGAAGCCGCTCTCGTCGGTGGGGGCGAATTCAAGCGGTTGACGTCTGGAAGGATAGCGAGCTAAAGCTGTCACGGAGACGTTCTCCAAGGGACGTTCCTGCTGATCGTTGACGTAGACGAAGAGAGTCTGGGTCCCCTGACGGCCGGTGACTGTTGAGCCCACCGAAGCATTGACCGTCAAGCCGGTGACCACTTGCTCGTTAGCTGCCCCTTCCTCGGTGAACGTATAGGCGCCAGTACCGAACGCCTTCGGCCGAGCGGAGCGGGGAACGGGCTCATCGTAGTTCCCAGGGAGACCGAATTCCTCGATGTAGATCTCCCCCAAGTTGGCCAGCCGCATCTGAGAGCCTGTTGAACTCTCCGGATGCCAGGCCATACGAGCCCGTTGGAAATACTGCACGATGCGTCCCCCCTCATACATAAACTCAGAGCGGGGATAGCCGAAGATCTGAAGGCCGCCATGCTGGCGGAAGTAATCTAGAAAACTATAGGAGACGACGTGCTGAGTTTCAGGAAAATAGTGATGGAGCGGCCCATTAGAGGAAGGAATCTGATCCGGCTGAGCAGGGGGGAAATCATAACCTAGTTCGTCGACCAACAACCCCAACTGTACATCGTACGGCGCCAGATTACCCGGATGCCACTCCATTCGGGCTCTTTGGAAGTATTGGACGTGCAGACCCGCGTGAGTAGGATCATCGAAGGCCTCTGTGAGAGGATAGCCGAAAATCTCCAAGCCCCCCCGAGCATTGAAGAACTCGAGGAACTCGCCACACACCCAGTGTCCAGTCTCATTGAAGTAGCGACAATCCGACCGTGCAGTCTGAGAATCTGTGCTTGCCACTCCCGCCGCGAGCAAAGCCGTCGCCAGCACCATTGTAACAATCAAGTACGTCTTTTGCATCCTCAGCCCCCTCTGCTCAAATCAATGGTAGTATACACGAAACTGATACACAAGTCAACGAGTATGGCCCAATATACGAGGGCTTCAGAACTGATGATGGAAGGGCCATCTTCTTCGCACGATGACGAGCACGATCAGGACAGTTGTGCGAGTGCCACCGTTGGGATATAATGGTCAATGGCCTCAGAAAAAGGAGTCTGGAACGGAAATGGATAAGACGAAGACAATCCTACTAGCCTTTGAGCCCGATACCCTCTCGAGCGATCAAGTGGCTCAGGTTAAAGAGACTGCACCGGACGACGCCTCTGTCGTTATGACGCGTGATCGCGACAAGATAGAGGCCATGCTTGACGATATCGAGGTTGCGGCGGGCTGGTTCCCTGCCGACCTGCTATCCCAGGCCTCAAGCTTGCGTTGGCTTCAGCAATGGTCCGCGGGTGCTGACTGGCTTCTGCGGCATCCTGAGGCAGCCGAGGCCGACTTCGTGCTCACCAGCACGTCCGGTATCCACGCTATTCAGATTACGGAGCACATTTTCGCCTTTCTCCTGGCCCTGGCTCGGGAGCTGCCCCAGGCGCTAGATGCCCAGAGGCACCGGCAATGGATTCCTCAAGATGAGCATGATCATCTTTTCGAATTGGCCGGGAAGACTATGCTCTTGATTGGCGTCGGTGCTATCGGCGAAAGAACCGCCCAGGTGGCAGCCGCGATGGACATCCAAGTCTTAGGTGTTCGACGGGACCCCACCGTTGGCGCTCTAGGCGTCGAAGCGATGTTCGGCCCCGATGATCTTCTCGACCTTCTGCCGCAGGCCGACTTCGTGATCGTCACCGTCCCCCTGACAGAGGAGACTCGCGGGATGATCACTGAACGGGAGCTGCGGGCTATGAAGCCAACGTCCTTCATCGTCAACGTTGGTCGGGGCAGCACGATTGATGAACAGGCCCTGATCGAGGCCCTGCGAGAGGGCAGCATAGCAGGCGCAGGTCTCGACGTTTTCGAGACAGAACCATTGCCGAGCGACTCCCCCCTGTGGGGGTTTGAAAACGTGATCATCACGTCACACTATGCCGGCATCACACCTCACTATCACAAGCGTGCTCTGGCAGTCTTTCTGGACAACCTGGAGCGCTATGTAGCGGGAGAGACCCTGAGAAACGTCGTCGACAAAGAACTTGGATACTGACAGAGAGGAAGGGATGAATTACCGTCAATTCGGGAAATTAGACTGGAACGCCTCGGCACTGGGCTTCGGTTGCATGCGATTCCCAACGGAGAACGGAAACGAAGCCATCGACGAGGCAGAGGCGGCCAAGATGCTGCGTTACGCTATCGACCACGGCGTGAACTACGTCGACACGGCCTATCCCTATCACGGCGGGAACAGCGAGCCGTTCGTAGGACGCGCGCTCCAGGACGGCTATCGGGAAAAAATTCGGCTGGCCACGAAACTGCCCTCGTGGAAGATCGAAGAGTGGGAGGATTTCGACAGGTACCTCAACGAGCAGATTGAGAGGCTACAGACGGATCATATCGACTTCTACCTCCTCCACGCCTTGCGGGAGACGTGGTGGAAGAAACTGCACAATCTTGGTGTCCTCGATTGGGCCGAGAAGGCAAAGAGCGATGGACGCATCGACCACTTAGGCTTCTCGTTCCATGACGAATATGCGGTCTTCGAGGAGATCGTCGATGCCTACGACTGGACCTTCTGTCAGATCCAGTACAACTATATGGACACCGAGAATCAGGCCGGCAGCAAGGGGCTGCGCTACGCTGCGTCGAAAGGCCTGGCAGTGGTCATCATGGAACCCCTGCTCGGTGGACGGTTGGTCGATCCGCCCGAACCGGTGCAAGAGATCTGGAGCGAAGCCCCAACGTCGCGCACGCCGGCCGATTGGGCCCTCCAGTGGCTGTGGCATCAGCCAGAGATCTCGGTGGTACTCAGCGGGATGAGCACTATGCGACACGTTGAGGAGAACGTGGCAAGCGCTGATGCATCCGGTGTTGGTGTTCTGACGGAGGAAGAGCAAGCTATCATCGATCGCGTGCGAGAGACGTATGAAACCTTATGTCCTATCGCGTGCACGCAGTGTAATTACTGTATGCCTTGCCCGCACGGCGTCGACATCCCCCGTAACTTCGAAATCTACAACCAAGGCTTGATGTATGGCAAGCCAGACCATGCACGGCGGTCATATGGATTTCTGGACGAAGAGAAGCGCGCCAGCGCCTGCGTGGCCTGCCTCGAATGTGAAGATCAGTGCCCACAGAGCATTCCTATCAGCGACTGGATGGTTCACGTCCACGAGGTGCTGGGCGAGGGCGCCCCGTACGTTTGTGAGCTTCCGTGATCAGGCCTTCGAAGAGACAACCTAGACAGAGGAGAGACCATGCTGGAGGACTTGATAGTAAAGAACCGCAGCTATCGCCGCTTTAATCAGCAGACTGATGTGAGTATGGAGACCCTTCGGTCTCTGGTGAACCTAGCACGCCTATCGGCCTCGGGTGCTAATCTGCAACCACTTAAGTACATCCTGGTCTCCGGATCGGAGATCAACGCGGATGTCTTCCCTCACACGCGATGGGCGGGTTACCTAAAGGACTGGGATGGCCCCCCCGAAGGAGAACGGCCAGCCGCCTACATCATCATCCTAGGTGATACAGCTGTCCAACCGTCATTTGGATGCGATCACGGCATCGCGGCTCAGTCGATCATGCTGGGCGCGACGGAGCGCGGCCTGGGTGGCTGCATCCTGGGCGCCCTCGATCGCAGGGGTCTCCGAGAGACGCTGGAAATCGCCGAGCGGTATGAGATCCTTCTCGCTCTTGCGTTGGGCGAGCCGAAAGAGAAGGTCGTGCTCGAAGAGGTGGGATCCGACGGCGACATCAAGTACTATCGAGATGAGGACAACGTCCACCACGTACCCAAGCGCGCGCTTGAGGACATCATCCTTCAGGAAGAGACGGCGTAGAAGGATCGCCACGCAGCCATTGGGCCTCAGGCAAGCAACGCCCATGAAGCATCCCTCACAGCACGACGCAGAGCATCGATGGGAGCAACTCAGATGAAAGAGACACCCTCCATCCTGATCGTGGACAGCAACCCAGGCTTTGCCATGATGCTCAAGGAGAGCCTGGAGCAAGACGATGACTTCCAGGCCACCGTCGCTCATGCTGGCGACGAAGCGCTGGCGTTGGCATCCGAGAACACGTTCGACCTGGCGATCGTGGATATGGGGATCGACGCTGTAGACGACCTGGACGGCGAGGCAGTTGCTCGCGAACTGCGGAAGGAGCAGGCCGATCTCCGCCTCATGCTGATTCCCCTCAAGGGCAACGTGCTTTCCGAGGATCTAGGGGACCTGGAGATTCAGGGTGTGCTGCCAAAACCTTTCTTTCTCCCCGATCTTCCTGAGCTGCTCGACGCTGCTCTGACAAAGCCATTGAGAGGGCTCGAAGAACCTGTTGCGGTCTCCAGACCGGCGGATGAGGAGAAAGAACAAGAAGTCGTCGTCGAGGCAGCAGACACGTCGCGGGCAGGATCCGCGCCGGTGAATCGTGAGCTAAGGATCCTGGCCAGAGAGGTCAATGCCGATGCCGTGCTGCTCACGAGGGAGGACGACATTCTGAGCAGCGTTGGTCGTTTGAGCGACGAGGGGCTTGAGACGTTGGCCCACGTCGTCTCGCAGAGCTGCCGCCTCTCAGCTCAAGCAGCCCGGACCTTAGGACGGGAGCAACAGCGCTTCGAACAGAACGTGGTGGGCGACGAGCATATGCTCTACGCAGTGACGATCATCGAGGACATCCTTCTATCGGTCATTGTGCCCCCTGACGTCACCTTAGGGTTTCTTCGTCATCAAGCAAGGGCGACGATGAAACGCCTCCGCGATCTCCTGGCGGGTGCTTGACCGTCTTACCAGACGTGAGAGACCCCTTGATCTGCACAAGGAAAGCCAAGCGAGGGCACCGGACCTTGCCCGGCTGCGATTTGAAGCTAAATACACGAAGGTCACTAGAGACCGGGGGAGTTCTATGCCCGAAGAGAAGAAACTGATTCTGATCGACGGACACGCCCTAGCCTATCGCGCCTATCACGCTCTGCCCAAGGATCTGACAACGTCAAAGGGCGAGCTAACGAACGCTGTCTATGGATTCACCTCCATGCTTCTCAAGGTCTTGGAGGATGAAGAACCCACGCACATCGCCGTGACCTTCGACAAAGGGCCGACCTTTCGTCACGAGGTGTACGAGGACTATAAAGCTCACCGAGCCAAGATGCCGGAAGAACTGCGTGCTCAGATGGAGCGTGTCCGAAGCGTGGTCGAGACGCTCGATATCCCCATCTACGAACAAGAGGGGTATGAAGCCGACGATCTTCTGGGCACCTTGACGCGACAAGCGGAGGAAAGAGGGGTGGACACGTTGATCGTGACCGGGGATATGGATCTCCTGCAGCTGGTCGATGACCATACTCGCGTGCTGACCTCCCGATGGAGATTCTCCGATACCGTGATCTACGACGTGGAGGAGGTCGAAGAACGATACGATGGTCTTGAGCCCGGCCGGCTGGTGGATTACAAGGCCTTAATGGGCGATAAGTCCGACAATATCCCAGGCGTCTACGGCGTTGGCGAGAAGACGGCCACCAAGCTACTGAAGCGATACGACTCGCTAGAGGAAATCTACGAACACCTGGACGAGATCTCGACGCGCTTCCGGAACAGGCTGGAGGAGGGGCGGGCGGAAGCGTTTCTGAGCCGCCAACTGGCCAAGATCGTGCGTGACGCTCCCGTGACGCTTGATCTGGAGGCTTGTCGGGTCAGATCGTTTGACTATGAGGAAGTGTTGGATCTCTTCCACGAGATGGAGTTCACTTCGTTGATCGACCGGTTGCCTGAGCCACGATCGCTGCAATCGGCAGGGGTCGCGCACCAACTGAGCATGTTCAGCGAAGAGAGCCTAGAAAGCGAGATGGCCGCGCCTACCGAAGAGGATGTCGCCCAGTATGAGATCATCTCAGACTTGGAAGGTCTCCATCAGCTGGTCAGCAGCTTGGAGGGAGCAGCGATGCTGACTATCGACACAGAAACAACGAGCGTTGACTCGATGGAGGCTCAGCTGGTCGGGATAGCGCTCACAGACAGTGCTCAGCGAGGCTACTACGTGCCTCTCAGCGCCCCTCTTGGCGACCCACAGCTACCAGTGGAGGCGACCACTGAGGCCTTGAAGGCCCTGCTGGGCGACGCAGGGATCGCCAAACAAGGACACAACATCAAGTACGACCTGATCGTGCTCGAGCGGCACGGCAGCGAGATCGAAAATCTGGGTTTTGACACCATGATCGCCGAGTGGCTGCTGGACCCTTCCTCGCAGAACCTGGCGCTGAAGAATCTTGCCTGGACACGCCTTCACGAACGGATGACGCCGATCACCGATTTGATCGGCACGGGTAGGGACCAACTGACGATGCGCCAAGTAGCAGTCGAGCGGGTGGCCCCCTACGCTTGTGCGGATGTTGATATGACCCATCGGCTCGGATCCGTCCTCACGTCGGAACTGAAGGAAAGAGAGCTATGGTCGCTGTTCACCGAGGTTGAGATGCCCCTGGTGCCCGTGTTGGCAGCGATGGAGCAGGCCGGCGTTGGATTCGACGTCGAGCAGCTAGAACAGATGTCGAAGCGCCTGGCGGATCGACTGGCAGAGATCGAGAGTGAGATCTACGACCTGGTGGGATACACGTTCAACGTGAACTCGACACAACAGCTCTCCGACGCGCTGTTCAAGACCTTGGGCCTGCCCTCGCAGGGTGTGCGACGGACCAAGACGGGACACTATTCAACGGCGGCGAGCGTCTTGGAGCGCTTGCAGGATAGGCATCCGGTCATTGACCTGGTGCTGGAGTACCGATCTATCTCAAAACTGAAATCGACGTACGTCGACGCCCTTCCCCGCCTGGTCAAGCCAGAGACCGGTCGGCTGCACACGTCGTATAACCAGACAGGGACGGTGACGGGACGTCTCAGCTCCAGCGATCCCAATCTCCAAAACATCCCCGTCCGTACGGAGTTGGGCCGGCACGTGCGCCGCGCCTTCGTCGCCGAGGTGGGCTGGACTCTCGTCGCTGCCGACTACTCGCAGGTGGAGTTGCGCGTGATGGCTCACGTTTCCGGCGATGAAGGCTTGCTGGGCGCCTTCGCACGCGGGGAGGATATCCACGCCAGCACCGCTGCCGCGATCCTAGATATCCCCTTGGAAGAGGTAACACCTAACCAGCGCCGGCTGGCCAAGACGGTCAACTTCGGGCTCTCCTATGGTCAAACAGCTTATGGTCTGGCGCAGGCGACGGGGCTGACCCAACCGGAGGCGGAGGACTTCATCGCTAAGTACTTCGAGCGCTTCCCCAGGGTGCGCAAGTACATTCAACAGACAAAGGTGTTAGCCGCACGACAGGGGTACGTGGAGACGCTGCTGGGACGGCGGCGATACTTCCCAGAACTGCAGCCAGGCAGCAAGGCGTCTCACTATGCGCGTCAGGCCGCCGAGCGGATGGCGATCAACGCACCCATCCAGGGGACCGCCGCGGACATCATCAAGATCGCGATGATCCGCCTCCATCAAGCGCTCCGAGATCGAGAATGTCGCTCCCGCATGATCCTTCAAGTGCACGACGAGTTGATCGTGGAAGCACCGGCGGACGAGGTGGAGGACGTGAGCAAGCTGATGTGTGAGACGATGGAAGGTGCCTTTGAACTAGACGCCCCACTCGAAGTCGATCTCAAGGCAGGACCAAACTGGGAGGAAATGGAGCCGTTGAACGTGTATGGATAACGGTCGATGAATAGCAGAGACTGACCCTCTTGAGACATCACCAAGTGCACAGTGTCTTGCTTGCCGAGGTCTGTGAGAGGTTAGCTGTAACGGATGAGAACTCGACAAATCAAGAAGGATCTACACGAAGAGGAGGATAGCATGACTGAACTAGGCGACGTAAAACAGATGTTGGGGAATCTAACGACCTCGGCCGACGTTGAGCGACTGAAAGATGTGGACGCCACGATCCTGTTCGACGTCAAAGGCACGGATGGCGGGCTTTGGACGGTGGACATAGACCACGGCAGTATCAGCTTCGAAGAGGGGAATGTTGGATCGCCGAACGTGACCGTCGAGTCCACAGCCAAGGACCTCAAGGCCCTGATCAGTGGCGATCTGAAGCCGATGGCTGCCTTTATGCGAGGCAAGCTCAAGGTCAAGGGCGATATGTCCGTCGCGATGCAGCTGCAGAAACTCTTCAGCTAGAAGAGGGGTGGCAGGCCTCAAGGCCATCCAGACGCGATCCTGGCCGATGGTGGCCGACCGTGCGGTTCTGGTACTTCTGGCTAAGGACGGCGTTGAATGGAGACAACCAAGACAGACTGAAACGGAGGTATGATTGGACACGGAACCGCGGCTGGATCCGGCGGCATGCAGAGATGACTTTCCCATTCTGCAGCGGAAGATCCATGGTAAGCCCCTGGCCTATTTAGACAACGCAGCATCGACGCAGAAACCTGCGGTGGTCATTGACACCTTGTGCGACTTCTACAGGAATCGGTACGCGAACATCCACCGTGGTGTGCACACCTTGAGTGAGGAAGCCACCGTTGCCTACGAAGCGGCACGGGATAAGGTGGCAGCCTTCGTCCACGCTCCGGATCGACGAGGTTTGATCTTCACGCGCAACACGACGGAGGCGGTCAATTTGGTGGCCTTCAGCTGGGGACGGAGGCACATCACAGATGGTGATCGTATCATCGTCACCGAGATGGAGCATCACAGCAACCTCGTGCCCTGGCAGCGGCTGGCACGGGACACCGGGGCTGAGCTGGCCTACGTGGCGGTCACCGATGACGGATGCCTGGATATGGCGTCCCTCGACCGACTGTTGGAGGGGCCAGCCAAGCTGGTGGCCTTCACCCACATCTCCAACGTCCTCGGCACGGTGAACCCAGCAGATCAGATCGTCGACCGGGCCCACAGGGCTGGCGCCCACGTGCTGGTCGACGGCGCACAGAGCGTGCCGCACCTGCCTATCAATCTGGCAGACCTGGACCCGGATTTCTTCGCCTTCTCCGGCCACAAGATGTGCGGCCCGACGGGGATCGGCGCCCTCTACGCTCGACCAGAGCTCCTGGACGAGATGCTTCCCTTCTTCACAGGCGGGGGAATGATCCAACGAGTCGAGCGCGAGAAAGCCACCTGGGCTGACTTACCCACGAAGTTCGAGGCCGGCACGCCGGCTATCGCGGAAGCCGTGGGATTAGGCGCCGCGGTCGACTATTTGAGCGCCCAGGGTATGGAGGCCATCTGGGCTCACGAACAGGCACTGGCGGCCTACTGTCTGGAACGGCTGAGAGGGGTGCCGCAGGTGCGTGTGATCGGACCTCCGGCGAGTTCTCGCAGCGGCGTCGTGGCTTTCACAGTCAAATCCGTCCACCCCCACGACTTAGCTCAGGTTCTCGATTCAGAGGGCGTCGCCATCCGCGCGGGCTACCATTGCGCTCACCCGCTCCATCAATGCTTCGACCTTCCGCCTACAGCGAGGGCCAGCTTCTACCTCTACAATACCGAGGACGAGGTGGATCGCCTGGTCGCCGGGATTCGGAAGGCACAAAACCTCCTGGCAGGTACCCGCTAGCGGGGGCGCCTAACGAGGAACTACGTGACGAACCTGGCTCTCCGGCGAATGGTGAAGACGAGCAAACACACACGAAGCAGTTCATAAGCGAGGAGATATGACATCGAATCTATATCGCGAGCATATCCTTGACCACTACGGCAACCCCCGGAATAGGGGAACTCTGGAAGACCCTGATATCTCCCACGAGCGCGACAACCCTGTCTGCGGTGACGTGGTACGGCTCGACATCAAGCTTGAGGACGGGAAGGTCAGCGAAGCGAGATTCACCGGCGAGGGTTGTGTCATCAGCATGGCATCGGCTTCCATGTTCACCGAGGAGATCCAGGGGAAGATGATTGACGACCTAGCGACGATGGACGATGCCGACATCTTCGAGATGTTGGGGGTCGACCTGGGACCTTCGCGCGCTAACTGTGCGGTGCTTCCCTTGAGAGTGCTGCAAGAGGCGCTGACTCAAAGGTAGACAGGATCCGATAGGTCGGCAGGTCAACTACCTCTCGCTTTCGAGAATCGCGACCAACCTGCTCGGCAGGCAGTCGCGATTCTCTAGCGTCACAGATAGGAGCTGCAGGGGACTGGCGGCAAGCTTGTCTTGAACTTGTTCAATCAACTCTAGCCTGACGACCAATAGGGCCAGCACGTAGTTCCCGGCCCGCAGGACGTCAAATGCAGTCATCCACCCTTTGCCACGCTTCACCTCCAAGGGCCCAACTTCATCGACGACGAGCAGGTCACAGGGTACCGCTTCGGTCAACACCTCGCTCCCCCACCTTAGAATCAAGGGATCAAAACGAAAGCGCCCCTGGGCCACAGCAGAGCTAGCGTCCGAAGATGTCGTCAGGCATCGACGACGGCCGCTGCGCACGTCGAGGACATCGCGAACCCCGTGGTGGGCCAACGTGATGATGCCGCCGCACGTGTAGCCTCTCTGCTGCGCCAGCCTAACAGTCTTGCGGCATACAGTGCTCTTTCCCACTTGGCGCTCCCCCGTCAAGAGGATGGTATGGCTCACATCACTCCTCACGCCCCGGGATGGGTCCAAAGGTCGATTCAATCTCTTCGGGCTCAAAGACCTCCAACATGCAGGCCCACCACGTCAGGTCGTCAGTCTTACGGTAATCCCACCAGAGGGTATCGGGCCAGAAGTGACGCCAACGCCACAGCGACGGCACCCGCTCCCAGCCATAGTCCCGTGCCAAGATGGTGAAGTCGACGTAGTAGCCAGCCGGAACCTGTTCCGCCAAGGCACCGCCCTCCACCTCGGCGCGTCCTCCCTCGTCCCGAGCATTGAGATCCCACGGCAGGACACGGAGCGGTTCTCCTAAGCTTCCGTCCTGCTCAGCAGCGCGGAGGAAGACACGCCAGTAGGTAGCGTTGCCTATGTCCTCCCGCACCAGCACAACCCGGGGCTCTTCCTCCTCGTAGGGCTCCTGATCCAGCGCAAAGGCGCGTCCACAGAGGTGCCAACTTCGACGTGAGTGACCGGACGGCGGTGTATGGGAGAGGGACAGCCAGGCACTGTCCAGCTCGGCCAGGTAGTCCCAACCCGCTTCCTCCCTGATCCGCCGGCGCAGGGCGTTGAAGCTGTCGTTCACCCGATCCGAGAGCGACGGCGATCCTTCCTCACTGCTTACGCCGGGGAGAGAGACCAACTGGTAGGGGACACCTTCGGCGGGCGTTGGCTGCACGACCTCAGCGTAGAACGAGAACGGTTGAGACCGTCCACTACCCTCTCCATCGGCCTCGTGTGCTCGGGCCACGACACGGGGCGGAAGAGGTGAATCCGTCCAGGCCAGGTCATTCAGAAAGCCGTCGGTGCTATGGACCTCATGGAACAGCGCCCATCCTGTCATACTGGCCACGACGAGATGACTGCGATCGCCTCTCTTGTGGACGTAGAGGAGGCTTTCCCCATCGGGAGACCAGGCTGGTGAGTCCCCCGTGCCGAAGAACTCGGTCCTCGTCCCATCAGCCGAGAGGATCTGCCAGTCAAACACTAAGACCTGGACGGAGGGCCGCCCCTGCGGGCCGCTGACGTATGCAAGCCGTGAGCCATCGACGGACCAGGCCGGCTTGCCCTCGTCCAGATCGGGGCTCTGGGTCAGGTTGATCACCCGGTCGGGCTCCTGAGAGAGATGGAGATAGATGTCGCTGTTCCCGTCCCGGAGGGACGTAAACGCCAGGCCTTGACCGTCAGGGGACCAAGCAGGAGCGAAGTCGGCAGCGGGATCCGTGGTGATGGGATGGAGCTGTTTCCCCGCAGTGCTCATCACGTAGACGTCAAGACTTCCGTCCCGGTACGTCTCAAAAGCCAGCCATTGACCATCAGGGGACCAACTAGGATTGGCATCGAAGCCGGCATGATGCGTCAATCGGATCAAGGCTCCACTGACCAAATCAAGCAGATAGATATCCCAGTTGTTGGCACGGTTCGAGGCGAAAGCGAGGTAGTCGCCATCGGGGGACCAAGCTGGGGATCTGTCCTCGGCTTGATGGTGGGTGAGCCGAACGAGCTGTCGCGTCTGCTGATTAAGGGCGTAGATATCGGCGTTGCCATTGCGCCGTAGGCTGAAGGCGATAGCTCCACCGCTGCCGAGCGCCGTCGGCGTGGGGCCGGGGGTGGATGTGGGCTGGACAACAGCGGTAGGCAACGGTGAGGTCTGAACCGAGCTTGCGATATCAGGCATAGTAGAGGCCTGATAGAGCGCAATCCCCATCAGAATCAGAAGCGACAGATGGCCGAGCGCCACTATGAGAAGGAGCCGGACGCTGCGTGGCTGCAGGGTGACTGGCTCCCCAGCTACGTTCGGCGCTCGCGACCAACGTAGGGCAAAGAGAAGACTGCTCCACAGCCTCTTACACACGCCCTGATGTCTCTCTGCAGCCTCACGCTCGCGCTCCCCGGCTTGCTCCTGAGCTCTCTCCAGCTGATCCATCCTGATGACAGAGTATAACGTGACGGAGATGCTTGTCAAGCCCACCGCTATCGTCTATACTTAGGTCCAGCCACTGGACAGCCTTGCAGGCGTCGTATCTTCGAATGGCTCAGGAAGCTCGTTTCCTGGGTTCAGGATGCTTGCTTTCCGAGCTGGATTCGAGAAGTGTGCAAGGGCTATCGTTCTGGTCCTGCGTAAGAACTAAGCCGTGAGACCCAAGAGGTTCGTGTCACGTTCTACATTATGTCTGCAGATCCAGCCACCCATAATGCGCTTCACGTATGAGACGCCATAACTCTGTTCAGGAGGAAGCGGCATATCACGTCTTTGTTGTCTCCGACGGCAGCGGCGCGACGGCCGAGCGTGTCGTTCAGGCGGCCCTGACTCAGTTCAAGGGCGCCTCAGTGGCGACCGAACGCCGCTCGACCGTGCGGAGCGAAGGGCAAGTCCAACAGGTGGTGCGAGAGGCAGCCGAGGTGGGGGGCTGTATCGTTCACACGCTGGTTTTGGATGAGTTGCGCGAGGAGATGATCCGGGCGGGCCGGTTGCACAACGTAGAGACCATCGACCTGATGGGTCCTCTATTAGCCCGGCTCTCGCAACGGCTATCGATCACCCCGGCAGAGAAGCCCGGGCTGTTCCGTCAGCTGAACAAGGAGTACTTCCGGCGCATTGAAACGATGGAGTTCGCTATCCACCACGACGACGGACGACGGATCCATGAACTGAAGAAGGCCGAGATCGTACTGGTGGGCGTTTCTCGCACCTTCAAGACACCGCTGAGCATCTACTTGGCCTTCAGGGGCTGGTTTGTAGCCAATGTTCCCATCATCTGGAAGAAGAAGCCGCCGGCGAATCTGGATGATCTGTCCCCGAGCCGCGTATTCGGGCTGAGGATCGACCCCGTGCGATTAACGGAACTCCGCCAGGCACGTCAGAAGCGCTGGGGCGAAGCGCTGGGCGAGTATGCCGACCCAGCCTTCGTACAGCGCGAGGCCGCCTACGCAAGAGACATCTTCGAAAACCATCCGGGTTGGCGCGTCGTCGAGGTGACGGATAAACCAATTGAAGAAATTGCCTCTGAGATATTGGTCCTGAAAGACACCAGGGAAGCATAGGAAAGGGCCTCCGCCACACTTGGAACGAAGGACCTGACAACATACCATCTTTCGACTGACTATCCCCAGACATGAACTTATGGCAAAGGTAACTCCCCTGCGCAAACAGTACCTAGAGATCAAGTCCAAGCATCCCGACGCCATCGTCTTCTTTCAACTGGGCGACTTCTACGAGGCCTTCGACGATGACGCCAAAACCGCAGCCGACGAACTGGACGTGGTGCTCACATCGAGGCCAGTCGCTAAGGAGCAGCGCGTGCCGATGGCGGGGGTACCCTGCCACGCCATCGAGGGCTACGTGGCTCGTCTAATCGAAAAAGGCTATCGCGTGGCCATCGCCGACCAAGTCGATGACACGACGAGCAGCGGTCTGGTGGTGCGGCAAGTGAGCCGAGTCGTCACACCCGGCACTGTCGTCGAGCCCGCGCTCCTGGAGGAAAAGCAGTCGAACTACCTGGCCGCGGTCATCATCGAGGAGGACCGGGCCGGGCTGGCCTACGTCGACATCACCACCGGTGAGTTCGTGACGACTGCAGTAGACAAGGATGAGGTGGAGCAGGAACTGGCACGCATCCAGCCTCGTGAGTGCCTGGTCCCGGAGAAAGGGCGCTGGCAAGAGGGGAACCTGAGAGAACAAGAAGAAGATCAAGCACCCTACTTGCAGCGGCTGAGCCCGATCACGCACATCACGCCGCTACAGACGTACCGTTTCGAGCTAGGAACGGCACGCCAGAGGCTTAAGGACCACTTCGAAGTGACGACACTGGATGGATTTGGCTGCGCCGGTCAGCCCCTGGCGATCCGCGCCGCTGGCGCGATCCTGCACTACCTGCGCGATACCCAGAGGAACGCGCTGAAGCAAATCGTGAGCCTCAGCACCTACTGGACGACACGCTTCATGCAGCTTGACGCGAACACGCGCCGCAACCTGGAGATCACAGAGACAATCCGGGATCGCACCAAGCGTGGGTCTCTGCTCGGTGTGCTAGACAGAACGCTTACCCCCATGGGGGGTCGGCTCCTACGCTCGCGCCTCGCCCAGCCGCTGCTTGACCGTCAGAAAGTCGATGAGCGGCTGGATAAGGTACAAGATTTCTACAGAGGAACCATCCTCCGGGGGAAGGTGCGAGAGTTTCTCCAGGACGTCCCCGACCTCGAGCGCCTGACCAACCGGATCCTGGGTGGCACTGCTACGCCGCGTGACCTCGTGGGGGTGCGCAAAGCTCTGGAGGCGGTGCCAAAGCTCTTGCAGCTGCTGGAAGAAGCGGGTGGGGAGAAAGGGCCCGAGCCCAGATCTGAGTCCGGGACTCAGATCTGGGCAGCCAGCGTCCTCAATCTGGCAGCCGCCCTTGACCCGTGCCAGGATGTCGCGGCGCTGATAGCCTCGGCCATCGTGGACGACCCTCCCGGCAAAGCCTCCAGCGGCGGCGTGATCCGTCGCGGCTTCTCGGATGAGCTCGATGACCTGCTTCAGTCGGTGCACGAGGCACGGGAGTGGCTAGCCGACCTGGAGAAGCGAGAACAGAAGAGAACGGGCATCAAGAGCCTCAAGGTGGGTCACAACAAGGTCTACGGTTACTACATCGAAGTGACCAAGGCCAACATGGACGCTGTGCCCGATGATTATACCCGGAAACAGACGCTGACGAACTCGGAACGGTACATCATCCCAGAGTTGAAGGAAGCGGAGGCGAAGATCCTCAGCGCGGAGGAGCGACAGTCGGAGGTCGAGGCGCGCCTGTTCAGCGAGGTGTGTCAGCAGGTGGGAGCGAGAGCGCAGGCGCTGCTGGGCACAGCCCGGACTCTGGCGCGGTTGGACGTGGCCGCGGCACTAGCCGAGATTGCCGTAAGCAACCGCTACGTACGGCCGAAGCTGACCGACGAGGACGTACTGGAGATCACCGCCGGCCGGCATCCGGTGGTTGAGCAAGTACAGAAGGATGAACCCTTCACGCCCAACGACTTAGGGCTGAACGACGAGGAGCGCATCCTGATTATCACCGGGCCGAACATGGCCGGGAAGTCTGTCTATCTGCGCCAGGCGGCGCTCATCGTTCTGATGGCTCAAATCGGGAGCTTCGTGCCCGCCGATGAAGCGCGGATCGGGATCGTGGATCGGATCTTCACCCGCATCGGGGCCCAGGACGAGGTGGCCTTCGGCCAATCGACCTTTATGGTAGAGATGGTGGAGACGGCCAACATCCTCAACCATGCCACGCCGCGCAGTCTGCTGATTCTCGACGAGGTGGGTCGTGGCACGAGCACCTACGATGGCCTCTCCATCGCCTGGGCCGTGGTCGAGTACTTGCACAACCACCCAGAGTGCCGTGCACGGACGCTGTTCGCCACTCACTATCACGAGCTGACAGAGATGGAAGAGCGGCTGCCAGCTGTGCGCAATTACAACCTGGCCGTAGTGGAGGAGGGCAAGCGAGTTGTCTTCTTGCATAAGGTGGAACCAGGAGGAGCCGACCGATCCTACGGGATCCATGTCGCCCAGCTAGCCGGGGTACCGAAGCCCGTCATCCATCGTGCTGAAGACCTGCTGACCCAGCTGGAGAGCGGGGAGTTCCGTCCAGGCACAGAGAAGCCGGAGCCTTTTCAGCCAGTGTTGTTCGCCGATGAACATCCCATTGTAAAGGCGCTGGAAGGCCTGGATATATCGGCGATGACGCCCCTGGAGGCGATCAACAAGCTCTACGAGCTACAGAAGCAAGCGCAGTCATAGAGAGATATCGATCTCTCTAGAGACGTCAGCGGAATCGGGCACCAGGCTATTGAGAGACCGTATGGGGGTCGAAAGCATCCCGCAGTGCGTCCCCAACCAGGTTGATGGAGAGCACAGCAAGCATCATCACGATACTGGGCGCCAGACTGACCCAGGGGGCGCGCCGCAAAAGCTCGCGCCCCTCGTCGATCATAGCTCCCCACTCTGGCGTCGGCGGCTGGGCACCAAGCCCCAGGAAGCTGAGGGATGTCGCCCGAAGAATGGCCCACGCCACGTCCATAGTGACCAGCACCAGGACAGAGGCCGATATGTTCGGCAGGATATGTCGAAGGATGATACGGTGATGACGACAGCCGACGGCCTGAGCAGCCTCGATGTACAAGGCCTCCTTCACGCTGAGGACATTGCCCCGCACCAGGCGGACGTAGCCAGGGATGCCCGCCAGCCCCACAGCGATCGCGACGTTGACCAGCCCGGGCTCCAGGATGGCCACAATGCCCAGTGAGAGGATCAGACTGGGGAAAGCCAGGGTCACATCTGTCAAGCGCATCATCAGTTGATCGAACGGACCTCCGTAGTAGCCGCTCAGGAGGCCCAACAAGAGGCCGGGCAAAGCAGCAAGAAGAGCGGCCAGAATACCCACTGAAAGGGAGATGCGGGCGCCGTACAGCACTCGGGTGAAGACATCCCTGCCAAACAGATCGGTTCCGAAAAGATGTTCGCCCGAGGGGGGAAGAAGCTGGTCCTCGTAGTCCATAGCGAGAGGATCGTAGGGGGTAAGCCACGGCGCTAACAACATGCTGAGGACAATGACAGCCAGAACAGCGAGACTGACGATGCCAGCTATCGAATAGCGCTCTGATATCATAGCTTCCACCTCAGCTGCGACGAATGCGCGGATCCAACAGCCCGTAGCTCAGGTCAACCAGGAAATTGACGACCACGTAGATTGCCGCCCCCAAGATGACGACTCCTTGCACGAGGGGGTAGTCCTTCCACGAGATGGCATCGACCACCAGGCGGCCGAGACCACGACGGGAGAAGAGAGATTCCGTAACCACGGTGCCCCCAAGCAGAGCGCCGAACTGCAGGCCGATGATGGTGATAACGGGGATTAAGGCATTGCGGAGGGCGTGGCGCCACAGAATCACCCTCTCTATGACCCCTTTAGCTCGGGCGACGGTGATGTAATCCGCGGGCAGCACCTCAAGCATCTGGGTCCGGACGAGGCGAGCAATGGTACCCGTCGAGGCCAGGCTGAGAACCAGCGAGGGCATCACCAGATGACGCCAACCCCCTTGTCCCGTGGCTGGAAGCCAGCCCAAAACCAAGCTGAAGAGAAGAATGAACAGCAAGCCAGACAATAGGATAGGCAAGGAGACACCGAGGATAGCCAGGGTGATGCAGAGTTGGTCGATCCAAGAGCCATAGTGCGTGGCAGCGAGGACGCCCATAGAGATCCCCAAAACTACAGAGAGAAGGGTCGCGGACGTGGCCAGCGCCAGGGTATGAGGCAGTTGCTCCCCGATAGCATCCGTGACCGGACGATGGCTAACCAAGGAGGTGCCTAGATCTCCCTGCACCAGCTCACCCAGGAACTTCAGGTACTGGATGGGCAACGGCTCATCCAAGCCAAGCTGCTCACGCAAATCGGCGATATCCTCAGCAGAGCCGCCCCCCTGAGATATGAGCATCGTAGCGGGGTCCCCAGGCAGAAGACGGATGGCGAAGAAGGTCAGCGTGACGACACCCCAAAGCACGAGAACCATCGAGAACAGACGACGCAGTGTGAAAGCAAGCATTCTTTCAATCTAGCGACATGCACAGAAACGCCGGGGGGCCCGCGGAGCGTGGTGTCGGGCCCACCCGGCAGTGCTTTGCACGCCAATCAGAAAACCAGTCTATCTAGCAGAACGGTCGTGACTGAGCTTCTACGGATCCTCCACGTCGACCTCGTACAGCCAGGGGAACCAGCCCTGTCGGTCATAGCGTAGGCCCTGAACGTCAGCAGAGGCCGCATTCAGGTTCACGTAGTCGCGAACGGGGAGGATCATAGCCTTTTCCATAACGTGCTGCTGGATCTCGGCGTAGATCTTGCGGCGTTCGACCTCGCTTATGGCCTGCTTTCCCTCCTCCAGCCGGGCGTCCAACTGCGGATCGGAGACCTTCGACCAGTTGAAACCCCCGTCGACGTTGCTGGAATGGAACGTGGTGCGAAGGATATCTGGATCGCTGTTGGAGAAGAGGAAGGGTACCAAATGGTAGCTGCCCTCAGCAATGTCGCCCAGGGCATTGGAGAACGTGGTCTGGCGGGACTTCACGGCGACTCCAACCCGCTTCAGCTGATCCTGCATCATCTGCCCCACCTCAGGGATGTACCCCCAGCCCATCAGGATGGTCTCCAGCTCCAGTGGTTGGCCATCACGATCGCGGATACCGTCACCGTCGGAGTCGGTCCACCCCGCCTCCTCCAACAGATCAGCCGCCTTCTCTGGGTCATAAGCGTACATATTCTCGACGGTGGGATCGTAGGCAAAGGTCGATCTGTTCAATGGCCCATAGGACGGAGGAGAATACGACTTAAAAACGGTCTTCACGATAGCAGGCCGGTCTACGGCATAGATCAAGGCCCTGCGCACCCGCTGGTCATCCGTCGGAGTACGACGGGTATTCATGAAGAACTGCAAGGGCTGACCGGGGATTGGAACGGCCATCAGCTCATAGTCGGAGCTGTCATCGAGTCGGACAGCATCTTGCGGCGGGATCTCGCCCATGACTTGAGCCTCATCAGACTCCAAAGCCAGAACCCGGGTGGCCGGATCGGTATAGAAGCGGAAGGTGACTTGCTCCAGCTTGGGCGGCCCCTGACGGTCGAAGAAAGAAGGCGCCCAATCGTAATCCTCGTTGCGCACCAGGGTCAAATGGTCCTTGGGTACGTACTCCTCAAAGACGAAGGGGCCCGTACCGACCTGATGGAACTGGTATTCGTCACCCCATTCTGCGACAGCCTCGGGAGAGACCATGGCCAGGTAGACCGTGCTCAGGGAGGCAAGGAAGGGCGCATAGGGTTCCTCAAAATGGACGCGGACCGTATGACTGTCGACGATCTCCGTGCGCTCGTAGGGACCGAGCATACCCCGAGCCTTGCGGGACTTGGTCTCTGGAGCGGCTATACGGTCTAAGCTGAAACGGACAGTCTCTGCGTCGAAGGGCGTGCCGTCGTGGAACGTCACGTCGTCACGGAGATGGAACGTATAGACCATGCCGTCCTCCGAGACCTCCCAGCTCTTGGCCAGGCCTGGAACGAACTCACCGTCGGGGGTCAGCCAGACCAAGGGATCATAGACACTGGTCAGAGGAATGCCCAACTCTGAGGAGGCATCGACGTGGGGATCGATGCCGGAAGGCGTCAAGGTGAGACCGTAGACGATGCTGGCACCAGGGGCCTGCGGGGACCCACATCCCGCGGTAGAAACCGCCACGAGCATCGACACGGCTGCAAGCAGGATCAGATAACGCTTCACCGGATATCCTTTCCGTTTTTCGTGATCAATACAGCATGAGCCAACAGAGGCTCACTTCTCTCAAGAAGGCGGAGGCCCTAGTCCTGAGATATGATCTCCGCCCATCGCTGACCCGGGCTGCCTAGCCCAGGTGACGCGTCGACCCGACATTATACCACTCCCCATCCTGGTTGACAATCCTCTTTCTCGAAGGTAGAATCATAAACTATGCGAGGATCCGACAGTAGGCCTGTAGATCGTGATCGTCTGAGCGTGCTCCTAGCACTGCTCATCCTGGGAAACGTTCTCTTTCAATTCATCGAGCTACCGGCACGCATCTATCGGCTGCAGGCTCTAGGATCTCCGCTGCAGATACACGCCTCCGATACGCTGCTTCTGATCACCCTGATGATAGGGCTGGCGTGCACCGGCACGAGTCTCGTTCTTCACGACCATCCCCTCCTAATAGCGCACCCTGAGCGCCCAGTCGCCATCTCGTGGATCCTACCCGGGGTGCTAGCCGGGCTTTCGGGATACCTGCTTTCCCTAGCCCCGACGCTGCCTATCTGGATTGGCGGACTAGTGGTCTTCGGGATCAGCATCGGTCTGACCATCTCGGCCGAACACGCTGCGGTCCATCCCGACGCATCGAGCTATGCGGGAGCGAGGATCGCCCTGAACGTGCTGGCCTACCTGATGGGGTTTGTGCTCTTCGTCCTCATCTACCAGACCCGTACCCGAAGCCTGGTGACGGCAACGTTGACCCTCCTGATAGCCACGGTTCTGGCCATTGATCTGTTGAGCGTAGCAGACGTCCAGGCAAGGCGGATGCTACCCTTCGCTGGTATCGTGGGGCTGATCATCGGGGAAAGCACGTGGGCGCTCAACTACTGGCAGATCAGCGCCTGGGTAGGAGGACTACTGCTGCTACTCATCTTCTACACGTCCATTAACGTCGCTCATCAACACCTGCTGGATCGCCTGGACTTGTCGACGCTGGTCGAGCTAGCGGCCGTCACCGTGGCCGTGCTGGTGGTGGTCTTGATCAAGGGCCCTTAGTATCTCGGTATCATATATCATTCTAGAGACACATTGACGAATTGAGAGGAGAAGCTGTGAATCAGGAAACAACGACTATAGCGGGCAAGCTACCCTCGCGCATCGCGCGGCTGGAGGAGCTGGCCTACAATTTCTGGTGGAGTTGGCACCGCGAGGCTCGCGATCTGTTCAAGATGCTGGATTACACGTTGTGGCGCACCACCAGCCACAACCCTGTGCAGATCCTGTTGGAGGTCTCGCCGGAGCGTCTGACGGAAGCCGCCTCCGATCCCCTATTCCTGCGGCACTACGACGCGGTGATGATGAGCCTCGACGCCGACGTCAAGGACGGTCACTTGTGGTTCCCCAACACGTATCCGGAGCTGACAGAGCGCCCCGTCGCCTACTTCTCGGCCGAGTTTGGCCTGCATCGTTCGCTGCCCATCTACTCCGGCGGCCTGGGGGTGCTGGCGGGCGATCACTGCAAGGAGGCCAGCGACATCGGGCTGCCCTTCGTCGCCGTCGGTTTCCTCTATGAAATGGGCTACTTCCAGCAGCGCATCACGCCCGACGGATGGCAGGAGGCCACTTACCCCCATTTCGAGCCGCAGGAGGTGGCCATCCAACAGGCTCTGTGTGACGACGGAAGCTGCCTGTTCGTGCCGGTCGACCTGAACGACCAGACCGTCCACCTCAAAGTCTGGCACGTCAAAGTCGGCCGTGCACACCTCTATCTTATGGATGCCGATAACGAGCGGAACGCTCCGTGGGAGCGCGAGCTCACCCGGCGACTGTATGGTGGCGATCAGGAGATGCGCATCCAGCAGGAGATCGTCCTGGGCATCGGTGGCCTGCACGTCGTGCGGGCGCTAGGGATCGAGCCCCTGGCGTACCACCTGAACGAGGGGCACTCGTCCTTCCTGGTGCTAGAGCGCGTGCGAGAGCTGGTTGAGGCGGGGAAATCTTTCAAAGAAGCTCGGGAACAGGTACAGGAGACGACGTTGTTCACGACCCACACCCCGGTGGCGGCCGGTCACGATGTCTTCCATTTCCACCTGGTGGACAAGTACTTCCACACCTACTGGCCCCAGCTGGGCCTGAGCCGAGAGGAATTCCTGGGTCTGGGCAACCACGAGGGCGGCCGACCAGGCTTCAACATGACGGCCCTGGCAATGCGCATGTGCGGTCGGCGCAACGCGGTCAGTAAGCTCCACGGTGAGGTCTCGCGGCGTATGTGGGCCTCGCTCTGGCCGGACGAGGACGAGGAGGACGTGCCGATTGACCACGTGACCAACGGCATCCACGTGCCCTCGTGGATTGGCGGGGCGATGTACCGGCTGTATCGGAAGCATCTGGGTCCGGATTGGATTGAGAAGCACGACATCCCGGCGCTCTGGGAGCGGATTCTTGACGTGCCCAACGAGGAACTGTGGGACGCTCACGTCCATTTGAAGGGCAAGCTGATGACGCTTATGCGCGAGCGATCTCGGAGGCGACGCATTGAGGGCGGTCTGACGCCGGAGCAGGTCTTATGCTCAGGCACGTTCCTCGATCCTGACGCGCTTACCATTGGTTTTGCGCGACGCTTCGCCACTTACAAACGAGCGACGCTGCTATTCCACGATCTGGAGCGTCTTAAGGGCCTGCTCCACGATCGCTATCGCCCGGTCCAGTTCATCTTCTCCGGCAAGGCGCATCCGGCCGACGACGAGGGCAAGCGGCTGCTGCAACAGATCTACAATCTGGCTAAGGACCCCTCGACGGGAGGGCGCATCGCTTTCATCGAGGACTATGATATGCAGGTAGCCCGCTACGCGGTACAGGGCGTGGACGTATGGCTGAACACGCCGCGGCGGCCCTATGAGGCGAGCGGGACCAGTGGTCAGAAGGTGGCCCTGAACGGCATCCCCAACCTGAGCGTGCTGGACGGCTGGTGGGCCGAGGGCTACAACGGGGCGAACGGCTGGGCCATCACCGCCGACGAACGGTACGATGATCGAGCAGCACAGGATGCCGCCGACGCCGAGGCCCTGTACAGGCTCCTGGAGGACGAGGTGGTCCCGTTGTTCTACGAGCGGGACGGCGACGACGTCCCCCGCGACTGGGTGCGGCTCATGAAGGAGGCGATTCGAACCGCCGTGCCCACCTTCTGCACGCGCCGCATGGTGAAGGAGTACACGGAGAAGTTCTACGTGCCCGCGGCACGGCGGACCGAGGAACTGGAGTAGGAAGGAGCAGAGAGAGTAGCAACTGCTCTATTCAGAACGGTACAGGCCCCGGATCTCTGGTGAGACCGGGGCCTGATGCTATCGAGTTATGGAGGTTCCAGCGGAACCTCGGGTCGAACGCCCCCGGGGACGGAGGCTGCGAGCAAGAAGACGACCTAGCTCTGTTGTGGGCTCGTCGTGCTCACCCCCTCGTGTCGAGAAACAGGCTGAGGTAGTCGGTCAGATGGCGGGTGGTGAGGAAGTTCTTTCGCACGTGTTCCCTGGCCGCATGACCCATCTCTTCAGCTTCTTCCGGATGCTCAAGCAAGTAGAGGGTCTTCTCCGCGCATTCCTCGACCGAGTCGACCAGGAAGCCGGTCTCGCCATCGATGATCTGCAGTGGAATCCCTCCCACGTTGCCGCCGACCACGGGCTTCCCCTTCCAGAGGGCCTCGGTGACGACGAGGCCAAAGCCCTCACGGGTCGATTTCTGAATCACAACGTCGCTGGCCGTCTGGAAGGCCCCCACCTCGTAAGCACCGACGCCGTGGTAGTTGTGAAGGATGTGAATGTCGAAATCCTTCCCGGCGTGACGGATGGTCTTATCGAGATAGTACCAGCCCTCGGGATCGTCGGAGGCCATAGAGCCTACCAGCGCCAGCTGGACCTCCGGCAGCTGCTCCTTGACGATACGATAAGCGTCGATCACGCCCAGCGGGTCCTTCCAGGGATCGAAGCGGCTGACCTGGGTGATGATGGGACGGTCGAGGTCAAGGCCAAAATCGCCCACCATCTGTTCTGCTTCATCGGGATCTATGGGCGCATTCTTGGGTGACAACGGGTCGATGGTCGGTGTGACGATGGCGAGATGCTCGAAGTCGACCCCTGGCCCCACATACTGCTCCATAGTGAAGATGGCCGCCTCGTGCTCGTTGATGTACGGGGCGAAGAAATCCCAATAGGCCGGGTTGGGCTCCGACGTGTCGATGTGACATCTCCAGATCCAGTGCTGATCCTCTCCACCGCCGTGATAGTGGAGGATCCCAGCCGGCTGCGGATCGTGCATCACGATGAACTCATACTCTCCCTCGAGCTTCTCGGCGTTCATCTCGTTATAGCGCTGCCAGATCGCCTTCATCTTGTCGGTGAAATCAATGTCCATCCCCTGCAAGCCGTTATGGGCAGCCTTGGTGACGTTGAAGAACTCATCAGCCCCCTCGATGACCTGCCACTGGGCATCGAGGCCCACGTCGACCATCAGCGGGACCAACGTCTGCAGCATCTCCGCCACGCCGCCACCGTAGGCGGTGGCGTTGACGTGTAAGACGCGAGCACCCTGCAGAGGCTGGGCCATCTCTTTGATGTCCGCGATCACCTGGTCGCCGACGACGCTACGATAGTCAGAAAGATGCTTTTCCTCCAATTCAACCTGTTCCAACATAACTCCCTCCGTGGCTATTAAGACAAGGTGTGCGGCAACGCAGCACCTGATCGAAAGTAACCGTTCGCACCGTAGCTCCCACGCCTCCGTCGGATCCACGACCCGGCAATCACATTGATGGCGCTGTCGCGACCCAAACCGATCGGGACAGCGACGGTAAGAAGATATCCTGACCCTGATCGGAGGCATCGAACGCGACCAGGTTCTATGCATCGATCGGTCGAACGTCTCCTCAAGTGGTCGTGTGTCAGCATCCCGCACCCAGAAGTTGCGGGACCGAGGAGGAGACCCAATGGTTGCCTATGACGTGGTGATATAGCGGTTCAGCTTGGCGGCCAGGTTAGGGAGCGGAAGGGACTGGAGCCACACCTTGCCTGACCCCGTCAGTCTAGCCAGAAAGAGGCCCTCGCCGCCCAACAACATATTGCGCACGCCCTTGACCCGCGTGATACTGAAGTCAACCGTTGGTTCGAACAAAGCAATGTGGCCCGGATCGACCTGGAGCTCTGCCCCTGCAGAAAGCGTGGTCTCGTGGGCCTCGCCAGCGATCTCGAAGAAGACGTAGCCCGGTCCCTCGACCTTCTGGAGGAAGAAGCCCTCACCGCCGAAGAGGCCAGCCCCAAGGCGCTTGTGGAAGTGCATGGACAGATCGACGCTGTCCTCGGCGCACATAAAGGCGTCGCGCTGGCAGAGCATGGCCTGACCGGCCTGGAGCTCCATCGACAAGACGCGGCCCGGCGCCTCCGGCGTGAAAGCGATCTTGCCCCCGCCCCTCTTGGCGGTGTAGGTGGTCATGAAGAGGGACTCCCCGGATACCATGCGCCCCAGGCCCTTCATCAGACCGCCTCGGGCGCTGGTATCCATGTCCACGTTGGAGAGCCAGGCCATGCCACCTCTCTCGGTGAACATAGCCTCGCCTTGACCCAGCTCCACCAGCAGCGTCTGCATTGAACTACCGACGATTTCGAATTGCATATTACCTCCTCAGATTTGCGTACCTATAACGTCCCTTCTCAAACACGTGCTAGCTACCCTGGCCCGCCTGGAGCGACGGTGATGCGGATTGATCTTCAACCCTCGCTCGTCGATGACGCAAGAGGAGCTCCAGGGCAAAGCCGGTCACGGCCCCAGCGACGCCCCCCACCAGGGGTGCCCCCAACAGGCCCATCATGCCTAAGGTCCAACCGAGTGTGCTGAGCACGATCCACCACCAGGCTCGATAGACCTGCCAGCGTAGGACCAACCACTGAGCCAGACCCATGCCAGCGCCGATGATAGCGGGAGCGAGGACGGGATTCTCAGGACGAAGGACGAAGGTGACCAGGGCCGCACCGCCTGCCCAGCCCGCGGCGCTGGCTGGGACCCACCAACCATCTTCTCGAACCAGTGGACGCAGGACAATCCACTGCAGGATCCCGACTACGGCCCCAATCACGAACTCGATGCCCAGGGCCAGGCCGACGGCCCAGCCCAGGGTGGTGACCAAGATCCACTTGAGCCAGAGGATCCAGTCGAAGGATTCCTGCTTTCTCTTCTCTTCCTTCCGAAGCTTCACCATACGTAGGATGGGAAAGCAGGGCGGCTAGCCGACAGCCACCCTGCCTCCACGACTATGCTCTTGACGTCGACCGTGGACCAACTCGCCTAGCCCTTCACCGAGCCGGCCATCATGCCGCGCACGAAGAAGCGCTGGAGGGAGAAGAAGACGACCAGCGGGAGCAGCATGGTGATGAAGGCACCAGCAGTGAGCAGGTGCCAGTCCGACCCGCGCTCCCCGATCAACCCCTGCAAGTACTGGGTCAGCACCGCGACCTCCTTGTTCGTGCCCAGGAAGGTCAGGGCAACGAGGAAGTCATTCCAGACCCAAACGAACTGGAAGATGGTGAGTGACGCCAGGGCCGGGACGGAGAGCGGCAGGATCAGCCGCGTGAACATGGTGAACTGCGATGCCCCGTCGATGAAGGCCGACTCCAGGATATCGCGCGGGATAGTGCTGATGTAGTTGTAGAGCAGGTAGATGGACAAGGGCAAGCCAAAGCCAGTGTGGGCCAGCCAGATGGCCAGCCAGGTGCCGTTCAGGTCGAGGGCCCGGTAGTCGCGGAAGATAGGGACCAGGGCGATCTGGAGCGGCACCACCAGCAGCGCAATGACGATGGTAAAGAAAACCCCCCGGCCCGGGAAGTCCATCCAGGCGAACGCGTAGGCCGCCGTTGCAGCGACAAGGAGGGGAATAGCCACGGCTGGAATCGTCACCGTGAGACTATTGAGGAAGGCCTGAACCATGCCCTCGCCGCTTACTGTTTGCCTCTCGCCAGACTCGGTGACGATGGTGGCCTCCCGTCCGGCCAGAACCTGTCTGTAGGCGTTGAAGGTGAAGTCCGGCTCGTTCACCACGGTCCACCACCCCGAGGTCTTGGCGTCTTCGGCAGGGCGGAGTGAGGTGATGAGCGTGCCAATGGTGGGCACCGACCAGATGATACAGATAATGATCAGCACCCCGTACACCAGGATATTGCCGACAAGCCTCTGTTGTCTTGAGCTGCCCATTAGAAAGCCTCCTGCTCTAGCTGCTGGAGGTTATACCACATAACGGGTATCACCAAGACCAGCAATACCATAGCGATGGCCGAGGCACGCCCGTTGTGCCGGTAGGTGAACATCTGCCGCCAGAAGACCGTGCCAATCACATTGGTGCCAAACTGACCACCCGTCATCGCCCAGACAATGTCGAATATCTTCAGGCAGATGAGCAGAATGGACGTCGATACGGTGACGATCGACCCCTGGATGTAGGGGATCATGATACGGAGGAAGATCTGTACCTCGCTGGCGCCGTCGATCCTCCCTGCCTCCATGAGCTCCATGGGGACGCCCTTGAGAGCCGCGGACAAAATCACCATGGCGAAACCGGTCTGCATCCAGATCAGCACGACGATCATCAGGAGCGTGTTGGTAGGCGAGACGGTGAGCCAGCCAGTCGGTTCACCTCCCAGGGCAACCTTGATGGCGTTGAGCACACCAATTTGGTTCGTACCGGCGGGTCTGAAGGCGTACATGAACTTCCAGATCACACCAGCCCCGATGAACGAGATAGCCATGGGCAGGAAGATGAGGGACTTGACGACCGTCTCGAAGGGACCGACCGTGCGATCGGCCAGGACGGCGATGAGCAGGCCCAAAGCGACGGTGACGCCAGTGCCCAGCACCAGCCAAAAGACGTTGTTACGGAAGGCCTGAAGCATCACCCGATCGGTGAAGACGTAGACGTAGTTCTCCAGACCAGTGAACTCCTCCGCTGATGCCCCACGGAAGCTATTGATGAAGCTGCGGACCACGGGCATCACCAGATACCAACCCAGGATAGCCAGCGCCGGCCCGACGAAGACGAAGGGGAGAAGGGCGGTCTTCCATTCGTCGGGCAGCTGCTCGACGATGGAGTTCGCGATGACGTAGAGCATGGCGAATCCGCCGATGCCCCAGACGATGGCTACGGCCGCAATGAGCACCTGATTGGCGTTGCCCCTCCGCAGCCAGAGGAAACCCGCCCGCATCACGATGAAGAAGACGACCGGGACGACAATCGACAAGACGATGCGATAGAGCCACGTCAGAAGCTCACTGCCTACAGTACGACCAAGGATTTCGGTCTTCTCTGACACTTTGTCTTTCCTCCTTGATTGAAGGATCTACCCGCTGCCTGGCGGAAGCGGCGCAACCCCTTAAACTGCAGGGTCGCTCCGCTTCCTGCCAGATCAGCGGGTGGTATCGTCTACCACATAAGATATCAGCAGGCCTCTACTCCGGCCAGCTGGCGTCGATCTCCTGGAGGACGGTGTCGAGGTCGGTGCCGCTCACCCAGTCGACCATCCCGGTCCAGAACGAGCCAGCCCCTACCTCCGCCGGCATCAGGTCCGACGCGTCGAAGCGGAAGACCTCGGCGTTCAGGAGCAGATCAACCAGCGCCCGCTCGATCTCGGTCCCGTACCAGTCCAGATTCTGATCCTGGTGCGGGAAGAGCGCCCCGCCAGCCCTGGCCCACGGCTCAGCCGACTCGCCCGTGGTCAGGTACTCCATGTACGCCTTGATCGCCGGGTTGTCCCTGAAGGCTACGATCTGATCGCCACCGCCAAGGATCGGGATCCCGTACTCCTCATTGATCTGCGGGAAGCCGAAGACGCCGACCTCCTCGTCCAGGTTGTTCTGAATTTCCTCCGGCCAGAAGTTGGTCACGAAGTTGCCCTGGCGGAACAGATAGCAGCCGGGCGGATCCTCCCACATCGGCAGCGATCCCTCCGAATGATTACTGGTCAGGATGCCCGTCGTGCCACCCAGCACGTAGTCCTCGTTGAACCAGATCTGCTCGATGTAGCTCGCCGCGTTCCTCACCGGCTCTGAGTCAAACGGAACCTCGTGACTCACCCACTGGTCATAGACCTCCGGACCAGCGGTGCGCAGCATGATGTCCTCCATCCAGTCCGTCGCCGGCCACCCGGTGGCCGCACCACTCTCCAGACCCACACACCACGGCGTCCCGCCATCGGCTACGATCTGGTCGCTCAGCGCGATCAGCTCCTCCCACGTCTCGGGCTCCTCGTACCCCGCCTCCTCGAAGGCCTTCTTCGGGTACCAGACGAAGCTCTTGGCGTTCACCCGGTGGAAGATGCCGTAGGGCGTCCCATTGTAGGAGCCCAGCTCCTTCCACACCGGCGCGTAGTTCTCCTCCACCTGCTCGATGATCGAGGGCCACAGCGGGATGATCTCCCCCGATTCGGCGAAGCGATCCTTCAAGCCCGGCTGCGGCAGCAATGTCACATCCGGCGGATCGCCTCCCTCAACCCGGGTGTTGATCAGGACCTCGAACTCCTTGGTCCCCTCGAAGACGACCTCGATGCCCGTCATCTCTGTGAAGCGGTCGTTGACCGCGGTGAAGCGGGCCTCCTCATCGCCGCCCACAAAGGCAGCTAAGACCCGCACCGACTCTCCCTCAAACTCGCCCGCCTCGGCGCGTCCGAGGAACGACTCTGCGGCAGGCTCCTCTTCCTCCTCCTCTTCCTCCTGCTCACCCCCGGGTGCGCCTGTACCTTCGGGCCAGCTGGCGTCGATCTCCTGCAGGACGGTGTCCAGGTCGGTGCCGCTGACCCAGTCCACCATGCCGGTCCAGAACGAGCCAGCGCCCACCTCGGCCGGCATCAGGTCCGACGCGTCGAAGCGGAAGACCTCGGCGTTCAGGAGCAGATCAACCAGCGCCCGCTCGATCTCGGTCCCGTACCAGTCCAGATTCTGATCCTGGTGCGGGAAGAGCGCCCCGCCAGCCCTGGCCCACGGCTCAGCCGACTCGCCCGTGGTCAGGTACTCCATGTACGCCTTGATCGCCGGGTTGTCCCTGAAGGCTACGATCTGATCGCCACCGCCAAGGATCGGGATCCCGTACTCCTCATTGATCTGCGGGAAGCCGAAGACGCCGACCTCCTCGTCCAGGTTGTTCTGAATTTCCTCCGGCCAGAAGTTGGTCACGAAGTTGCCCTGGCGGAACAGATAGCAGCCGGGCGGATCCTCCCACATCGGCAGCGATCCCTCCGAATGATTACTGGTCAGGATGCCCGTCGTGCCACCCAGCACGTAGTCCTCGTTGAACCAGATCTGCTCGATGTAGCTCGCCGCGTTCCTCACCGGCTCTGAGTCAAACGGAACCTCGTGACTCACCCACTGGTCATAGACCTCCGGACCAGCGGTGCGCAGCATGATGTCCTCCATCCAGTCCGTCGCCGGCCACCCGGTGGCCGCACCACTCTCCAGACCCACACACCACGGCGTCCCGCCATCGGCTACGATCTGGTCGCTCAGCGCGATCAGCTCCTCCCACGTCTCGGGCTCCTCGTACCCCGCCTCCTCGAAGGCCTTCTTCGGGTACCAGACGAAGCTCTTGGCGTTCACCCGGTGGAAGATGCCGTAGGGCGTCCCATTGTAGGAGCCCAGCTCCTTCCACACCGGCGCGTAGTTCTCCTCCACCTGCTCGATGATCGAGGGCCACAGCGGGATGATCTCCCCCGATTCGGCGAAGCGATCCTTCAAGCCCGGCTGCGGCAGCAATGTCACATCCGGCGGATCGCCTCCCTCAACCCGGGTGTTGATCAGGACCTCGAACTCCTTGGTCCCCTCGAAGACGACCTCGATGCCCGTCATCTCTGTGAAGCGGTCGTTGACCGCGGTGAAGCGGGCCTCCTCATCGCCGCCCACAAAGGCAGCTAAGACCCGCACCGACTCTCCCTCAAACTCGCCCGCCTCGGCGCGTTCAAGGAAGGACTCCCCCTCCGCAGGGGGTTGCGTTGCTTCTTCCTCCTCTGCAGGAGGCTCGGTGGGAGCCTCGGTGGGCTCCTCAGTCGCGCCTGGACCACAGGCCGCCAGCACAAGAGAGACGGTAACCAACAGGCCCAGCAGCAGTAGGAGATTTCGCTTTGACAGCATTTCTCTTTTCCTCCTTAGACTAAATGGCGAATACGTTCTTCCCTCTCTGATTTCGCGTCCGGTTCAGGTTGTCCTGGCCGACCACCTCCTCTCAAGACCCTAGAACGGCTTCGTCCCCGAAACAAGAACGTGGCTAGCGGGATGCACCACAGGTCTCCCGGACGACCAACTCGGTGTCCAGCCGGACCTGCATGTCCCGTGGATGATCGTCATCAATAGTGCGAATCAGCAACTCCGCCGCGCTCCACCCCAAGCCGAACGTGGGGACGTGGATGGTGGTGAGAGCCGGCGTAATGAACCGAGCAGCGGTGATATCATCGAAACCGACGATGGCCACCTCCTCCGGTACATCGACGCCCTCCTCGTGAAGCGCGCGCAGCGCCCCCATGGCCACCATATCGCTGGCGATGAAAACAGCAGTGGGTGATTCGTCCAGCGTCAGCAGCTCTCTGATAGCGGCATAGCCGCTCTCCTCGTCGAAGTTTCCCTGGCAGACCCACGCTTCCTCATAAGGGCGTCCAGCCTCCTTCAAAGCCCTTCGATACCCCTCGAGACGTTGCCGACTGGCTGCATAGGCTAACGGCGCGTTGGTGATCATGCCGATACGGCGATGCCCAAGGGCCAACAGATGCTCCACAGCCGTCATCGCTCCGCGCACGTTATCGACGTCCACCGAGGGAATATGCGAATCGCTCAGCCGACCGTGCAGGACCAGGGGAAAGCCTTCGCTGTATAGATCCCTGACATAGCCATCGTTGTGGCGAGGGCCAGAGAGGATGAGCCCGTCGGTGTGGCGGCCGCGAACGAGCTCGACGTAAGAGCCGTTAGGCTCGTCGACCTCGACCGGGCGGAAGAGTACGTGGTACCCATAGCGTCGGGCGGCACGGCTAATACCCTCAAGGAGGCCGGGGAGGAAGGCATCGCGATAGGTTCGATCCGGGGCTCGATGCCAGACGAGGGCCAGGGTGCGCGTCTTGCCGCTGGCCAAACGACGGGCGGCGGCGTCGGGGTAGTAGTCCAGGCGCCTGGCTGCCTCGTGAACACGCTGGCGCGTCTCCGGGCTGATATGCGCATCGGGGACCTCGTTCAACACAAGGGAGACCGTGGTGCGAGAGACACCAGCTTCGTTGGCGACCTGACGCTGAGTCGTCCGAGCCCTGGGCATAGACCCCTCACTTCGATTCGGTCGGTTGACTAACGCGAGTTAGTAACGCGTGTTACCCCAGTATACCT
>CAZEQC010000021.1:0-49976 GCA_964514285.1 uncultured Anaerolineales bacterium | reverse complement strand
GAGGGGGCGCGTCAGGCCGCTCTCCCGGCTCAGGGCCGGGGTAATGCCGTCGGTATCGACGCCGTGGAAGCACGCCAGCCGCACCCCGAGCTGGTAGCGAGATAGGGACTGCGCGCCGGCGACGTGGAGCATGCCCGTATACCTCGACCTGGTCAGCTCGAGTAGCGCCGCGGCCAGGCGTTCTACCCACATAGGGCAGCGGTACTCATCCTTGAAGAGGTGCACCGGTTTGCCGGCCTTCAGGTCGCCGATCACCCATCGCGTCTGGCGGTCCCAGTCTTGCCACGGTGTGTCCCGCAGCGATGCTTGTTCTGTCCTCGCTGCAGCGCCGTAGATGAGGGATGTGCGCACGATGACGGCCTGCACGTCGGCACTGTGCACAGCCTCCTCGGCCAGGGCTTTGCTGCGCCCGTAGGGCGTGATGGGCGAAGGGCGGTCGTCTTCCACGTAGTTGCCTTTCTCGCCGTCGAAGAGGACGTCGGTGGAGACGTGGATCAGGCGGGCGCCAACGCGACCTGCGGCTCGGGCGACGTTTCGGGTGCCGACGGCGTTCACGACGTCAAAAGTGGACGCGGAGCCTTGGCCGGGGTTGAGCGCAGCCGTGTGGATCACCGCGGCTGGTCGTACGCCCTCGATCAAGGCCGAGACGGCGGCTCCGTCTTGAACGTTCAGCCGTCGCCAGTCGATGTCAGGATCCTCTATCGGGTTGGTCAGGTAGGTGGCGGTTACATGCCAGCTCTTGCGGGCCAGACGTACCATCCAGCTGCCGAGGAAGCCGCTTCCACCGGTGATCAGTAGGCGAGGGTTTGTCATATCTTGTTAGGCTTAACTTGCTGGGCATGGGCCAAGTGACTGGATCACCAGATCCAGGGCAAAGGCGGGGATTTGGCGATCCTCCTGGAGCGATTCCGGATCTGCTGAGTCTGGCCTTCCGTACGACGGAAGGCTGACTTGCATCTCCCTGGCTGGACAAAAGCGAGCGCTTGAGGTTATCATGTGTCGTGCGCGAGATGGCCCTCGTGCAAGTCGTCGTTCACGTTTCGTTGAGAGCCCTATTATACAGCAACTGTAGGAGAAAGCATCTATGGATCCACTGCACACGTTCTTCCATCCCCGGGGGGTGGCCGTCATCGGTGCCAGCTCCAAGCCGAACAAGTTGAGTTACGGGGTACTGCACAATCTCGCCACGCACGGCTACGATGGGCCGATCTATCCGGTCAATCCAAAGGGAGATCAGATTCTCGGTCTTGCGGTTTATCCCACCGTGGCCGACGTGCCGGACCCCGTTGATCTGGCCGTCATCATCCTTCCGCCCCAGCTGTCGATACAGACGCTGCAGGCGTGCGGTGAGCGAGGTATTGAGGCGGCCGTGGTCGTCGCCAGCGGTTTTGGGGAGCTGGGCGCTGGCGGTGAGGAGCGGGAGGCCAAGCTGCTGGACGTGGCGCGACGGTACGGGATGCGGGTCATCGGCCCCAACTGCATCGGCGTGCTGGACACGACCACTCGGGTCGACACCACGTTCCTGACCGCCATGCCAAAGCAGGGAGGGATCGGTTTCGCATCTCACTCCGGCGCGATCTGCGGGGGCACTGTGGATTGGGCGAACACCGTCGGCTTTGGTTTCTCACGCATCATCAGCCTCGGTAACCAGGTCGACGTGACCATGGCCGATGCATTGGCATCGCTGGCGGCGGATCCTCAGACGAAAATTGCGGTCGCCTACGTCGAGGGGCTCCCAAATGGGCGTCAGTTTGTGAACGTGGCCCGCGATCTGACGGAGGAGAAGCCTTTGGTCGTGATCAAGGCGGGGCGTACGCCGAGTGGAACCCGAGCTGTGGCTTCTCACACGGGGGCGCTGGCCGGCGAGGCGAGGGCGTTTGAGGCCGCGTGCCGCCGAGCTGGGGCGATCCAGGTAGAAGATCTGGAAGCTTTGATCGACGCGAGTCTGGCGCTGGCCTACCGGCAGCCGTTGCCCGGCCCCGGCATCGCCCTGCTGACGAACGCCGGGGGGCCGGGGGCCGTGGCAGCAGATGCGCTGGATCGGCAAGGCCTCGGCCTCGTCGATCTCAGCGACGAGACACAAGCTCAGTTGCGAGAGGTCTGCCCCCCTGGGACGATGACGGGCAACCCGATCGATATGCTTGGTGGGGCGGAGCCTGACCATTACCAGACCGCGCTAGACGTTCTCTTTCACGCGTCGGAGGTTGATGGCATTCTGGTCACCTTTGTCCCTCAGGCGCTGACCAGCCCTCCGGAAATCGCCGGGGCAGTGGGCGATGTCGCTTCGCTTCCCTCTTCTGACATAGAAGCCGCTGCGGATGCTCAGAAGCCCATTGTCTGCTGCATTTACGGGGGTGACAGGATCCACGAAGCCGCGACTATGCTCCACGAGCGGGCTGTGCCTCATTATCTGACGCCGGCACGGGCGGCCTTCGGCCTGGGGGTGCTGCGACGCTACCATCAGATCGCGGCGCGGGAGAAGGTCGAGCCGGCGTCTCTCGTCGATGTTGATCGCGAGCGGTCGAGGGATATCCTCAACACGGCTCCTGGGGGACAGATCCTGGATGCCCATGCCGGGGCCGAGCTAGCATCAGCCTATGGACTCTCGGTGCCCCCGTCCGACCTGGCGGAGACGGCAGAGGAGGCCGCGGCTGCGGCCGAGCGGATGGGTTATCCGGTGGCGCTCAAGCGCGTGGCGCCGGACGTGGTCCACAAGAGTGACGTGGGCGGGGTGGCGTTGAGCCTGCAGGACGCTGGGGCGGTGCAGAAGGCTTTTCGGGAGATCGTCAAGCGGGGTGAACGGGCTTTCATTCAGAAGATGGCTCCGGCCGGCTTGGAGGTCATCGTCGGGGCCCAACGCGACCGGCAGTTCGGTCCCCTGGTGATGGTTGGGCTCGGCGGGGTCTACGTGGAGGTGCTGGAGGATGTCGCTTTCCGCCTGGCGCCCTTGGGCGAGGCCGAGGCTCGTGAGATGGTTATGGAGACGGCAGCGGGGAGGCTCCTGGGTGGCGTGCGCGGGCAGCCGCGGCGAGACGTGGACGCGGTGGTGGACGCTATCCGCCGCGTGGGGCAGCTGATGATGGACCATACAGGGATTGCCGAGATCGACCTCAATCCGCTGATCGTGGGAGAGGCAGGCGAGGGGGCCTGGGCCGTTGACGTAAGAATCGGTCTGGGGCTATGAGGAAGAGGGGGCCTTGATCGGCGTGATGGGCATCCAACACGTGGACGACGTGACCCTCATCAGACACGCCTACGCACGTCCGACGAGACAAGGGGAGGGCGTCGGTGAGTGCTTGTTGTCCTATCTGTGCCGACAGACGGAAGGGTTGGGTGAAGAGGACCGTCTCTTCCTCTATGTCGCTCTGCAAGCTATGCGGCACACGAACTTGCTGATCGACGCTCCGCCGATTCCCGAACCGAGCCGAGGCGTTAGCCTTCCCCTATGGAGGAATCACGTATCCCGTCCTGCCTGTGTGAGCACGGCTTCGAGCCTTCGGTCTTCTATGACTGCTCATCTGGCGGTCTCAACGCTCCAGTCAGGTCCACGGTCCGGCGGTTCTTCCTTGAGTGCCCCGGATCACGGGGGCATCAGGGGCAAAGTGAAGAGCACGGCTCTGCTACCGCCGTGGCGCTTTGACGCGCGGGCTGGTCTGTGTGATAATGTATGGGGATGGGGTAGAGACCGGTTCAGCTGAGGACCATAGATGTAATTCTTCTGAGAAGGCGCCCTTCAAGCTATGCCTGTGAGAGACGAGATCGATCAAGATAGGCTGATCGCTGCTGCTCAGCGAGGGAACCTGGATGCCTTCAACGAGCTCGTGTTGGCCTACCAGGATCAGGTCTACAATCTGGCCTACCGCATCATGGGCGACCCGGCCTCGGCCTCGGATGCCACCCAGGAGGCCTTCATCTCCGCCTACAACCACATCGAGGGCTTTCGGGGCAAGTACCCCAGCTCCTTCAAGTCGTGGCTGATGCGCATTGTGTCCAACGCCTGCTACGATGAACTACGGCGACGTAAGCGTCACCCCACGACGTCGATCGAGGACTTCGAGATCGACGAGGAAGCTAACCCAGCCCTGGTCAGCGACACGGAGGGACCAGAGGCGTTCACCGAGCGCGAGGAGATGGCTCAGGCGATCCAGGATGGTATCAACACGCTACCTTCAGACCAACGGATCACACTGGTGTTGGCGGACGTGCAGGGCTTCAGCTACCAGGAGATCGCCGAGGCCACGGATGCACCTCTGGGGACCGTCAAATCCCGCCTGGCGCGGGCCAGAGGCAAGCTTCGAGATTATCTCCGCGATCAAGGGGAACTTTTGCCGGCTCAGTATCGTCTTAAATGACAGAGGCAGAGAAGATCGAGTAGGTTTAAGGTAAGTGGTTCCTGGAAAGCGTAGGTCGAGCAAAGAGCATGTTGCGATTTTTTGGACGGGCTAGGAACAAAGAAGAAGAGCGAGACGAGCTGCTCTCAGCGTACCTGGATGGCGAGCTGAGTGAGAGGGAGGAGCAGCGTCTGGAGAAGCAGCTCTCCCAGGATCCAGCGCTGCGAGCCGAGCTGCGGGCCCTGCATCGTACGGTGTCGCTGATGCGCGAACTCCCGGAGGTTGAGGCTCCCCAGAACTTCATCTTGTCAGAATCGATGGCTAAGCGATCGGTCTCCGTGCGGGAGTCGCGCCGCGCCCGTCCTGAGCCTCGCAGGAGAGCGTGGGCGGCACCGTTGTTGACGGCAGCGACCACCCTCGTGAGCTTGCTTTTCGTCGTCGTCTTGGCTGGCGATCTGTTGCTGCCCGCGGGTGGTATGGCCACTGCCCCGGCCTCTATGGAGGAACGTGAGGCGGCGCCCAAGATCGCCCTCGAGGCGGCGCCGACTCAAGAGGCCAAGGCGGAAGAACACGGGGCAATGGATTCCGCGTCTCCTCCTCCGGCTTCCGCCCAGGCTGAGGGTGGGGAAGCGCTGGAAGAGCCGGAGATGGCCGCCGAGGAGGAAGCAGCCGCCGAGGCCACCAGGGCTGCTCAGGCCCCCCCTGGAGCAGGGGCCACGCCCCCTCCGGCTGGGGAAGAACCTGCGGAAGAGGCTGTCGTTCCAGAGGTCCCGACGGTTGCTCCGACGGTGACAGCTGTGACCGGTCTCACGCCGACAATTCCAGCCGAGGATCCGGTGGTCTCCGAGGATGAGTTGGGATTGATCGAACCCACTCCCGACGACCTTGAGGCCACGCCCGCCCTTGGCCGTCAGGACCTGGAGGCGGAAGAGCAGGGTCTCCCCTCACCTCCCTGGCGCGTGCTTGAAGTGGTGTTGGGCCTTGCTTCCCTGGTGCTGGCCTTCGCCACAGTTCGAGCTTGGCAACGACGCGGGTAGACGCCGTCGATGAACGTGCCGCGCTCTTTCATGTCGTTCCATTCTGAAACACCGCCTGGAACCAACGCTATGGCAGAGGGGGTTGTTCCGATCCCCTCCCTGGGAGCGTAGGCTTGGCAAGGCCCCTTGAGCTGAATTATTGTCCTCGCTGCGGTCACGCTCTGGAGACGAGGGAGGCCTTTGGTCGTGCGCGCCGCTTCTGTCCCGTCTGCGAGGCGGTCGTCTTCCGAGAGCACAAGGTGGCTGCGGGTGTGATCGTGGAGCGGGAAGGGAACGTGCTTCTCGTTCGACGACGCCTCGACCCACGTCAGGGCCTATGGACGTTTCCGGGCGGTTTCGTCGATTTTGGCGAGACGCCAGAGGAGGCTGCTGTGCGGGAGTGTTGGGAGGAGACGGGGTTGAGGGTCGTGATCACCGGTCTACTGGCAGTCGTCGCGGGCCATGAGCATCGGGCTGGTGCGGACATTGTGATCGTCTATTGTGCCCGGCGAATAGAGGGCGACCTACGACCTGCTGATGATGTGGATCGTGTCGGCTTCTTTGCTCCTCAAGACCTTCCTCCACTGGCGTTCGATGCCACCCGCGAAGCGATCGATCAATGGCGCGGCCGACACGCCGCAGGGCAGGCGACATCGTAAGGTTGACAGAGTCCGTCAAAACGGGTATCTTAACCTCGGATACATCGTGCCGGCTGGATAACTATGAGCAGACACCAAGATAAAGAGTTGTGGCTTACGTCGATCATCGCTCTGGTCCTCAGTCTATTCTGTTTGGCGGTGATCTTCGTCTTCACCGTCAGGCCGATTCATGGTCGCTGGGAGATCCCGGAGACTGTTGCGCCCGCGGAGACGCGGCAGCCCTCGACCGACGATGACCTTGAGCCAACGGTGGCGCCGACGCCGACAGATGTACCCCTCCCTGACGGCGCGGATGTCCCAATTCTGATGTATCATTACGTTTCCGAGCTCCCCGCTGATGCCGATCGCTACCGTCGCGATCTCACGGTCTCCCCCGATGCGTTTGAGGCTCAGCTCCAGTACTTGGAGGAAGCGGACTACCACCCCATCACCCTCACCGACCTCTACCTCTATCTGACGGAGGGCTATCCGCTGCCGGAGAACCCCATCGTCCTCACCTTCGATGATGGCTATCGCGACGCCTACGAGGTCGTGTTCCCTAAGCTGTTGGAGCATGGGTTTCCCGGTACGTTCTTCGTCTTGGCGACCCCCGCTCACTATGAGAGCGAGGCGTACCTGACCTGGTCACAGATGGAGGAGATGTCAGAGGCGGGGATGGATATCCAGGCCCACGGTCGAGACCATGTGGATCTGCGAAGCCGTTCCTATGACTTTCTCGTCTACCAGACACTGGGTATCAAAGAAGCCATTGAGCACCACATCGGCCGCGTTCCCAGGTTCTTCTGCTATCCGTCGGGGCGATGGGACGACGATGTGATCAGCGTGCTCAAGTCGGCGGGCTACTGGGGAGCGGTCACGACCGAATGGGGTAGGACGCACACGCAGAAGGGCCTCTTCGAGATGTCCCGCCTACGCGTCCACGGAGGAGATAGCTTGGAGAGCTTCGTGGCGGTGCTGGAAGGTGAGTAGCTGGGACGGTTTTTCTCGGTCAGGTGCATCAGAGGCTGCTGCGGTGTTGAGGTGGCAGGTTATCTGAGATGAGAAGAGCTCCGCAGGTCGACGCGGAGCTCTTTGGTTTGAGGGCGACGAAGCGGCGGGCCCTTAATCCTTGTCTAACGCGTGGCGTCACACAAGACGGCGATCTGGCCCTCCTGGTCGACGTGGACTTCGTACTGCTCATCCTCGACCCTTAGAATGAGGCGATAGCCCGTGGTGACGACCTGGGCATACGACTTACCGGGCTCAGGGCAGCCCAGGCTCGTGTCGGGCCATTCGTACATCTCGACCGAAAGGACCTCGATCTCCTTAGGCGGGATTCCAAGTTCATTGGACAGATACGCGACCCCGGCCGCCGGGCCTTTCTCCAGCTCTTGCTCGCAGATGACGATGGCCTGTCCGCTCTGATCTGTGTGCAACTCGTATTCCTTCTGACCGGCCTTCAAGACGATTCGGTAGCCCGGGGTGATGACCTGCGCATAGGCCTTTCCTGGCTCCGGGCAACCTAGACTGGCGTCTGACCATTGGACCGGCTCAATGACCACAGCCGTTATGTCGTCCGACGCGATGTCCAGTTCGTTGGCTAGATACGCCTTGGCGGCGGCGACAACTTGGTCGGGCGAGTCAGAGGGAGGCTCAATGGGGCTGGATGCCGGATCGGGTAGCGGGCTCGTGTGCTCGGGCTGTGGAGGCGTGGGTGTCGGGGGAGGCGATAAGGGGCTTTCCTCAACCGAGGAACCCGGCGATGACTCAGGGGTCTCTGGGGTGGGTGTTGGAGCGACGGCTCTATCACAAGCCATCATCGTCAGCATAATCAACGACAGGGTTATGATCAGTTTCAGGTTCATCTTCTCTCCTTCGTTCATTCAATACCCGCCGATGGAAGTCCATCGGGGTTGTTTGAGAGGCGTCTAATAACGATGCTTTGTTCGTGCACGTTCTCCGTCTGATCGCAAGAGCAGAGGGAGAACGTGCCGTAGACGCCAGCTTGAATCGTTTAGCCCACATGATATATGGACGCGGTCGATGGGGCAATTGTTCCAACATGATAAAGAGGCCGAGGGATATGCCCCCCGGCCTCTGTTACCTTGAGCGGGAGCGACTACGCGCTCTGTTCTTCCTCGCTGTCCAGGCTGTCATCCTCTGCGGCCGCCGGCTCCTCCACTGATGGAGGCAGCGAGCCAGAGGGAGCAGCTGGCGCACGCCGCTGACCGGGGACGTAGGCTGTGGTGCCAAAACGCGTCAGCACCACTGCCCCGAGCCCAAAACAGCCGATGATGACCATCAGCAGCCAGCCCAGGGGGGCCAGGCAGAAGGCCGAACTGAGCCCGGCCGTGATCAGGGTGATGATCAACGTGCCCAGGCCGGCAGTCCAGAGAGCCGCTACCTCGCCAGCCTTAAGCGCCTGGAGGAGTTGCTTCCCAACCCGGGCGCCGATGGCGATCCATCCGAACAGCCCGGCGGTACTGAGGGCCAGCGCCACCAGCGCCGCAGCAGGCGAGAGACAGATCGTGATCGCTAAGGCCACAATCAATGCTACAGCTGCGACGAGCGTCAAGAAGCCCACCCCGATGCTGGCCCCCGGTGTCTCGAAGACAGCGCGTTCGACCTGTGCGGTCGCCTCCGGCCATATCAGAGCCACCACGCCGCCTATCGCAGCGATGACCAGGACCGTCACCACACGCCGCACCATGCGGAAGATCCATCTCAGCAGTTGCTCGGGGCCGGATAGCCAGAATGGCTCCGGCTCCGAGGGCGGTATCTGTATTCTTAGGCCTGGTTCGCTCAACTGACCGAAGGGGATCCCCCGTAGCATTGGGCCCTCAATGATCTCCCCATCGACGAGAGCTCCCTCGCCCCGGTCGATGTCGCAGTTCCACGTACACACGACATCGCCCTGCACGTGGGCATTCTCACCCAGATCGATGTCGCCGTTTGAAGCCACGAGATTGCCCTCGACGACGCCATCCACGTAGGCGTTGCCGTTCCAGACCACTGCATCTCCCCCGACCCGGCTTCCAGACCCCAACGTCGCGTCGCCGTTAAAGACGATCAAGTCGCCGTCTAGTACGTCATCCTCGGCAAGGGTGTAGTCCTCATTCCAGATGACGACGCCGTCATCGGGGAGCTCGCCTGCCGCTCTCGCTGTCGTGACCGGCAGCAAGACCCCTATGAGGACGATCGTTGCTAGCCAAATGAGCAGTCTCTTACGCATCTCTCCACCTCCATTCACAGCGCCGGGATATCTCCTACTCCCTGGCGCCCTCCTCGATCAAACGCACGTTCCCCACGCCCGTTGTGATCTTGATTTGTAGTTCGATCTCGGTGTTGCCATAGGCATCGTTGGTGTACGTGTTACCCATTTGCCGCAGCCCGTAGGCCTCGACGTTGGTCAGCCCGCCTCTCGTCTCGATCTCGACCCCCACGTTGGAAGGCAAGGTCAGCCTGAGCGCTCCAGCTCCAGCTCTGACGGTGATGTCGGCAGAACGGTTCCAGCCTCCGGTCAGATCGAGGGCGATGTCGCCGACGCCGCCCTGAAGCCGGACTTCCTCCGGCCTGGCGTTTCCGAGACTGACCACTTCGATCCTGGATGCGCCGGTGTCCAGGGTCATGCGATCCATCGAGACCTGGTTCGGCTCGTCGAAACGCAGGGTGAAGTCCCCCGCCCCGATGTCCACGTCGAGTTCCGAGACCTTGAGCCCTGTGAAATCTAGTTCCCCCTCACCAGCACCGGCTCTTACATCCATAGCCATGGCCATCTGGGGGGAGAACTCGAGCTCCCATCGGTTCCGCACGTTCCCACTTGGGATGCCCCACTTGTCCTCGTTACCTCCCTGCCGGATCGTCAGCTCGTCTCCCTGGTGCGCGATCTCTGGCTTCCACTGTTCGACGTTGTAGCGGAAGGCGGCCTCCAGCAGCTTGTCGGGGACACCGGCCTCCATCTGGAGCCTCCCTGCGCCGAAGACGATGTCGAAAGCGGCCGATTCCCTGTCAGAGAGGGGGATCGTGTGTCTCTCCTCCTTGACGTCGCCGGCTTCGATGGTGGGTAGTAATTTGATATCCGGCACCTGGGGCGTGATTGTACACGCTAGAGCCGCGATTGATAGGGCCAGTACAGCAAGTCGTATGGCACGTTTCTCCATATCCGTCGTCTCCCTCTAACTTCTTTCCTCTTCACGATTCTTGTGTGGACCATGTCGGGACGTGCTGGCTCGTTCAGCAACCGTGTCTGCCACAAAAGCAAGTTACCAGCGCGCGATGCGCAGTCTCCGCATGGTGAGGATCCACAACCCGTTCAAAGCCAGAGCCGTTAGGAGGCTTCCCAAACTCAAGATAGCCAGCGGTCCGGCAAACTGATCCAGCAGGACGCACAGCGCGCGGCTCAGGGCGTTGAGGATGACCACCAGCTGCGTGACAGTCTCTATGCCTCCAACAAGCAAAGCGGGTGCGATCCCCGCGTTTTCCACTACCTCAAGGGCCAGGGGAACGAACGCCAGCAGCGCCACCGCTGTCGCACCCAGCGCCAGCGCCAGTCCGCCAACGATAGCGCGGCGAGCCTGATCTCTTCGGTGAATGCGGGTCATGACCTGCGCGTGCAGATGGGCTGGAGCTGATCGCGACGGCGCCGACTTGAACAGCTGATCCACTGCGGACATTCTCTGCCACTCAGCACGGCACGTTCTACATGCGGCGAGATGATCCTCCAGCTCCAGGATCTCCGCTTGATCGAGATGCCCGTCCAAGCGGGCTGCCATCAAGTGGCTAGCTTGTTTGCAACGCATAGGCTTCTCCTTCCATCTGTTCCGCCAGAGCGCGTCGAGCCCGATAGAGCCTCGACTTGACCGCGCTCACCGTCAAATCCAGCGTCTCCGCGATCTCCTTATAGGGATAGTCGTACCAATAGTGCAGCGTCACGGCCGCTCGGTCCACGGGCGATAGGGTGTTCATCAGGGCTTGGATCCAGGCCTCTCGATCTCGCTCCGTTACCACAGCCTCTGGGTTAGGGCTGGCGCTCGCCAGCCGTACTGGTTCTGCGATCTCCTCCTTAAGCGGCAGCCAATCGATCCTCCGTCGTCTCAAACGATCGATGCAGTAGTGGGAGGTGATGGAGAACAGCCAGGTACTGAAGGGGCGTTCCGGGTCATAGCTGTTGAGATATCTGTAGGCCCTTATGAACGCCTCCTGAGCTGCATCCTCCGCCTCCGGCGCGTTACCCAACATCCGGTAAGCCAGGTTGTAGATAGGGTCCTGATACGCTTCCACTAAGCGCCCGAAGGCAGCTTTGTCTCCCTCTCGAGCTGCCTTGATCCATTGCTCTTCGTCAGTCACTCACTCGCTCCATGAGATCTCTTTGTATCCAGACTGGCAGTATCGATCACTATGCACTACGTATTATAGGCGATTAGGTTGCACAAAAAAGGGGCGCCAATCGGCGGTTGCCTAACGTCAGAATAGCGAGTATACTTATTGCGCCGTCGGTCGTGCTGTGCGACTCAAGGGCTGCGTCCACGAAGAGCGCCGTGGTATGAGTCACGTTCGATGGGTACCAGTTGTCTCTTACGATGGAGGTCTATTATTGGACGCGGTCTAAGCTCTGTTCGCTGGCGTTCACTCAAGTTCAGGAGTAAGCTATGTGGCAAGTGTACTACACCCCTACCAGTGTTGACGACGCCCTGAAGCTTCTCGCCGAGCACGGCCCGGAGGCTCGTGTCATCGCCGGTGGGACCGATCTAGTCGTCGAGTTGAAGCGGGACGATCGGGAAGTCGATGTCCTGATCGACGTCACCCGTATCGGCGGCCTGAATCGGATAAGCTTGGACGATGGTCCTGATGACCGAGGGGAGGGGCGCCCGCGCATTCACCTAGGGCCGACAGTGACGCATAACGGTGCCGTGGCCTCGGATCTACTGGTCGAGCGGGGATATCCTCTGGCTTCGGCCTGCTGGCAAGTCGGCACACCTCAGCTGCGCAATCGTGGCACCATTGCCGGTAATCTGATCACGGCTTCTCCAGCCAACGACACCATCGCTGCGTTGTGGGCACTGGATGCCAGGCTGACGTTAAGAAGCGTAAGTGGTGAGCGACGGATGTCGTTCGAGGATTTCTACACGGGATTACGCCAGACGGCTCTGGCGTCCGATGAGATGGTGACCGATATCTCCTTCCCGGTCTTGAGGCCCAATCAACGTGGTACCTTCGCGAAGCTGGCTCTGCGACGCGTTCACGCCATCTCGGTGGTCAATGCAGCTGTGGTTCTGACCTTCGACGAGGAGATCGTTGCTGAGGCCCGCATCGCGATGGGCAGCGTGGCTCCCACCGTTATTCGCGCCCGCGAAGCCGAAAGCGCCTTGGTAGGGAGACGACTGACTGAGGAAAGTATCGAACGGGCTGCGGAATTGGCTGGGAAAGCGACATCGTGCATCGACGACATCCGCTCAGGAGCTGAGTATCGTCAGCAGGTGATCACAGTGTTGGTACGTCGCGCGCTCACGTTGCTCCGCCAGGGGGATGAGCGGAAGGGATTTCCCGAAGAACCGCCGATGCTGTGGGGTACCACAGACGGCACCTATCCGCGCCTGGCGGGCAAGACGGTGTGCCATCGTCATCAAGGCCTGGAGCCGATAGAGTGTGTGGTCAACGGCGAGAACGTCGTCGTCCAGGGAGCCAACGAAAAGACACTGCTGGAGATGCTGCGTCAGAACCTAGGACTTACGGGGACTAAGAATGGGTGTGGTGAGGGGGAATGCGGGGCCTGTACAGTCTGGATGGACGGCATCGCCATACTCGCCTGCCTAACCCCAGCACCTCGCGCGCATGGCACGCACATCGTAACGGTTGAGGGGCTTCCCGAGACGGCTTCATTTCCCGATGGTGGTGACCTTCACCCGGTGCAGCAGGCGTTTATCGACGAGGGGGCCGTTCAGTGTGGGTATTGCACGCCGGGGTTCGTGATGGCCGGGGCGAACTTGCTGGAGGAGATCTCGGGGCCCACTCGGAAGCAGATCGACATTGGATTGAGCGGGAATCTGTGCCGTTGCACCGGCTACTACAAGATTGTGCGAGCGATTGAGAAGGCTGCCTCTGAGGGCTGAGATGGAGAGGACCGTTCCCACCACCGGCAGCGAAGAGATCTCGCTCTACATGCGTACTTACTATTCCTTGTTGCGCACAACGGACGAGGTACAAGTGCGGTCCTTCGTCGAATCGCACCTGGGCATGAACTCATCGCTCCACGTGGGAGCCCGCGAAGAAGCCCCAGATGCTGCAGCCTTGATCTACTGCTCGCTGCGTCTTCCACAGGTGATCCGACAAACCAGGCTGGTGGTGATGGGCCAGTCTGAGCGTGTCTTTGCCCGGCGCGGCTACGCGAAGGTCGAGGAGTGGCAGCCAGTCACGGCCCCTGGGCGGCGGCGCCGCACGTTTTTCGACGGGCACGAGACCATGGCTGCCTTCATTGCCAGCGTCTCCGACATCGATGACCTTATTCCTATGCTGACCGCTTTCCAGATTGAATGGAACAAGATGCATCGACGTCTGAACCGGCACCCGCTGCTTGACAAGCTGGAGGCGTCTCGTGACCTCGATGAGTCTGGATGGCGGAAGGTGCGTCGCGAGGTTGCAGAGGTCCTAGAGCTCAGCGCCGATGATATGAGTCGCCTGGAATCCATCTGGGGCGAGCGGTTCGTCGATCTGCTGCGTGACATGGGTCGGCAACCGAAGCAGTTGGCCGTGCGTCTGGTGGCTGGTTCTCGTGTCGACTATCGGAAGGCCACGCGGCGTTGGTGGAGCTTCATTGCTGACGCCTCGCCCGTGGACCTAAGCGAGAGGCCGGTGTATTTCATCTCCAGCAATGTGCACAGCGTCGTGAATATGCTGTCAGGGTTTGCACTCCGTCGTGAGAAGGGCCTGATAGACTATCTCCAAGAGGAAGGCGAACGGGCATTGGTGGATGAATATTGCCAGATTCGCAAGGGGGAGACCTCGTCGCGGACCGAGAATCTCCTCTATTTTGTCCTGCGTGACTACATGGAGACCCATCGCGACGATGAGACGTGGAACCAGCGTGAGGAAGAGGAAGCCCTCTGCGGCATCAAGCATATTGACAGTCATCACGTCTTTGATGTCGAGGCTCAGGTGATTGAGATGTGCCGTCTCCGCCCAGATTGGTTCGATCCTCGGCTGCAGGTGCCCGGCTTGGACAGGTTGGCCCAGAGCGACGCCGTGATCGTCAACATCGACTACCCTCTGGGTATGGGCGCTTATCACATCTTATCGCAGGTCGCCACTAGCGTCGATTCCCTGCGGGGCGTGTATAGTTTGGGTAAGGCTGCGACGCTTAACGGCCGAATTGGCGACGTTATGATTCCTTACGTCACGCACGACGAACACTCGCGAAACACGTACCTGTTTAACAACTGTTTTACCGCCGCCAACGTGGCGCCCTATCTCGTCCACGGCACGACGCTGGACAACCAGAAGGCGATCAGTGTGCGGGGCACGTTTCTGCAAAACGAGCGCTATATGGACGTCTTCTACCGCGAGGGGTACACAGATATCGAGATGGAGGCTGGGCCGTACCTCTCGGCCGTCTATGAAGCCGTGCGGCCGACTCGCCATCCCGCCAATGAGATCGTCACGCTCTACGCTGACACAGTGCCCTTCGACGTTGGGATCATACACTACGCCTCGGACACGCCCTTGGGAAAGGGCAAGAACCTGGGCGCTCATCGCCTCTCGTATTTTGGAGTAGATTCTACCTATGCTGCCACTGTGGCTATCTTGCGTCGGATTCTGAAGCTGGAGACAGAACGAGGGCAAAGGAAGGGATAGAGCCTTGCCCTTCGTCATCCAATCCGGGCTTCAGCGAGCCTTCTCAGCCTGCGTGCCGTTGCTAACCTGCTGCTCACCTTAGACGAGAGGATTGACTATGACTACCACTGTGGGACAGTCCGTCGAGCGCGTGGACGCACACGCCAAAGTCACCGGCAAGGCGAGGTACCCTGGCGATTTCGTCATGGAGGGTATGCTCTATGCCAAGATTCTTTTCGCGGATCGGCCACATGCCCGTGTGCTCCAAATCGACACGTCCAAGGCGGAAGAAGTGCCGGGCACGGTAGCGATCTTCACAGCCAAAGACGTGCCGGTAAATGAGTACGGTCTACAGACTCTGGATCAGCCAGTGTTGTGTGGCCCGGGATCTGACAAACCAAACGCCGATGTGGTCCGCTTCGTGGGTGACCAGGTGGCAGTCGTCGTGGCGGAGACCGAGAGCGCTGCCGCCCGCGCGAGAGATCTTATCGACGTTAGGTATGAGGACCTGCCCGTTGTTATAGATCCTTTTCGAGCCCTGGAACCGGATGCGCCGCAGCTTCATCCCAACCGGCAGCCGAGTGACCTCCATCCAGAGTTGAGAACGGAGGGTAACCTTATCTGCCATCACCAAATCCGCAAAGGCGATATGGAACGTGGATGGGAGGAGGCGGACGTCATCATTGAGGGGGAGTACAAGACGCCAGCGCAGGAACACGCTTATCTGCAGCCCGAGGCGGGTCTCTCCTACATCGACGATGAGGGTCGGGTCACAGTTGTGGTGGCTGGTCAATGGACCTGGGAGGATCAACACCAGATTGCCCATGCGTTGGATCTTTCCCTGGATCAGGTTCGGGTGGTCTACCCAGCCATCGGTGGCGCTTTCGGCGGTCGTGAGGACATGTCGGTGCAGATCGTGTTGGGACTGGCAGCCCAGCGCTTGCGCCGTCCAGTCAAAATCGTCTGGAGCCGGGAGGAGTCCATCAAGGGGCATTGTAAGCGCCACACAATGTGGTACCAGTGCACATGGGGCGCCACCCGCCGGGGGAAGCTGGTCGCCGCTGAGGTTCGGGTCGTTGCGGATGGCGGCGCCTATTGTTACACAACCAATAAAGTGCTGGGCAACACGGCGCTTACCTGCACGGGGCCCTATGCGTTTCCCAACGTAGAGGTTGACGTGGATGGCGTCTATACCAACAATCCCCCGGGAGGAGCTTTTCGCGGCTTTGGTGCACCGCAAGGCATCTTTGCGGCCGAAATGCAGATGAACAAGCTGGCCGAGGCGCTGGACATGGATCCTGTGGCCCTGCGCATGAAGAACCTTTTGCGCGATGAGACCCCTACGACGACACGCACGCCACTGCCGGGTGGCGTCAGCCTGGTGGAGGTCACCAAGCAGTGCGCCCTTGCCAGCGGGTGGCAGCAGACGGATAATGGGCCCGGTAGGCCACTGACAACCTGGAAGCGACCCTCTGCAAAGACGACATCTCGGTTAGGGAAGCTCCGCGAGGCTGTTCATACTGGCATAGGGCTGGCGGTCGGTTTCAAGAATATCGGCTTCTCTTTCGGCTATCAGGAGAACTGCTGGGGCAGGATCGAGCTACGGGGCGAGAATGAGATCGAGCGAGCTATCGTCAGCATCGGAAGCGCTGACGTGGGACAGGGGGCCCACACGGTGATCCGACAGATGGCGGCCGAGGCGCTTGGCGTCCCTCTGGCAAAGGTGCGGATGGAGACATCGGACACGGCGACCAGTCCCGGAAGCGCGGGCTCGACCTCCGCATCGCGGATGACGTTCATGGCTGGTAACGCCGTGCGCAAGGCGTCAGCCGAGGTGCTGAGGCGCTGGCGGGAAGGTGAGCGGCCGGCCACAGCCGAGCAGACGTATCTAGCTCCAAAGACAACGCATTTTGATCCGGAGACAGGCGAGGGGCTGCCCAATTTCGCCTATGGATACGTTGCCCAAGCGGTCGAAGTAGCGGTGGACGTTGAGACTGGTGAGTTGGACATCGTGCGTGTCGTCTGTGCGGACGACGTGGGCAAGGCGGTCAATCCTCAGCAGGTTGAAGGACAGATTGAAGGGGGCGTGGTGCAAGCCGTGGGTTGGGCGACGTGCGAGGACTTCATCACCGAGGGAGGGCACGTGCTCACTCCACATCTCAGCACCTATCTGATTCCCACCATCGCCGACATTCCGCAGCAGATCGAATCAATCATCGTGGAGGAACCGGATCCCCGAGGGCCATGGGGTGTCCGAGGGATGGGGGAGATGCCTTTTATCCCGTTGGCTCCGGCGTTGGTCGCTGCCGTCCATGACGCGACCGGGGTATGGATCGACGAGCTGCCGTTGACACCAGAGCGCGTGCTGCGCTCCTTGCAGGATCACGAGGCAGAAGCGTGCTCGTCTGGCGTGTGATTGAGGCGTTGGCGTTTCTAGCTATGGAAGGTGATCTCCGATGAAGCGACGTTACCTCTCTGGTGGCTACTTGATAGCGGGTTTGGTCACATTGGGGTGTCTGGTCTGGCTGACGGTCGTCAGCCCCCCGGCGCTGAATACGCTCCTACCTGGCATCCTTTTTCTCGCCCTGATCACGTTCGCCGACGTTTTCGGTGTGCACGTGGCGGGTGGCGTTGTATCCTTGTTGCCTATGACGACGGTGGCAGCCTATTTAGTGCTGGGGCCTGTACCGGCGGGCTGGGCGGCGTTCATAGGCGCGGTTGTGCATGCCGAGCTCCGTTACTGCTGGTCCGAGCGACTGGGTCTGCCTCCCGTAAGAGAACTCTCGCAGATCGTCACGATAGGCGCTGCGAACACCGTGGCGCACACGTTCAGCGTCATAGTCGGTGGCACGATCTTCCAAGCCCTCCAAGGCGAGGTTCCGCTGACCAGCATCGAGCCTCCAGATGTCGTGGCGTTAGTGGTCTTCGCTTTGACTTACCTTCTCGTCAATCATCTGGCTTTCGTGCCGGCGTTCGTCGTGCGGAGCCGAGAGTCGCTGCGAGAGTACGTGCGCTCGCTTCCCAACTTGATCTTCTACGAAGGCAGCCCGTTGATTCTCTCCCCGTTGATGGCTCTGATCTACACCCGGCTGGGCGTGGCACAGTTCATTCTCTTCGTCCTGATGATGGTGGTTGCCTCGTTGATCACGCGTAGCCTGGCTCAGACCAGCGAACGGCTGCAGCGTAGGGTGCAGGAACTTCGTGGTCTTCAAGCCGTTGGGCAAGCGCTCAGCGCCAGCCTGGACGTGGAGGCCGTGGTGTCGGCGATATACGAGCAAGTCGCTCGCCTCATGCCTGCTCGCAACTTCTATGTCTCCCTCTACGATCCGCAGGTGGACGAGGTCTCCTTTCCCTTGGCTGTGGAAAAAGGAGATCGGGTGGAGTGGCGCTCGCGTCGAACGGGCTCTGGTCTCACCGAGTACGTCCTGCAAAACCGAGAGCCTCTGTTGATAAGAGAGGACGTTGAGGGCACGCTTGAGGAGCTCGACGTCGATTCTATCGGCCAACCGGCTGAGTGCTGGCTGGGTGTGCCGATCCTGGCGGGGGATGAAGCGTGTGGTGTCATCGCCGTCCAGTCCTACGAGCGTGCGATGGCCTATGACCTATCCCATCAGAAAGTGCTCACCACCATCGCGGCCCAGGCTGCTGTCGCGATTCAGAACGCGCGCCTCTACGCACGCACCGACGAGGCGCTGGCCCGCCGTGTTCACGAATTGGATTCTATTCTCAGGACCACGCGGGAGGGCATTCTCCTGTTGGATATGGATTGGCGTGTGGTGGCGGCCAACCGCGCGGTGGCCGATTTGGTGGGGATGGCGCAGCTGGAGCTTTCTGGACAGGTTATCGATTCCCCTCGCGGGGATGAGGGACAGCCCTTAGTCAGGCTGCTAGGCTACAGCAAAGAGGGTCTGCAGTCTGACTGTCAGAGCCTGCGTGAAGGTGTGGATGCGGGCAGAGAGAAGATGGCTAACCAGGCCATCGTCGCGCTGACCACCTCGGGTCGTCACGTCGAGCGGACCTTGACGCCAGTGCGGGGCCGGGACGAGAATATCACCGGCTGGTTGCTCGTCTTGCGAGACGTCACTGAGGAGATCGAGCTGGGGCGTTTGAAGGATGATATGACGTATATGTTGGTTCACGATCTGCGTTCGCCACTGACTGTGTTGGGCAACAGCTTCACGCTTATGGAGGAGGCCTTCCGCGACCAGGACGAGGAGCTGTTCAAAACCTTCACAGGTATGGCACAGCGAAGCAGCGATCGTATGTTGAGTCTAGTGAACGGTCTGCTCGACGTCAGCGAGCTGCAGAGTGACGAACTTGAGTTGAGGTGCGAGGCCGTCGACGCGAGAGCCCTGCTGGAGGAGACCGTCACACAACTCTCTCCGCTGGCGGCTCCGGCAGAGATAACGATCGAGGTCTGTGTGCCTGCGGATCTTCCGCCTCTCCACGTGGACATCGGGTTGATAAGACGGGTGCTGAACAACCTGGTAGACAACGCGATCAAGTTCACGCCCGATGGTCGCCGGGTCCGGGTTTGGGCTCGTCGTGCCTCTGAGCGTGAGTCTCGGCAGCTCCTATTAGGTGTCAGCGATGAAGGCCCCGGTATCCCGGAAGAGGAGCAGCACAAGCTGTTCGAGAAGTTCCACCGTGTCTCGTCGGTCAAGGGACGTCGTTCTGGCAGCGGCCTGGGGCTCCCCTTCTGCAAGCTTGCGGTGGAGGCTCACGGAGGGAGAATCTGGGTAGAGAGCCCTTCGAGCGAGATTGCATCGGCGGGAGCGGGAAGCACTTTCTTGATGACGCTGCCCCTTGTGCCCACTGACACATCGGCTTAGGACCGCAAGCAGCTTGCCCTTGGGGGGGAAGGTCCTACGACTGGCGTAGCTCTACGGGATCACCGGGTTTAAGGCCCAGCCTTTCGGCCCCGCTGCCCTCGCGCACGGCGATCTCTAGGTGCCCCTCGCTGCCTACCAATGCCAAGACCTCGCCCCGCCGGACGTCGGCGTAGGTGTGATGCACGCCCCGTATCTTCCTCTCCCCGGGTGGGGTGCCACCTGCGACGACCACGGCTTCATCGGCTGCAAAGCGAGCCTGCTCACTGTTCTCCTGTCGAAACGCTGGCGTAAGGGATAGCTCGTTCCCCTTCCAGATAAGGCGCCCCAGGCTCGTGATCACGTTGCCGAAATGGTCTGTATGGAGTACTTCGCCGTCAATACGATGGGAACCTATCTCCAGGCGCGGAAGCGGCAAGGTGATTGGATCGGTCACGGCTGGGCCGAGCTCGTCGATGGGAACACCGGCTGCCAGGTGTGCGGCAGCAGGAGCGAAGATGTCACGTCCGTGGAAAGTGTGGCTTACCGACGGGAGACGATACTGGGGGGCGGCGAGCTCGACGACGCCACTCACGGATTCCTCCGCCATGACGTAGCCGAAGACGCCGTTGTCGGGCCCAACGAAGGTGCCATGGGAGGTGTGAACTGCGATTGGGCGACGGGCGCTGCCGACGCCCGGGTCCACCACGACAAGATGGACAGCGCGCGACGGAAAGAATCGGTACGCAGTGTAGAGGATGTACGCTGTCTGTCGGACGTCTTGGGCCGCGATGTCGTGGGTGATGTCTACCAGCTGAGCCTGGGGAGCGATGGCGAGCATAGCGCCCTTCATCGTGCTCACGTAGGCATCGGCGACGCCGAAATCTGTGGTGAGGGTGACGATCGGTCGTTTTTCCATGCTCCGCATTTTACCTATGGCGTGCACTGTCGTCAAGTTGCTTGACCGCCGGTTCGGTGTCGGTATAATTACTCTTGAACTGTCGTGTGATCTACACCCTAGATGGGTGTCCTGGGACAATGTGGCCGACACAAACGCCTGAGTCGTAGAAGGAGGTTTGCTATGGCGAACATCTTGGAGAAGACGCTGTTGATGGGATTGGGTGTTTTCACCCTGACGCGCGAAAAAGTGCGTGAGACCGTCAACGAGTTGGTGGAGAAGGAAGGTGTCGAGCCCGAGGAGGCGGAGAGGCTGACCAATGCGTTGATCTCCAAGGGGGAGAAGGAGCGTGAGGAACTCCGTGGTATGATCCGTCAAGAGGTGAACCGTGTCAGGCCGGTGAGCCGCCAAGAGTTTGATGCACTGAAGGAACAAGTGGACGAACTGGCGGATAGGATCGACCAGTTGACTGCGTCCGAATGAGACACGGTGTCTTTGTGATTGTAGGTCGGAGAGTATGACGGGAATGACGGAGGGCTGCGGCCCGAAGATTGGACTGGCCCTCAGTGGAGGGGGCGCACGTGGTCTGGCCCACATCGGGGTGCTCGAGGTACTGGAACGGAAGGGGATCCCTGTCGATCTCCTGGCAGGCACCAGTATGGGCGGTGTGGTAGCTGCAGCGTATGCCGCGGGCGTCACGCCCGAGTTCATGAAACAGGAGGCGCTACGGATGACCAATCCGCGTCGCCTGTTGTCTTTGGCTGATCCAACCCTACCCCGGCGCGGCCTTTTTGAGGGGCAGAAGGTGATTGACTATCTGACCGGCCATCTAGGGGAGTGCACCTTCGACAGCCTCCGGTTACCCTTGAGCTTGATCGCCGTCAACCTGAAGAGCAGTGAGGCTGTGACGTTGAACGAGGGCCGTGTGACTGACGCCGTGAGGGCGACTATTGCCCTGCCGGGGCTCTTCAAGCCGGTGGAGAGGGAGGCGCGGGGTGGTGGTGATGCGCAGTTGCTCGTGGATGGAGGCCTCTTGGATAACCTCCCAGCCGACGTAGTTCGCCAGATGGGAGCCGATGTCGTCATTGCTGTGGACGTCATCGGTGGCAACAGCACCTTTTCGGCAATGGTCAGGGCGTTGCGCGAACGTCGCTATGTGCCTGGTGGTCTAGCAAGCACCTTCGAGGTGATGCTGCAGTCGCTGGATGTCATGATGAAGGAGATCAATCAGCGCCGTCTGGTCGAAGCTGCGCCTGAGATCATCATCCGTCCGAATATTCCCCCGGACGTTAGCGTACTCCTTGGCTTCACTCGAGCTGATGAGACGATAGCTATTGGGGAGCAAGCCACGGTGGAGGCTCTTCCAGAGATTGAGAAGATGCTATAGATAGGCTTTACGCATTCTTGCATCGAACCTTCAGCGGGCTTCACGGGCATCCTACGCACGGGGGCCGGAAGATGCGTGCTGGAGGTGTGCATAGCTAGGCCGCGTGCCAAGCCAACATGGTAAGAGGTCCCCAGCGTACGATCCGTCACCTCAAGCGCTATCGAGAGATTGCGCAGGTCTTCATCCGCCATGGCCTTGGCGAGATGGTCGATCTGTTGGAGCTACAGCCCTATTTGGGATTCCCTCGCCGGCTGGTGCGTCAATGGCGGGAGGAAGCCCCTCCGCTGGGCGCTCCCCAGCGGCTCCGTCTGGCCCTGGAGGAATTGGGGCCGACCTTCATCAAGCTGGGACAGATTCTCAGCACTCGACCCGATCTGATCCCCCCAGCCTATGTCGCTCAACTGACGAAGTTACAGGATGCTGTCCCTCCAGAACCTTGGGACCCGATTCGAGAACAGATCGAGTCTGAGCTCGATAGGTCGATCATGGATCTGTTTGATGACTTTGAAGAAGAGCCTATCGCCGCAGCCTCGTTAGCTCAGGTCCACGCTGCTAGACTCCATGACGGCGATCCCGTCGTCGTCAAAGTGCAGCGACCGGGTATCGAAGAGGTCATAGAAGTCGACCTTGAGATCCTTCAAGATGTAGCTGAGCTGCTTGAGGGACGCATTCCTATGGCACAACTCTATGATCTCCCTAAGATAGCGAGAGGTTTCGCCACCACGCTCCACATGGAGCTAAACTTCTATCGAGAGGGGCATAACGCTGAACGGTTCCGAGATAATTTCTCCGAGGATCCATACCTGTACGTGCCGGAGATCAGCTGGGACTTGACAACACGGCGCGTCTTGGTGATGGAGCGTATCAGCGGCATCAAGATCGACGATGTTCAGGCACTAGACGAGGCCGGGTATGATCGTCATCGGATCGCCGTCCACGCGGCGCGAATGGTGCTCAAGGAGGTCCTTGAAGACGGTTTCTTCCACGCCGATCCGCATCCCGGCAATTTCATCGTCATGCCAGGAGAGGTTATTGGCGCGATGGACTTTGGCCTCGTGGGACAGCTGAGCTATCAGTTGCGGTCCGATCTGACGCGTCTCTATATTGCTGTGATACAGATGGACGAGCAGAGCATCGTCGACCAGCTTATCCGTATGGGAGCGACCACGGAGTCTGTCGATCGAATGGCTCTTCAGCAGGATTTGGCGCGCCTTCTGCGGAAATACCGTGGGCTGCCCATTGAGGCTATCCACGCGCAGGAGGTTATGCAGGATGCGACGCCTATCGCTTTTCGTCACCACCTGCGGTTGCCCTCGGAACTGTGGTTGCTGGCCAAGACGCTCGTTATGCTGGAAGGGGTAGCCCTCAAGCTGGATCCAGGTTTCGACATCATCGCTTTTTCCCAGCCGCACGTCCGGCGCTTCCTGGTCCAGATGGTGCTCCCCCGAAATCTAGGTCCCAGGCTGATTTCGAAGGCAGGTGATTGGAGCGATCTACTCAGCCTCCTGCCACGGATTGGGTCTCAGCTGCTGATCCAGGCCGAAAGGGGGGCTTTCGAAGTGACCCTTGATCACAAAGGACTGGATCAGGCATTGAACCGACTGGATCGATCGGCCAATCGGATCTCCTTGAGCGTTCTTCTGGCTGCGCTCATTGTGGGATTGGCTCTGCTTATTCCAGCCTTCAACCTGGGGGAGGAGGTCGGTCTGGCGACGATCGTGGTCATCGTCGGCTTCGTTGGAGTGAGTTTGTTGGGGGTCTGGCTTGTCTTTTCTATCTGGCGTTCGAGAAGGTAGTGTCTACGCCGTTCGAGATTGTCGAGATGTCAACAGGTGGTATGCTAGAACCCCACCCAGCCACCGTGGCTAGAGAGGAGCCCAAGATGGCTAAGGTCAGGATTCTGGTTGTCGGAGGTGAGGGAAGCGAGCTCCCCGAGGTCAAGCGGCAGCTGGAGCACCTGGGCTATCAGGTGCCCTTCATCGCCTTCTCGGGCCAGGCGGCGGTCGAGAGGGCAGAGGGTGAGCGAGCGGACCTCGTGCTGGTGGACGTCGAGCTGGAGGCTCCGATGGACGCCGTCGAGTGCTCGGAGGAGATCCGCAAGCGTTTTGACATCCCTGTGATCTATCTGACTTGCTGCGCAGAGCACGAGGTTCTGCAGCGTGCCGGAGCTACTGATCCCTTCGACTATATCTTGAGTTCGGCCGGCGAGCGCGAACTCCACTCTGTGGTGGAGATGGCGTTGTATCAGCATAGGATCGAACGAACGTTGCGGGAGAGCGAGGAGATGTACCGCAACGTCGTTGAACGGGCGAACGACGGTATTGTTATCGTTCAGGACAAGCACATCAGATACGCCAATCCCCGCCTGGGAGAGATCCTCGACTACAACGTGGAAGAGCTACTGGATACGTCCTTCATCGACTACGTCCACCCACACGATCGAGCGAAGGTCCTCGATCGGTACGAGCGTCGGATGGCGGGAGCGACGATCCCGTCGATCTACGGGGTGAGACTCGAGCGAAAAGACGGTAGCGTCGTCCAAGCGGAGCTCAACGCTGGTATCACAACCTATCAGAGAAGGCCGGCGGATCTCGCCATCGTGCGGGATATTTCGGATCGCAAGCAGTTAGAGCAGGAGGTCCGGAAGCGCCAACTCTATCTGGAGGGGGTTCTGGAGTCTGCACCGGATGCTATCGTCGCCCTGGACACAGAGCACCAGGTCTTGGAGTGGAATCCCGGAGCAGAGCAACTGTTTGGTTATCGGTCAGCGGAGGCCGTTGGGCAGGATTTGGATACCCTCATTGCTGAAGCGAGCTCAGAGGCCTATGAACAAGCGACGCGTTTTACGAGGCGAGTGCTCGGCGGCAAAGCTGTGCCTCGTACCGAGAGCACTCGGTATCGCAAGGACGGCACCCCGGTGGACGTGATTCTCGGCAGGGCGCCGATCCAGATAGGGGACGAGCTCGTCGGTGTTGTGGCTGTCTACACGGACATAACCGAACGCAAGCGAGCCGAGGAGGCGCTGCGACGGCGCAAGCAACAGTTGGAGGCGCTCCAGGACGTGGGTCTGGATATCGTTAGCGAGCTTAATCTGGATGAGCTGCTGCGTTCCATCGTCTCACGGGCAGTTGACTTGGTGGATGCGACTGGCGGTGGATTCGATCTCTACCGTTCGGATCAAGATGTACTGGAGTTTTCCATTCACATAGGGTATGATGACCTTCCTGATGATGTCAAGGTGGCACGAGGAGAGGGGTTATCTGGCAAGATCTGGGAGGCCGGAGAGACCATTGTGGTCGATGACTATGCCGCCTGGGAGGGGCGATCTGAGACGTGGGCTGACTACTTAGGCCATTCTGCCGATATGGGCGTGCCAGTCCAATGGGGTGACGACTTTCTGGGTGTGCTTGAGGTGATGGCCGAGCTGCCGCGGAGGTTCTCTCAGGACGACGCCTATCTGCTGGAGCTCTTCGCCACACAGGCAGCCATCGCCATCCGCAATGCCCGGATGTATGAGGAGACTCAGAAGCGCACAGCTCAGTTGGAAACGCTGCACAGGATCTCCGCCGGGATCACCACCCAGTTGGAGCTTGAGGATCTGCTATGGAGTATCGTGGAGCAGGGCTGTCAACTGCTGAACGCCTCTGGAGGGAGCCTTTACCTGGTCGACGAGACAGAGGGAAACCTCAAGCAAGTGGTCAGTTACGGTTACCAGGGAGACTACAGCGGCTCTAGGCTCGCGTCTGGCGAGGGGACTGCTGGAAGAGCCTGGAAGGAAGGCGAGCCTGTAGTTGTGGACAATTACCAAGACTGGGAGGGAAGAGCCGACGAGTGGGAGAGTGAAGCCCTTACGGCCTCCCTGGCAGTGCCCTTGAAGCACGGTGGTCGAATCATCGGCACCCTGGGTTTCGATGAGCTTGACGAGCCTGGACGATTTGGCGAGAATGATGTGTGGCTTTCGAGCCTCTTCGCCAATCAAGCCTCGACCGCGATTCACAATGCACGTCTCCACGAAGAGCTGCACCGGCGAGCGGGCAGGCTCGCTGCTGTCAATCGAGTCGCCCAGGCGGTCAGTACCTCTCTCCATCTGGATGATCTGCTGAAGGCGGTGTATCACGAGATACGGGATGTCTTCGGTGCTGATGCCTTCTTCCTTGCGCTATACGACAAAGAGCGGGACGAGTTGGACTTCCGCCTCTCGGTCGACGAGGGTACGCTGGAGCCGCCCGGCCGACGGCCTCTGGAACCGGGGTTGACGGCCTCTGTGGTTACCAAAGGCGAACCACTTCTTATTCGGGATTACGAGCAGGAACGAGACGATCTGCCACCGGCGGAGACCTGGGGCACCGACAAGATCTCGCACTCGTGGCTGGGCGTGCCTATGCGAGCTGCTGGTGAGGTGACGGGGGTCATCTCGGTGCAGGCCTACCGTGCCTTTGCCTACGACGATGAGGATCAACAGCTCCTTGCCACCATCGCCGACCAGGTGGCTGTGGCAGTGGAGCAGGCTCGCCTGTACGAGGAATCACAGAGGCGCGCCACCCAGGCTGCCTTGCTCTCGGAGGCGGGGCGACACGTCAGCAGTGAGTTGGAGCCCGAGGTCCTACTGGACACTATTGTCTCCGCCGTGCGCGACGCTTTCGACTATCACAACGTGGTTCTTCTGCTGCGTGAAGAGGAGGGAGAGGATGCCGATCGAGGACGTCTCCAGATGCAGTCCATCGCCGGGGCCTACGTCGATATTTTGCCTCCTGACCTCTCCCTGGCTATTGGGGAGGGCATGATTGGACATGCAGCAGCGAGCGGCGAAACTCAATTAAGCAACGACGTGAGCACGGATCCCCATTACGTGCGCAAGGCTACAGAGAACACCAGATCGGAGCTTGCTGTGCCGATCAAGAGCGGCGACAGGGTCATCGGCGTGCTCGATATGCAGGACGATGAACTCGACGCTTTTGATCGCTTGGACGTGACCACGCTGGAGACGCTGAGCACCCAGATCGCTGCGGCCATCGAGAATGCCCGTCTTTTCCAAGCTGAACGTGAAAGGTCGGCGCAGTTGGCCACAGTTTCGAAGGTGACGGAGAGTATCACCACGACGCTGGATCCGGATGAAGTGCTGCATCGGGCTGTGGAGATGATCACCGAGGCCTTTGGCTATTACTATGCGAGCATCATGCTTCTGGATGAGGAACGTGGTGATCTGGTCTTCAAGGCTGGTACTGGGGGGTTCGTTGGGAGGACGCCCTACGACTTCCGACAGGACATCGGGGAGGGCTTGATAGGCTGGGTTGCTGATCGGGGAGAGACGCTCCTGGCCAACGATGTGAGCCAAGAGCCACAGTATATCCCTGCCTACCTAGACGAGACTAAGTCTGAGTTAGATGTGCCACTCAAGTATGGCGACAAGGTGATCGGCGTCCTCGATCTTCAGAGCAGTGAACTCAATGCTTTCGACGAGCACGACGTGATGGCCATGGAGGCTCTCGCAGGGCACGTCGCTGCTGCTATTGAGAACGCGCGCCTCTTCGCGGTGGCTAAACAACGGGTTGCAGAACTCCGGGCCGTGCGTCAAGCAAGCCTGCAGCTGACCTCTACCCTGGAGCTTGAGCCGGTATTGGAGACAATCCTTGAGCATGCGCTCAACTTGGTGTCGGCCGATGATGCTCACGTCTTCCTCTATGATGAAGGTCAGTTGACGTTTGGGGCTGCTATGTGGGACGGCGAGCGGCATGAGGAGCCTTTTGAGAGTGTCCGACCGCGCGGTCTGACCTACAGCGTGGCCCGCCAAGGAGAGCGGATTGTCGTCTCTGACGCTATGAGTCATCATCTTTTCGAAGATCGGCGGTGGGAGGGGGCTATTGTCGGCTTGCCGCTCACCGTTGGTGATGAGGTCCAAGGGGTGATGAACATCGCGTATCAGCGCCCCCATCTCTTCACCGACGAGGAACTGTGGGTGCTCGATCTTCTGGCGGATCAGGCTGCCATCGCCGTGCGAAACGCCAGATTGTACGATGAGATTCGGGATCGAGCTTTGGAGCAGGAGACGCTGCGGGAAGCAGCTCTGGCTCTGACGACGGCCTTGGAGCGAGACGAGGTCGTCGAACGGGTCCTCGCTCAGCTGCAGCGTGTGGTGCCCTACGACACCGCCTCAGTCCTTCTCCTCAGAGATGGCCATGTGGACATCGTGGGAGGGCGCGGATTTCCCAATCTTTCGGAGATTGTGGGGCTCTCCTTCCCGCTGAACGAGAAGCATCCCAATCGAGATGTCATCCGCACTCGCGAACCTGTTGTGCTTGAGGATGCCCCGGAGGTCTATGAGGCCTTTGGGCGGGGTCCCCATGCTGCGGCTGAGATCCGCTCCTGGCTGGGCGTGCCGATGCTTGTGGGAGATCGGGCGCTTGGTATGATCGCTCTCGACAAGAGGAAACCCGGCTTCTACACCCGTGAGCACGCCCGGCTAGCCCAGGCTTTCGCCGCGCAAGCTGCCGTCGCCTTTGAGAACGCTCGGCTCTACGAAGCGGAGCAAGAACAGCGAGAGCTCTCTGAGCGACTCCGTGAAACGGCTCTTCTGCTCAACAGGAGCTTGGATATCCAGGAGGTCCTGGAGATGATCCTGGAGCAGCTGGCCAGCGTCATCGATTATGACAGCGGTAGCGTCCAGATCCTGGAGGATGGAGCCACGGAGGTGATTGCTGCACGGAATCTGCCCGAACGCGAGGTGGGTCATTGTTATTCCCTGGAGCTCTATCCCTACAATCGACGCCTCATAGAGGAAGCGAAGCCGGTCGTGATTGGAGATATGCGCAAGGATAGTCAGGGGTGGCGGGAGGCCGAAGGACTGGAGCACGTACGGGCCAACATCGGCGTGCCACTTCGGGTGCGTGATCAGGTGATCGGCATTCTCACGGTGGACAGTCGTCACCCCGAGGCTTATACTGAGGGCGACGCCCGTCTGGTTCAGGCGTTTGCTCAACAGGCGGCTGTGGCTATCGAGAATGCCCGATTGTTCGAAAAAGAGAGAAAGCAGAGACGGGTTTCCGAGGCTCTAGAGGAAGCGGCTGCTGCGGTGGGCAGCACCTTGGAGCTTGAAGCGGTCCTAGATCGCATCCTTGCGCAGGTTGCCAAGGTAGTCGATGGTGATGCGTTCAACGTGATGCTGGTAGAGGATGATTGCGCCAGCATCTGCCGCTGGCGGGGGTATGAGCAGTTCGGGGCTGAGGCTTTTGTCTCTGGCGTGGACTTCTACGTCCCGGAGGTGCCCAATCTGCGGCAGATGTCAGAGACGGGGCAACCTATGGTTATCGCAGACACGGAAGTCTATGAGGGATGGGTGGACGTGCTGGTGCAGAGGTGGATAAGATCCTATATAGGTGCGCCGATTGAGCTGGGCGATGTCACAGTGGGCTACCTGAATGTGGACAGTGCGCGACCGGGGCAATTTGATCTTGAGGATGCACGGAGATTGGCCACCTTCGCCGATCACGCCGCTACGGCCATCGAGAATGCCCGGCTATACAATGAGACTCAGAAACGAGCGCTGGAGCAGTTGACCTTGCGAGAAGCTGCTCTGGCGATGACGACAGCATTGGAACGGGATGAGGTCATCGAGCGCATTCTGGCCCAGCTGCAGGAGGTCGTCCCCTATGACACGGCGTCGGTTCAGCTGCTTCAGGATGATCGCCTAGAGATCGTGGGGGGGCGAGGCTTCCCCAACCTGGACGAGTTGCTTGGTCTGGTATTTGATCTGACGAAAGAGGACAATCCTAATCGCAAGGTCGTCCACACCCGCCGTTCGGTGATTCTGGAGGACGCGAGTCCCTCATATGAGGTCTTCCGACGCGAGCCCCACGTACAGGCAAGGATAGGGTCTTGGCTCGGCGTGCCGATGCTGGTGGGCGACCGATTGATTGGGCTCATTACCCTGGACAAAAAAGAACCAGGCTTCTATGACCAGGAGCACGCCGAACTGGCCGAGGCGTTCGCAGCACAGGCGGGGATTGCCATTGAAAACGCTCAATTGCATCAGGAGACGGTGAAGCAGCTAGCGGAGACTGAGGTCTTGCGGGAGACTATGCTGGCCGCAGCCTCAACGCTCGATTTTGATCAGGTGTTGGCACGGACGATTGACGTCTTGGAGCGCGCCATAGGGCTCGAGTACCTGGGATTCATGCTCCCGGTCGAGGAAAAAAGCACTGGTGAGATGTTCATGGTAAGCCATACCTGCATGTTGGGGTTCGACTCGCCTGAAGGAGGGTATCGCTTCCCGGTCGACGATTGCATGACCGGGCACGTCTATCAGACGGGAGAGCCTAAGATCCTCTCTGACGTGCGGGAAGAGGGTCCTTACGCCGCTGCAGCTGCGGATGTGCTTTCCGAGCTAGCTGTCCCTGTCAAGGTGGGTGACGAAGTGGTAGCGGTGCTCAACCTGGAGAGCAGTCGTCCGGATACATTCGACGAACAGGATCTGGCCTTCTACACGGCCATTGCAGGACAACTTGGTGTCGCAATGGAGAATGCCCAGCTCTTCGAAGCAGAGCGGAAGCAGCGCCAGCTTTCTGAGGCTCTGGAGAAAGCTGCTGTCGCGGTGAGTAGCACCCTGGAGCTTGAACAAGTGCTTGACCGGATTCTCGAGCAGGTCGAACAAGTGGTCCCCGGAGACAGCTTCAACATTATGCTGATCGAGGATGGCCAAGCCTACGTCGTCCGTTGGCGAGGGTACGAGAAGCTGGGTGTGGCGGAGGAGATCAACGGATACACGGTTTCCGTCTCAGAATATCCCTACTGGGTGGAGATGTCGCGGACTGGCAAGCCCGTCATGGTTGTCGACACGACCCTGGACGATGATTGGAATGCTCACCAGGGGTGGGATTGGTTGAGGTCCTATGTGGCTGCCCCTATTCGAGTGGGCGACACGACAGTTGGGTTCCTCAACGTGGACGGCACGGAGCCGGGCCAGTTCAGCACCAGGGATACACATCGATTGGAGACGTTTGCCAGCCACGCTGCAACGGCTATAGAGAATGCTCGACTGTATGAGCGGCTTCGTGACCACGCCGAGACTCTGGAGACCCGAGTTGCAGAGCGGACGGCGCAGCTTCAAGCTCAGTACGCTCGGCTGGAGGCGATACTTGACAGCACCGTCGATGGCATCGTGGTCACCGGCCCTGATGGAGAGCTGGTGTTGGCCAACCCGGTCGCGCGGGAATGGCTCACTCAGACCCTATCGCCGGCGGAGGCCAGCTTGTTACGTGAAACGGTGCGTGACCTGGCCGATCACGCAGTCGAAAACCCAGAGCACGTGCTCGAGTTGAAGGGGCTCGATTTGCAGCTGAGAGCTGCGACGATTCAGGAGCCGGGGGTGGAGGGAGCCGCAGCAGTCGTCGCTATTCACGATATCAGTCACCTCAAGGCGCTGGATCGGATGAAATCCCGCTTTGTCTCTAACGTCTCCCACGAGCTTCGCACGCCGATCGCGACAATTAAGCTGTTCGCCCACTTGATGCAGAAGCAACCGGAGAAGTGGCGAGAGTACTTGGAGCCTCTGGCTCAAGAGGCTGAGCATCAAGCGGATCTAGTGGAAGACATCTTGGAGATCTCGCGTGTGGATGCAGGCCGATTGGAGATCAACAGGGAGAGAACAGATCTGGAGAGCCTGGTAGACATCGTCGTGACCAACTCCAGGAAGCGGGCGCAGGAGAGAGGGCTGAGGCTCCATCACGAAGCAAAGGAAGCCAATTCTGAGAGGCTCCCCGTGGCCCTGGTAGACGCTCAACGAATAACGCAAGTGTTGGACAACTTGATCAACAACGCCATACGCTACACCTCAGAGGGTGGCGAGATCACTGTCTCGACCGAATCCAGAGAGGTCGAAGGACGCAACTGGGTTACTGTGACGGTGGAAGACACCGGGATGGGGATACCGGAGGATGAGCTGCACCACATTTTTGAGAGGTTCTTCCGCGGGGAGAAGCCTCGCACGATGCAGATCTCTGGGACGGGCCTGGGCCTGGCTATTGTGAAGGAGATTGTCGAATTGCACGGCGGCCGGGTAGCGGTGGAGAGCGAAGTGAACGAGGGTAGTCGTTTCACCGTTTGGCTGCCATCAGCTGAATAGGTTGGTCAGAACGGTTGGGTCAGTCCAGATGGGGATAATCTAGTTGAGATCGGCGGGGCAGACTATGGGAGATAGGAAGAGGATACTTGTCGTGGAGGACCATCGCCCTATGGCGGGGGCTATTGAGAGCATTCTGGAGATGAGAGGCTACTCGGTGTCGACGGCCGCCCATGGCGTTGAGGCGCTCGAGATCATGGAGGACATAGCACCGGACCTCATTATAGCGGACATTCTTATGCCTGAAATGGATGGATATACCTTCTATCAGAAGGTGCAAGAGCGTCCGGAGTGGCGTTCCATCCCCTTCATCTTTCTAACCTCTATGGCGGAGAGAGAGGATATCCAAAAAGGGCGTGATCTAGGCGTCGATAGTTACATCACCAAGCCTTTCGACCCCGAGGATCTTTTGGAAGCGGCGCGTGTGGAATTGGGGGGAGACATCTGAGGCTTGATAAGGACCTGCCTCAAGCGACGGAGAGCTCTTTTGACCGTCGCGGTCTGGCTATTCTTGACGATGTGAGATAGGGATTTCTATGCGTAGACGCCTCGATACTCCTCTGGAAGCAATTCGGCAATGTGGCGCATAATGAGGTCTGAGAACTCGTGCAGCTCCTTGCTCCTAACGTGGCCGCTCTCCGGCAGGCGAAAGGGCTCACCAATCACGACGCGGACCTCTGGACGGCGCAGTTGCAGGAGTCCTCTCTTTATTCTCTCCGTGCCAGCGATCCCTACTGGCACGATGGGCACGTCGGCACGGGTGGCGATGTAAGCGGCCCCTGCTTTCCCCTGCTGAAGCGCATGGCTTTCGTCAGCCCTGGTCCCTTCCGGGGCAATGCCTAGCACCTCACCTCGTCCCAGGACCGCCAGGGCCTTGCGGAGGGCTTGACGATCAACCTGTCCCCGCTGCACCCAGATCGCGCCGGAAGCTACAAGTATGGGTGCATAGAGAGGATTCGATCGATGCTCGATAGCAGCAAGAGCACGAATGGGGTGGGGGAAGGTAGCGGCCAGCAACGGTATGTCGAACGCTGAAAGGTGGTTGGTCGCCAGAAGAAAGGGAGGATCGGGCGGGTTCTCCACACAGGAGATCTCAAGTCGAGTCGTCAATCGTGCGACGATGATCGCCATAACGCGCAGTACGCAATACACGCTATCCTCCTCAAGATGACCCACTCACTGTACGTCCCACTGCAGCGACGGTGAAGTCGCTGGGAGCTTTTCCATGAGCAGTGAGAGTGATGCTGAAAGATGCTGTTTCCCCTGGCGCGACTCCACCGTCCAAGTCCTCAGGGGGTAGGGGAGCTCGCTGGAACCCGGTGACTGTCCCTTCAGCATCGTAGGTGGTAACGATGACGTCCACGGACCTGGCGACGCGTGCTGTGCTCACATTCTCAACGATGCCGTTTACCCGGAATTGAGGGCCTGAGGGATTGCCTTGGGCCTCCAGCACAGTCATCGGCACGTAGGCGTTGGCTAGGGCGCCAGCCTCTTGGCCGCGGATTACTCTTACTTGGTAGCCGGCCCACACCCGGGGGGGCTCTACGAACAGAATACTGAATGGGGATCGCGCACCTGGTGGAAGAATATCCCTGGAGACGAATACATCTTTCTCTACCAGAGGTTCTTTAGCGGCATCGAGGAGCTTTATCTGTACTTGCACGTTCGTCACTGTGATGGACGTGGTGTTAACGACTTCCCCTAGGCTCTGGAGGCTATCAACTGGAGTCTGATAGAGAGCCACACCCTGGATTTGGATGGGTTGGGGTGTTGGGGTGGGCAAGAGTAGCCCGGCCGTCTCCTGGTCGACATCCTCGTCGACGGGGATGATCAAGCGTTGTCCTACCTGGAGGAACTGAGGATTCTCGATGCCATTTGCCATCTGAAGTGCCTCTACGTTCACCCCGAAGTCGAAAGCGATGGCTTGGAGGGTGTCACCTTGTTGGACGACATGGACGATCGGTGTAGGGGTGACGGTCGGAGTCATTGTATCTGGTAGAGAGATAGAGGGTCTTCTTGTGGTCGATGTGTAGGCGGGCCTGGTGGCAGGCGCAGTTAGCGTTTTAGTAGGTGAGAATGATCGAGTGGGCTCTGGTGTGACCACTTGACCGCAGGCCACCAGCAAGGCCGTAGCTCCCAGAAGTATGGTGAGAATCGGCGGTTTGATTCCGAACCGCTGGTTGATCATCCGCCCTTCAGCTGATCTGATCTCAAACATCTCGAATCTCACGGCTCGGGATTATACCATATCTATGGCTATCGGCTAGACTTCATTGTGTAGCCGCCAGGGCTCAGTCATTCTTATGCGTGCTTTTCGGCGTTTGACTTTTGGCGCGTTTAACGGTATCTTATGGAGGTGTTGGATGGCCCCAGCGATTGACAGCAGTGGCCTTTGGCATACAAGCCAAGGAGGTGGCTATGGTTGAGGATCTGCGGGAACAGGTGATTCTGGAAGAGGAGCTGGAGGCCGAAAAGGAAGGCCCCAGTGAGGGTTTTCTCAACTTGAAGCCTGGGCAACGATTGGTTCTGGCTTTGCTCCTCCTCTTCGACGTGGCGCTTTGTGGCTGCATGGGTTTGGTGATGATGGGGCGAGTTCTGCCGCCATTCTAACTACTCAAGACGCAGTCTTAGGCCTGGGAGAGATCGTTTCTGCTCCAGAATTGCCTTGAAGTTCAGCCGCTGAATCACATCTTTGTGTTCTCAGCGGCTTTTGTATCTCTCAGACACGCGGTTCTGTGATCTAACACGGACATTTGTAGAAAGAGACTTGGTCCATGAATAACGATACGACACTCGTCTGGACGTCCGCTCCTCGTAAGACGGCGCAGGTCCATTTTCCTGATGGTCACACCTTTGAGGCTCCTGTAGGCACGCCTTTGGAGAATTACTTTCGCGCTGCCATTGGGGAGTCCTCGGTGCCCTTCATCGCGGCATTGGTCAATGGTGAGCTGCGGGAGTTGACCTACAAGATATGGACGGATGCCTCGGTTGAACCTCTGTTTCTGTCCGACTCGGACGGTGTCCGTATCTATCGTCGTTCGCTCTCATTCCTCTTGGTCACGGCCATCCGTGAGCTGTTTCCGGAGGCTTTCGTCTTCATCGATCATTCGCTTCCCTTTGGCGGTTTCTTCTGCGAGGTGGGAGGGCGAAAGCCTTTCAGCGAGAGAGAGTTGGCGCAGATTGAGGGCAGAATGCACGAGATCGTTGAGAGCGACTTCAGCATCCGGCGAGAGCGTGTTCCGCTCGATGCAGCCATCAAGATGTTCCGTGAGCGGGATGAGACAGACAAAGCTAAGTTGCTCAGACAACGCGAAAAAGACGATCTCAAGCTATACAATCTGCGTGATTCGCGAGACTATTTTCATGGCTACATGGTACCCTCAACTGGTTATCTGCGGCACTTCACCCTACAGAAGTGGCCGCCCGGCTTTGTACTTCAGTATCCACGCCGCACCCGTCCGACAGAGCTTGTAAGGACGCGCGATTATCCCCAGCTCACGGCAGTGTTCCGTGAGTATGGAAAGCGACTGCGCTTGCTGGGTGTTGGTTCCGTGAGCAGGTTGAACGAGGCCGTGGAGAGCGGGCGGGTGCGGGAAGTGGTCCTGGTCTCCGAGGCGCTCCACGAGCAGCGCATCGCTCAGATTGCTACCCAAATCAGTCAGCAGGAAGAGGTGCGTCTGGTGCTGATCGCCGGGCCCTCAGCCTCCGGCAAGACAACCTTCTCCAAGCGTCTTGCCATTCAGTTGCTGGCTGAAGGGATTCGTCCTTTCCCCCTGGCGCTGGATGATTACTTTGTTGATCGGGAAAAGACACCTCGAGATAAGAATGGGAACTTCAATTTCGAGGCGCTGGAAGCGCTCGATATCGAGCTGTTCAACCAGCATTTGCAGGCCTTGATGCGTGAGGAGGAGGTGCAGCTGCCGCACTTCAACTTCAAGACCGGCAAGCGAGAGGTGGGCGAGACGGTCAAACTCGGTCCGGATCACGTCATCATTGTAGAGGGTATCCACGGGCTGAACCCAAGGCTCGTGGCCGGTGTGCCGGATGAGCGCATCTACCGCATCTACGTCTCTGCGCTGACCCAACTCAACATTGATCGCCACAATCGCGTGCCTACCACGGATACACGCTTGATCCGGCGTATTGTGCGGGATGCTACCTATCGGGGATACACGGCCGAGGAGACTTTGGAACACTGGGACATGGTGCGACGGGGGGAAAAGGAGTTTATTTTCCCTTATCAGGAGCACGCCGATATTATGTTCAACTCAGCCTTGGTCTACGAGCTAGCTGTGCTCAAGGAATTGGCGGAGCCCCTTTTGCTGCAGGTGAAGCCTTCCAGTCCGCGGCGCGTAGAGGTGAAGCGGTTGCTTGCTCTTCTCCAGTGGTTTGAGCCGTGCGGCCCGGAGCTGATTCCTGACAACTCTATTCTGCGAGAGTTCATCGGAAGCTCGATTCTGCGCGACTACCTACCCTGATTCGACCTAGGTAAGCACTCGCCATCCGCCTCCGGCAGAGTCTGCTTACTGGTAGATGACCAGCCGCGGCGGAGGATCTAGAGACAGCACATCCTCCGGCGTCAGCAAGGGGTCGTCGTACCTATAGAAGATCTTGAGTCCCCCATACTCAAAGCCTGCCTCCTTCTTGTACTGGTTGTAGTCTCCAATTTTCGGGCCTGGACCGCCAAACCCGTCGGCGTCCCACACGAGGTCGACCATGGGGTAGTCGAGGATCAGTTCTTTCTGTCTGATCATACGGTCATCGAACTGATGGATGACCAACATCTTGCGCTTCCCCAGTCTTCGTGCCATTTGATCCATCCAAGCTTGAATGCGGTTGACTTGGAGCCCAGTAATCTGTCCCAGGTCCTCCCCTGGCACCTGTCCTTCAGTCACGATGAACTCGGGATCGACCGCTAGATGGACGTTGGGCTCTGCGAGGAGAGGTCGGATGGCCTCCAGCTCGAGGAGCAAGGCGGCTCGACCTGGTTGCACGTCGAGTATCGACCATGCACCCTCCGCCTCTGCTCTTTCGATCCACCGCTGGATCGTCTCGTGAGAAACGCGATGATTGTAATCTCCATCGGAGCCAGGGAAACCGTCAGCTATCGTCGTCACCATGTGGAAGGTTGGGATTGTGTCCAGGCCGGGGTCCAGATCACGGTAGGCTTGGGCCTGCTCTTGGAGCAAGCTCAGCGTTTTGGTCACGTCGTGACGTCCCAAGATGCCAAGGCCGGGGCCCAGTGGCGTCCCGTAGTAGGCGATCAGCCGCCGCCCCCTCAGCAATGGGGCGGAACATAACTGTGATCTTCTCTCATTGAGTCCTAGTCTCAGCGTCTCAGTGAGGGATGAGCGAGTCTCTAGGACGTTCGACGCAATCTGCCAGTGGTCTTCCCAGGTGGGGCCAATGCCCCAGATCTCAGATACCGCTTTGGTATCCTCTTGTGTAGCACCTTCTCGTTCCTCCCGCCGGGCAGCATAGATGGTGCAGCCATCGGCTGTCCATTGGAGATCCCTCATCGGTCGGGTCTCGCTGGCTGGCATCAGGTGGTGATGCTCCCCGGTCGCCCGATCCCAGAGATACAAGCCCTCCTTCTCACCGGCAAAACCGGTCACGCTGTAGACCAGGTAGACCCCCCGTGGCGACCAGGCCAGGTCCCAGAGGCGCAGGTCTCTCGCCGACGTCAGATCTGCGGCTTGACCCGAGATAGTATCCAACAGGCTGAGCGTACAGGTGGCGTCGGAGCAGCCAAAACTCGCGAGAAGTCGACTGTCTGGTGACCAGGCAAGTGGAAGCAGACCGGGGAAGATTCTTGTCTCGCTCCTTCCCCGTGCGTCCGCCAGGAGCGTATGGGGCTCCTTTGTATTGCGGGAGGGAATGGCTTCTGCCCCATAGGCTATCCAACGACCATCCGGCGACCAGAGAGGGGGGTGATCCGATACTGTGACAGTCGGCTGCTCAGACAAGGAGAGGGGCGCGTGACTGGGCAGCGGCAGAACGTGGAGCCGTTGCCCGACGTCGTCCCGGCCTTTGAAGGACGCCACGTAGTCTCGATGCGGGGAGAGAGCGAAGGTCCCGCTCAGCGCTACAGTCTCTGTGAGTACTTGTAGTGGTGGACCGGCGCTCACCAGCTGTGACGCGTTTCCTGCGTTGTCTGTAAAGAGCACTGTGTCCTCGTCTGTCCAAGCCGAGGTATGGATTGGCGGCCCAGGGATGTCCCGCACCCGCTTCGTCTCGACGTCCACCACCCAAGCTCCTTGCGCGCCTGCGCCAGAGAGAGCTGATAGGAGGATGTGGGTTTCTCCCGGCGACCAGGCGACGCTCTGGACGTTGGAGATATCCAGGGGGGAGCCAGAGGAGTCGTGCTTGAGGAGGAAGATCTCCCCCGAGTGGCTGTCCCATAGATGGAACGAGCGACGCACGCCAATTGAGCCTGTCGTCGAATCAGCTTTCCCTCGCGCGTACAGCAACCATCGGCCTTGAGGCGACCAGGACAGGGTTCGGGCATCGTCGCTGACGGCGTCCGCAACCGTCGTCACCTTGGCATCTCCGGGCTTGATGACGGTCAGGATGCCAGCCTCGACGTAGGCGAGTGCTCCGACTGTGCTGACGAAAGGCCTTGAGATGGCGACGGGTGTGGGACTTGGGGTCGGGAGAGCTGTCGGCATGGTCGTCGGTGCAGTTGTGGGCGTGTCTGTTGGGCTCAATGTCTCTTCGCTGGCGCCGGGGGACGGCGTGGCACGGGCTACGGGGCTCGCAGGGCTTGCGGACGAAGCTATGGCGCGCTGAGGGCGGGTTGGGGAAGGTGGGGGAGTGTCGTTCGACTGACGGACGTCTCGGGAGCCGATGACGATCAGAAGAAGCCCGACAATGCCTGCGATGAGGAGCAGACAGGGAGTGAAGGTATCACGCTTGGTCATTAGGATGTCCTGGAGGCCGGATTGACACCCAGGGCTGAATCAGCTAATCCTCTGGGTGAGGGATGACGCAGATGAACCGCAGAGGCTTGTCTCCTGTGTTGCGGTAGCCATGAGGTTGGCTGGGGGGGACATAGAGCGCGATCCCTGGGCGCATGGTCTCCTCGCCGTCGGGCGTGTGCGCTATTCCTTGTCCCTCCAGCACGAAGATCTCGTGCTCATAAGGGTGCTGATGGGTCTCAAAGACGGCCCCAGGCTCGAATTCAATGACACGCATGGCGAAGTTGGACGCTCCCTCTGGCTCGCCGATGACCCAGCGAACGGACTTGTCCTCGCCGACGGGTTCTCTAGGAACGTCACGATAATCTCGACTTAGCATAGCAACCTCCAGGTAGTGTGAATTTTCAGGCTATCGGCGCTTGACCGGTAGCCTTTGACCTAGGCCCAACACGACGTTGGGTATGGCACGGATCGCCATACGGCGATAGGAAAGCTTGCCGGCAAACAGGCGGAGAAAATCTCTCACAAACCGAGGGTTTCTCACGGCCAGCTCGAAGCTGCTCCAAGGATAGGCATAGAAGAGGTGAGCCCAAAGCCGCCCCCAGAGCAAGTCACGACCGATCGCCTGGTGTATCCGTTGTGAGTAGCGCTTTGGGTCACCGTTCAGCAGCGACTCAGCTGCCAGCTGACCACTGTCCACGGCGTGACGAATCCCTTCCCCCAATAGTGGGTCTATCAGCCCTGCTGCGTCACCCGCTAACAGAACCCGCCCCTTTTGGAGAGGCTCTCGCTTCAGGTGAATGGGCAAGCGATGTCCTCGCGGTCTTGCTCCATTGATGCTGATTCCCAGCCTGTCCATCTCCCCTCGCAGGATGGGTTTCATGTTGTTCAGACGCTCCTGAAATGTACCAGCCCCAACCGACAGATGCTCGGCTTTGGGAAAGACCCAGAGATACCCCCTTGACGGCGTGCCGAAGACAAAAAGGGCCGTGTCGGTATACTCCTCCAACACGTCCTCGCTGACGGGGACTTCAGCTTCGATGGCTATACCCGTCCGCGCGTCTTGGCGCAGGCCGACTAGCTGGGATACCCAGGAGTCTGCTCCGTCGGCACCGATCAGGTAGCGGGCGCGGAGCGTGTCGCCCGAAGCGGTGGTCACCGTCACCCCTGATTCGTCCTGGTCAAGGGTGACGAGAGGGGCTTGGTCTCTTACGTCGGCGCTAGCCTGTTCGAGGATATGGAGATCGAAACGATCTCGCATCACCATAGCCACCGAGCGATCTGGCAGCTCGGCAACCACCTCGCGACCGTCTCGAAAGCGGAAGCGAACGTTCCGAACCCAGCGTTCTACGATGGCAGAAAAGTCGAAGGGGAATCGGTCAAAGACGGCTTGAGGAACGCCCCCTCCGCAGGGCTTATAGCGGGGTAACGCCTTCTTCTCAAGGACGACGACCTGGCATCCTGCTTTGCTCAGCCAGTAGGCGGCAGTGGCACCGGCAGCGCCTGCTCCAGCAATGATGACGTCGTGGATCATCACTGGTTCTACTGGGGCTGTTTCCAGAAGCAGATCATCTGGTCCGGCCTGAACGTAACCTGGACCAATTCCCAGCCTTGCCCCCCAATGTCGCTCAGAAGTCGTTCAATGGCCTGGGTGAAGGGGTTCGGCCCCTTATCGAAGTAACACGCCCCCTGGGCGTCGCAGTAGATCGCTGGAGGGATCTCCTCGACGGTCTCGGGTACGTGCCCCAGTATGTCGTCAGCCTCGTGAACGGTGACCCTATATCGCCAGGTAGGCATGATGAGTAATCCTTTCGCTATGTTCTGACTCTCGGCCTTGCGACGTCAACGAATGCGTCTGATTATAGCACGGAATCTCGGGCGCCGACAAGGGCGTCGACGTCTTGCTCTTTACACCGCTGCCCGAAGAGGTAGAGGTAAGTGGTCGATCCTCAACGCCGAGCCAGAATCAGACGGCGACGGCCTCGAAGGGACAGGCGGGGATGCATACCCGACATCCGTAGCAGCGATTGCCGTCGATAAAAGGTGCCTCCCCCGGTTCGAGCGCCATCATCGCCTTGGTGCGGCAAACTGCTCGCGCCTTGCACGTTGCACACGCTCGACACTTGTCTTCGTCGACGTATGGTATGTTTGACGTTGTGCCGTGGTGAATCATCTTCAAGCAGTGAGGGAGCTAACGGCTCCAGTCTGGGCGCAGCTGCTCACGGCCGTGCAAGTGGCGATCGACGGCTATGGCTGCTTGCACGCCCTCTGCGGCTGCGATAGCTGCCTGCTTGACGTGCTTGCATAACACGTCGCCCACTGCGAAGACCCCGTCGATTCCCGTCTGGAACGTCTCGTCGACGACGAGACATCCTTCCTCATTGGTCGAGACCTGATCGTCAAGAAAATCGGTAATCGGTACGTTCCCTTGAAGATAAATGAAAACCCCACTGACCGGGATCGTCTCTGCGTCGCCCTGAGCAATGACGTCGACCGCCTCGACCTGGTTCTCTCCCTTGACCTCCTCAATCCGGGTGGAGAGATGAAGCGTCATATCTTCACGAGCGCTCATCTCCTCGACCAGGTCGTCGGAAGCCCATAGATCAGACGTGGGGACGAGGACGTGGACCTGTGCGGCGAAACGAGCCAGAGTAAGAGCCTCTTCGACGGCTTCGTCGTTGGCCCCTGCCACGGCGACCTTTTGTCCGCGGAAGAACGCGGCGTCACACGTGGCGCAGTAGCTGACCCCACGGCCTATCAGACGCTCCTCGCCCGGCAAGCGGTTGGTTCGTCCCATTGCCCCGGTGGCGATGACCACGGCGCGGCCCTTGTAGGTTCCCTCTCCCGTCCACACTTGCTTGGGCGTCCCATCGAGGTCCACCCGAAGTACCTTCTCGTTGATGAACGTGGTTCCGAAGGAGCGCGCCTGATGTCGGATCCGTCGCACGAGATCCGCTCCGTTGACGGGCTCTGGAAGGCCGGGGTAGTTGGCTATCTTCGAGGCCATGCCCAGCGCACCGGCAGTGAGCCCTTTGTCGATCACCAGCGTCTTCAGATCGGCTCGGGACGTGTAGATAGCAGTGCTGGCTCCAGACGGCCCACCTCCGATGACGATGACGTCGTATACGTCCGGCTCCGATGATCTCTCTGCCACAAAGTCTATGCTCATACTAGCTCCTCTTTCCATCGCAGACGCTTCAGACCGAAAGAGATCCGCTGATGTTAGGCTCGGTCGATCAGCTCTCGGCAAGCCGAGTTGATACAGGTCATCGCGATGCCTCTATCTGTATCGTCCCAGATAGCGCTCCGCCTCCATCGCGGCGATCGCTCCCGTGCCAGCCGCGATCACGACCTGACGGTAGTAGGGATCTTGGATGTCGCCGGCCACGAAGACGCCAGGGACGTTGGTGTGCTGGTGGCGATCCGACACGATATAGCCCTGTCTGTCCAACTCCAATTGACCGATAAATAGATCTGATTTCGGCTCCATCCCGATGTAGATGAAAACACCGTCGGTCTTGATCATATCGGTCTCTTCGGTCTTCACGTCGCGCACGCGCACACCGGTCACGGCCTGATCGCCCAGGATCTCCTCTACCACAGAATCCCACACAAAGTCGATCTTGGGGTTCGCGAAGGCCTTCTCCTGGTAGATCTTGGTCGCTCGTAATTCATCACGACGGTGAATGATAGTCACCTTATCGGCGAACTTGGTGAGGAATATGGCCTCGTCAACGGCACTGTCACCGCCGCCGACAACGACGACCTGCTTATCGCGGTAAAAGAAGCCGTCGCAGGTCGCGCAAGATGACACCCCCCGACCGTAGAATTTCTCCTCACCGGGAACGCCCAGACGGCGCGGTGCGGCACCGGTGGCTACGATCACAGCCTGGGCCTCGTAGCGTTTCCGGGTCGATCGAATGCTGAACGGTCTCTTGGAGAAGTCGACCTCCACCGCTGGCTGTGGGACGATCTTGGCTCCGAACCGCTCGGCCTGGCGCTGGAAGCGCTGAGCCAGTTCGCTGCCCGAGATTCCATCGGGAAAGCCCGGGAAGTTGTCAACCCCGGCCGTATTGGCTGGCTGTCCCCCCGGGAGTGTGCCGACCAGAACGCATGTGGGAACACGAGCACGACCCGCGTAGATCGCTGCGGTCAAGCCGGCCGGGCCTCCACCAATGATGGCCAATTCGTAGGACTCGGCGGTCTCCCTCGACCTAGTCTCTTCGCCGTCCTCGGTCCCCAGGGAGGTTATCTTCGGCTGGAAATCCATCGCTGTCATTCTCCCGCGGAGGCTAAGGCCTCTTCGATCTTCTCCAGAACCATTGGTTCCGGCGCCGCGCCCTCCACATGGGTTGATTCATTGATCACAGTGCGCGGCACGCCCATAACCTGGTATTTGGTGGACAGGTGTGGAAACTCTTGGGCCTCAACCATATCGGCGCGCACCATCGGGCTAGCCAAGGCCATTTGATGAGCTAACACGACGGCCTGCGGGCAGTAGGGACAAGTTGGCGTGACAAAGACTTGAAGGTGAATGGGCTTGGTCAGATTGGATAGATAATCCTGTGTCTCCTGACTGATGTCTGGCTCGCCTTTCGATGCGCTCTGGATTGCCTCTAGTAGGGACGTGAATTCGTAGCCGGAGGGGATGCCGAAGAATCGGATGCCATAATCTTCCTCTCCAACCACGACAACAGCCGGAATCTTGTCGACGCCGTAGTCATCCGCTACCTCTTTGTCGGCCTGGAAGTCGTAAACCTCGACCTCCAGTTGATTAGATAACTTGGCTACTTCCTCGACCAGCTGACGGGTCTCGGCACAGTACTGACACTCAAGCGCCTGAGTGAACATAATCAATCGGACGGGGTTAGCTAGATTGGTCAGTTGATTCTTGACTTGCTGTTGGACTTCGTCGTTGAGTAGCGGCATGAATCATCTCCTCTGCTATGTATGCGATATGCTCTCTCAATCTCTCTATTCGTCGTGCGGATGCTAAGCCAGTCTAGATAGAGCCATCGCCAGGGCATCAGCGATCTCTTCGGCTGACGCGTCTGAGACTACACACTCTGTGGCGTAGGAGCGAACCAGAGCAATCGTCGCCTGATGGGCGGCGGATCGGACGGCAGCCAGTTGTTGTAGGATCTCGCTGCAATCTCGATCCTCCTCGATCATTCGAGCGACGCCACGGGCCTGGCCTTCGATACGCCGGACGCGCCTCAGTAGCTTGGCCTTGGCTTCTTGATCGGCTAGTTTCACGTCATCCTCCCCTAGAGGCTCACGGCCTCTTAGCGGCTGGTCCCTCATATCGGGCCGGGGCCACACGATGCCCCGGTGTCGCGACTGGCACCACTACCGCCAACGCCGAACAGGGATATGGCTTTCTGGACCTCGGTGCTCCCGCAGTGAGGGCACTGGGGTTCCTTGCGCTGCGTGGCGGAACGTACAAACAGATCGAAGGTCTCGCCACACGCCTTGCACTGGTACTCATATACGGGCATACGATATCGTTCCTCCGTTACCTTTGTCTATGTCGACGTACGTCGTTCTCTTGTTTGATCCAATACCTACCGGTAGTATAGTATAACACGAGAGTGCTGGACTGTCAACGGGACTTGTTTATTGAGCTGCATCTTGTATACTTACCATCGGCGGTCTTAAAGTTTTTCTGGTCGTTGAGGAGGTCTATTGGATAGTCTAGAGCGCGCCAAGAAGGCGTGGCAGAAAGAGACAGTTGAACCGGCGCTGGAGCGCTTTCCTGAGCGTCGCAAGGTGTTCGAGACTCTGTCGGGCATACTCCTTGATCGGGTTTACATACCCCCGGAGATCGATGTCGATTACGTCGAAGACCTGGGATTTCCAGGTCAGTCTCCCTTTACAAGAGGTGTCTATCCGACGATGTATCGGGGCAGGCTCTGGACTATGCGGCAGTACGCCGGATATGCCTCGGCGGAGGCGTCGAACGAGCGATACAAGTATCTGTTAGAACAGGGCCAGACGGGGCTGTCGGTGGCGTTTGATCTTCCCACTCAGCTCGGCTACGACGCGGACAATCCCTTGGTCGAGGGAGAGGTGGGCAAGGTAGGGGTCTCTATCAGCAGTCTGGATGACATGCGGCGGCTTCTGGAAGGCATTCCCCTAGGCGAGGTCAGTATCTCCATGACGATCAACGCCCCAGCCGCTGTGCTCCTGGCGATGGTGATCGCCGTGGCTGACGAGCATGACGTTGATCCACGCCGACTTCGCGGCACAGTCCAGAACGATATCCTGAAAGAGTACGTTGCTCGCGGTACCCATATTTTCCCCCCACGTCCGTCGATGCGCCTGGTGACCGATCTGTTTCGCTACTGTGCTGACAACGTACCGAAATGGAACACCATAAGCATCAGTGGATATCATATTCGTGAGGCTGGGTCGACTGCTGTGCAAGAGATCGCCTTTACGTTGGCTAATGCCATTGCCTACGTCGAGGCCGCGGTCCGGTCGGGCCTGAGTGTGGACAGCTTTGCGCCCCGGCTCTCCTTCTTTTTCAACGCGCACAACGACTTCTTGGAGGAGATCGCCAAGTTCCGCGCCGCTCGCCGCCTTTGGTCCAAGTTGATGGAGGATCGCTTCGGCGCCGAGAATCCGCGCTCGTGTATGCTGCGCTTCCACACGCAGACCGCAGGGAGTTCGCTCACTGCCCAGCAGCCGGAGATCAACGTGGTGCGCGTGGCGCTCCAGGCGCTGGCAGCGGTGTTAGGTGGTACGCAGTCCCTTCACACCAATTCCCGTGACGAGGCTCTCTGGCTGCCCACCGAGGAGTCAGTTCGCATTGCTTTGCGCACTCAACAGATCATAGCTCACGAGTCTGGCGTGGCTAACACGGTTGATCCCTTGGCGGGGTCGTACGTCATCGAACGCCTTACCTCTGAGATCGAGGAGCAAGCCAGGACCTACATCGAGAAGATCGATACCCTGGGGGGGGCCCTGGCGGCTATTGAGCAGGGATACATTCAGCAGGAGATCGCCGATGCGGCCTATGCGTATCAGAAGAAGGTTGAGAAAGGGGATCGGGTCGTGGTGGGCGTCAACGCCTACCAGAGCTATGAGAGGAGGCCGGACCTGGAGCGGTTGAGGGTCGATCCCGCCATTGAAAAGCGGCAAAAGGCACGGCTGGCAGAACTCCGCGCCGGTCGGGACGAGGCTGGTGCCTCGGACGCGTTGGAGCGGATCGCGAGGGCGGCTCGCGCTGAGTCTGTGTCGTTGATGCCCCTCTTCATCAAGGCAGTGAAGGCCGATTGTACGCTGGGTGAGATCTGTGGCGTGTTGCGTCAGGCGTGGGGGGAGTATCGAGCGCAGGTGGGCATCTAGTCGCGCGATGCTGGGCATCGCTGGGTAATGCCTGGGCTCCCGATCCTGGAACCCTGAACGAGGAGGTTAACCTGTGTTGGAGTCTATCGATCATATCGCCGTTGTCGTGCGGGATCTGGATGAGGCGCTGACTTTCTATCAAGATGCTCTGGGCCTGGAGGTGACCGAGCGCCGCGAGGTGCCCGCGGAGCAGGTCGCGATCGCCTCCCTCTCCCTTGGAGATGCATCAATCGAACTGGTCCAACCCTTGCACGCAGAGAGCGGCATCGCGCGCTTCCTGGAGAAGCAGGGGGAGGGATTACATCACATTTGCTTGAACGTGGACGATATCGCGAAAGCGATGGACCAGCTGCAAAATGCTGGGGCGGATTTGATCACGGAGAGGCCCCGCACCGGCGCTGATGGCAAGCGCTATGCCTTCATCCACCCCAAGTCCGCGCATGGGGTGCTGCTAGAATTGTATGAGGATTCGAACTGACGGGTCGATCCGAGGCGCTGAAGGTCTGCCGACGCGTCTTCTGCCCTGTTTCGTACGCATGTTTCGTTGCAAACGTTCGGTTGCGTCAACATAAGTCATAGCGGTTTGTGGAGGAGAAAATGAGCGAGGGAACCAAGATTCGGGTGGAGTTAGAAGCATTGCAGGAGTTCTGTGTGCATGTGCTGAGGCGCATAGACGTGCCAGAGGAGGATGCTCGCATCACAGCCGATGTCCTGGTCAGCGCCGATATGCGGGGTACCAGCAGTCATGGTGTCGCACGCCTACGTCGCTACGTTGACGGGCTGCGAGATGGGATGATGATCGCCCGGCCGGAAACAGAAGTGGTCGCCGAGACGCCAACGACGATCCTCGTGGACGCCGGCGGGGGGCTCGGTCAGCCGGTTTCGTTCCGGGCGATGGAGGCGGCGATCGAGAAAGCGGAGGCGTATGGGAGCGGCTTTGCCACTGTGCGGAACTCCAATCACTTCGGCATCGCGGGATACTATGCCATGATGGCTTTGGATCACGATTGTATCGGGCTGTCGATGACCAATGCATCGGTGCTCGTGGTGCCTACATTTGGAGGAGACGCTATGTTGGGAACCAATCCTGTCTCCGTGGCAGCTCCTGCCGGACAAGAATGGCCCTTCGTCCTCGACATGGCCACCAGCACGGTGCCTCGCGGAAAGCTTGAGGTCTACCAGCGACTGGAGAAACCGATCCCCTTGGGCTGGGCGACCGATGAGACGGGAGAGCCGACCACGGACACGGGGCACGTGCTGAAGAACCTGAAGGAACGCGCCGGGGGCGGGCTGCTGCCGCTGGGTGGCGCCGGCGAGCTATTGGGAGGCCACAAAGGCTACGGCCTGGCGTTGCTGGTCGACGTTCTGTGCGGTGTTCTTCCCGGTGCAGCGTACGCCAACTTGGTCTACCCCAAGGACGAGGAGGGGAACCCGTTGCCCTCAGCGATCGGTCACTTCTTTGGCGCCTGGCGGGTGGACGCTTTCCGGCCTGTGGATGTCTTCAAAGACGCTATGGACGATCTACAGCAGCGACTCAAGAAAGCACCCAAAGCCGAGGGGCAAGATCGTATCTACATCCACGGGGAGAAAGAGTACGAAGAAGCAGAGGAGAACGCCCGCAAAGGCGTGCCTCTGAACCCAAAGGTGGCGGACGATCTGCGGGCGCTCGGCGATGAGTTGGGCGTCGAGTATGATTTGGAGTAACCAGGGAGAAGCCGTGTGAACGGATTGGAATCGTTGGCCAAGTTGATGGTGGGGATGGGGATCGCGCTTGCTCTTCTCGGCGGCATAGTCTGGCTGCTTTCTAAGACGGCAGTCTTTGGCCAGCTGCCGGGTGACATTCGTATTGAGCGTGACGGTTTCACGTGCTTCATACCGATCGCCAGCTCAATCATCCTCAGCATTCTGCTAACAGTTGTGTTGAACATCATTGTACGGCTTCTCAATCGTTGAAAGGGGTAGTACGTGAGTGGAACGGGTTTCGTTGTCAACGTACTTCCGGTCATCCCGGTTCTGTTGGCTCATCTGGCAGGTGTGGTGGTAGCCATCGTCCTGTTGGTTCGCCAGGATAGGAAGCCCGCATCAGCCGTACTGGCGCTGGTTGGTTTCGGTCTGTTGCTCGCTCTCGATGTGACCAACTTCGCACGTGGGCCCGTGATCGGTCAGCTGCTGCATCGTACTGCTGTGGACGATCGAGTTGGGGTCGCCGGGGTTCGTTGCTGCTGCGGAATCTTCGATGTGGCCGCTGCTGTCTGTCTCATTGTAGCCATCGCCTCAGCTTCGCGTGGCTGGCAGACCTCGACGGGCGCTAGCCTAGGGGAGTAATTGGCAAGCGATGAAGACAGCTGATTTCGACTACGATCTCCCTGCCGAAAGGATTGCTCAGAAGCCGGTGGAGCCACGGGATACCTCGCGGCTGATGGTCGTGGATCGCGTTACGGGCGAGATCGTCCATCGTCGCTTCTACGATCTCCCGTCATTTCTCCATCCTGGTGATCTGCTGGTGCACAATCAGACGATGGTTATCCGTGCCCGCTTGTTCGCGGTCAAGCCGACCGGCGGTAAGGTGGAGATCCTCCTGCTCAGAAAACGGGACGAGGAACCAGGGAGGGGGCTGTCGGCCGAAGAGGCCAGAACCTGGGAGGCGTTGGTCGGCGGCCGACGCGTGCGCCCGGGGATGACGCTCACGTTGCTCGACGGAGCGGATGGTGCTGTGATCGACGCTCAGGCTGAGGTGATTGAGCAGGGCGAGCGGGCTATGAGGGTGCTGCGGTTTGATCAGCCGGTGTTCCCGCTAGCGGAGAGGATCGGTGTCACCCCGCTTCCGCCCTACATTCACGAGACCCTCGAGGATCATGAGCGCTATCAGACGGTCTATGCCCGTCAGCCGGGCTCTGCAGCGGCACCCACCGCCGGGCTTCACTTCACGCCGGACTTGCTGCACGAACTGCGCGACGTGGGGGTCCGCTCAGTCTTTGTGACCCTACACATCGGGCTGGATACATTCCAACCGGTGCGTGAGGAGCAGATTGAGGAGCATGAGATGCACAGCGAGCGCTGCCTTCTGCGTCCTGAGGTCGCCCGGGAGATTAATCAGACTAAGCTGAAGGGGAAGCGGGTGGTGGCAGTGGGGACGACGAGCGTACGGCTCCTGGAGACCGCAGCGCTGAAGGCAGTGGGAGACGATGTGAGGTCCGAAGCATGTCCCCGACAGACGGTCGCTGCCTTTGAGGGCGAGACAGATCTGTTCATCTACCCGGGGTACGATTTCCGCGCGGTCGACGCGCTGGTGACCAACTTCCACCTGCCTCGTTCGACTCTCCTGATGTTGGTTTCTGCCTTCGCCAGCAAGTCGTTGATCGAGCGTGCCTATACGGAGGCCATCGATCGTGACTACCGGTTCTACAGCTTTGGCGACGCGATGTTGATCTTATGACGGAGGATGCCCGGCGACCTGCCGGGCATCTGCTTGAACGGCACGCCCCAGGCTCCAATAGCCCTTTCCCCGGCCCTATACCTCTCGAGAGTTCTGACCTTGTAAGCGATCTCTCCTGTCCCGTCCCCGAATAACGGCGAGGACCTTCTGTTTCGGCCCATGGCGTTCCTGGAGGTGAGACGGTTCCCACGATACGGCCCGCTGGAACTGGAAAACGTCCTTGACTTCTAAAACGTTTTAGGGTATAATAAGGTT
>CAZEQC010000020.1:42692-50356 GCA_964514285.1 uncultured Anaerolineales bacterium | reverse complement strand
CTGAATGAACGTTCATTCAGACTATTGGAGGCTGGCATGACGACCCAATGTGGATCCAGCGCGGACAACCACGCCCAGACACGCCGGCAGGAGATCCTGCAGGCGGCGGCGGAGCTCTTCGCGGAGAAGGGCTATCAGCGCACGTCGGTGCGGGAGATCGCCGATCGTGCCGGCATCGCCCCGGGGACGATCTACCTCTACTTCGACAGCAAGGGCGATCTGCTGATCGGGCTGATGAAGTGCCTGGCGGAGCTGGAGGATCTGGGCGAGGAGGTGGCGCAGGCGCTGCAGAGGGACGCGCGGGCCTTCCTGACGACGATGTTCCGTGACCGCATGGGACGGGTGATCGAGAGCGAGGAGATACTGCGGGCGATTCTGCCTCAGATGTTGGTGCAGCCGGCGCTGCGGGAGCAGTTCCACCGGGAGTTCGTCGCGCCGGTGATCGAGCTGATGGAGCAGTACGTGGAGACCCGGATCGAGCAGGGTGACCTGCAGCCGGTGGACGTGCCGCTGACGGTGCGGGCGGTCCAGAGTATGTTCATCGGCATGCTGCTGATGCGCATTCTAGACGACGACCCGCTGCGGGAGCGGTGGGACGAGATGCCGGAGGCGGTGGCTACCCTGCTCTTCGAGGGGCTGGGCAGCGATAAAGCGATGAAGCGACAAGGCGACGGATGAGACGTGTTGAACGGAGTCTGTCTTGAGCGAGGACTACAAACAAGGCGCTGACGAGCAGGTTATTGAGACGCACGATCTGACAAGACGGTTCAAGGATCTGACGGCGGTCAACCGGCTCAATCTGAGCGTGCGGCGGGGGGAGATCTTTGGGCTGCTGGGGCCGGACGGCGCGGGGAAGACCACCACGATCCGTATGCTGTGCGCGATCATGGACCCCACTGCGGGCCGGGCCAGTGTGGCCGGGTTCGACACGAGGAAGGAGCCGGAGGCGATCAAGCAGCGCATCGGCTACATGCCGCAGCAGTTCTCACTGTACGGCGACCTGACGGTGGATGAGAACCTGACCTTCTTCGCCGACGTCTTCCACGTGGATCGGAAGACGCGTCGCGAGCGGAAGGAGTCGTTGCTGGCTTTCGCCCGGCTGACTCAGTTTCGAGATCGCCGGGCCGCTCACCTGTCCGGCGGCATGCAGAAGAAACTGGCGCTGGCATGCACGCTGATACACCAGCCAGGGATCATCTTCCTGGACGAGCCGACCACGGGTGTCGACCCGGTCTCGCGCCGCGAGTTCTGGAACATCCTGACAGAGCTCCACCTGCAGGGGGTCACTCTCTTCGTCAGCACGCCCTACATGGACGAGGCGGAACGGTGCTCGCGGGTGGCCCTGATGTTCGAGGGTGATATGATCATCTGCGACGAGCCATCCCACATCAAGGGGCTGGTGGAGGGCGAGCTGCTGGAGCTGCGGCCCGACCGGCTGCGGGAGGCGAGCGGGCTCATCAAGACGCTGCCGGGGGTGTTGGAGGTGCAGACGTACGGGGACCTGCTCCATGTCTTCGTCGACGACGCCGAGGTGCGGATGGGGGTGCTTCGGCAGTCACTACGCGAAGCAGGGATTGCGGTTCAGGGTCTGCGTCAGACCCGTCCGCGGATGGAGGAGGCTTTCATCTCGCTGATACGGAAGCGGTCGGGGGTAAATTGATTGGTGTCGGATCGGGTACGGCGGTGAGTTGTGACAAGCACGCGCCGATCAGGTGCAACGCACGGCTGAGCGGCCAAACGCCGGTTGGCTACGTTCAGCTTGGAAGGTGCATCGCACCGGCAGGCAGGTGTGACAATTCATCAGCCCACCTAAGGGAGGCTGGCCTGAAGGAGGCTGGGTAGTTTGAGCGATTTTGCAGTGGAGGTTCACAACCTGACCAAGAGATTTGGAGGGTTCACAGCAGTGGATGGCGTCACGTTCAACATCCGCAACGGGGAGATCTTCGGCTTCCTGGGCCCGAACGGCGCCGGGAAGACGACGACCATCCGCATCCTCCTGGGTCTGCTGCGCCCGACGTCGGGCAGCGCTACCGTGCTGGGCTACGACGTAGAGCATGAGCCGGAGGCGATCCGCCAACGGATCGGCTATATGTCGCAGCGCTTCAGCCTCTACGAGGACCTGACCGTGGGCGAGAACCTGGATTTCTACGGACGGACGTACGGCGTGCGGGGCAAGCGCCTGCGGCAGCGCAAGCGATTCGCCATCGAGATGGCCGGACTCGAAGGCCGCGAGGGGGAGTTGACGCGCAACCTAGCGGGCGGCTGGAAACAGCGCCTAGCTCTGGGAGCCGCTATCCTCCACGAGCCGGAGATGTTGTTCCTAGACGAGCCGACCGCGGGCGTCGACCCCATCAGCCGCCGCGAGTTCTGGGATCTGCTTTACGACCTGGCCGATGAGGGGAAGACGATCTTCGTGACCACCCACTACATGGATGAGGCCGAGCACTGTCAGGACCTGGCCTTCATCCACCGAGGAGAGATCATCGCTCACGGCGCTCCGGAGGAGATCAAGGCGAATAAGATGACGGGCCACGTGCTGGAGATCGACTGCGACCAACCGGACCGGGCGATCAAGGTCCTCCAAGCGATGGACCAATTCGCCGAGGTCGCGCTCTATGGGGCCTTGATCCACGTGGTTGGCGAGGACGTGGAAGCCCACAGCAAGGCAATTCGGCGAGCGTTGAGAGAAGCAGACGTTGATGTGCGGACGATGGACCCGATCGCTCCCTCGCTGGAGGACGTGTTCATCGCCAACGTACGTGACAACGGAGGTAGCGGGGAGTAGAGATATGAAGCGACAGCGCATCATCGCCTTGATCATCGTCGCTCTGGTGGTTTTGATCGCGGGAGCAGCTGGGTTCTATTTCTTTCAGAACCCATCGGCCTGGCAGAGCACGTTGACTCAACTCGATCTGGCCGAGCCGACCGACGCCGGGCTGACAGCTTCGGGCTTCATCGAAGCCGAGGAGGTCAACATCGCGCCGCAGCTCGGGGGACGCGTCGCCACCCTGTTTGTGGAGGAAGGCGACGATATCGAGGCCGGGCATCTCCTGGCGCGGGTCGACGGCACCCTTCTGGAGGCCCAAACCGCCTCGGCCCGCACCGGCGTCGAGATCGCCGAGGCGAAGCTGGCTCAGACAAAGGCTGGCGCGCGACCGGAGCAGATCCGCCAGGCGGAGGCCCGACTATCACAGACCGTGGCCGCACGGGACGGCGCTCGACAGGCTCTGGAGGATGCGCGGGCGATCCGCGACAACCCTCAGGAGCTGGATGCCCAGATCGCCTCGGCCCGTTCGGCCGTGGTCGCGGCCGAGGCACAGTTGGCCGAGGCCGAGGCTCGAAAGGACGCCGCGGTGATCGCGCACGACACCTACTGGGACGCCAAGGAGACGATGGAGGACGCCAGGGAAGAGCTGAAGAAGATCCCCAAGCCCCAGCGACCCGACCTGCCGGGCTTCCAGCTCGACTTTCACATGATCCCCTACCAGTACTGGAAAGCCTGGGTGGGCGTCAACACGGCCAAGGCTCAGCTCCGGGGAGCGCGGATCTCGCTGAACAACCTGCTGGCGATGCGAGACAACCCGCAGGATCTGGAAGCCCGCGTGGACGAGGCCGAAGCTGCTTACGAGCGAGCGAAGGCCACGGTCGAACAGGCGGAGGCCGGGTTGGCCGGCTTGCGATCGGGGGCCACGAAGGAGGAGATCGCCGCCGCCGAGGCGCAGGTGGCACAGGCCCAGGCCGCCCTCAACAGACTGTTGACCGAGCAGGAGAAATTAACCGTCGCAGCTCCCGTCGGCGGCTTGGTGCTGGAGCTGAGCATCCACGAGGGTGAGCTGGCTGCCCCGGGCGTCACGATGCTGACCCTAGGCGACCTGGACGAAGTGACCCTTACTATCTACGTGCCGGAGGACCAATTGGGGAAAGTGAACGTGGGTCAAGACGTCGATGTGGAAGTGGACAGCTTCCCCGACCAAGTCTTCCGGGGCACCGTGGTAGCCATCGCCACGGAGGCAGAGTTCACCCCGCGGAACGTCCAGACCGAGGAGGAGCGGGTGAACATGGTCTTCGCCGTCGACGTTTTGATCCCCAACCCAGACCACAAACTGAAGCCCGGTGTACCAGCCGACGCTACGATCATCACCGAGGAGCAGTAGGATGCGAATCGCTGATCAGGACTCACGTTACGACTTCCGTTCCGCTCTGCGTTCAACGCTTTTCGCTGCACGTTTCACGTTATTCATTCTGCTTCTGGCCGGTTGTGCTGCCACGCAGCCTGAGGACGAGATGGCGATTACTGCCTCCGGCTTCATCGAGGGTCGGGAGGTCACTGTGGCGCCGGAGATCCAGGGGCTCATCGCGGAGCTGATGGTGGCCCGCGGGGATGAAGTGGAAGCCGGGGATGTGGTTGCCCGATTGGACGATACCACGTTGAAGCGCCAGCGTGCGGAAGCGCTGGCGTCGCTTTCCGTGGCCCAGGCCAACCTGGACCGGGTGCAGGCCGGTGCCCGGGTGGAGGAGATCGCGGCCGCGCGCGCGGGGCTGAACGAGGCGCGGGCGAATCTCGAGGGCACCGAAGCGGCAGTGCTCAACGCGCGAGACGTGATCAGCCGCCCGCTGTCGTTGGAGGCTCAGATCGACGAGGCGCGCACACACGTGCATCTCGCCGAGCAGAACGTCGAACTCCGGGAGGCGGAGCTAGAAGAGACGAAGATCAAACGCGGCGTCTACGTCGACCAAGGCGGCGACGTGGCCCGCACGTGGGATCTGAACCTGGAGGCAGCCGAGGCGACGCTGAGGAAAGCGAAGGCCGAGCTGAGCGGCGCGCGATCCTATCTGGGCGCGCTGCTGGCCATGCGAGAGAACCCCCTCGCTATGGAGGCGGAGCTCCATCGAGCTGAGGCCGACTACGAGCAGGCGAGGGCCAGGGTCGACGAGGCCCAGGCGGTGCTCGACGAACTGGAGGCCGGACCCACGGAAGAGGAGGTCGCGCTGGCCGAGGCGCAGGTGCGCCAGGCCGAGGCCGGCGTGGCCCTCATCGACGCCCGGCTGGATCAGCTGACGCTGCGCGCCCCCATGGACGGCATCGTCAGCACGCGCAGCGCTCAGGTGGGCGAGACGGCCACCGCGGGCAAGCCGCTGTTGACCATCGCCAACCTGGACGAGGTGACCCTGGTGCTCTACATCCCGGAGAACCGCATCGGCCAGGTACAGATCGGCCGGCGGGTGGAGGTAACGGTGGACGCGTTCCCGGACCGGACGTTTGTGGGGCAAGTGGACAGCATCGCGGGGGAGGCGGAGTTCACGCCGCGAAACGTCCAGACGGAGGAGGAGCGGGTGAACCTGGTCTTCGCCGTCGACGTAACGATCCCCAATCCGGATCACGCGCTGAAGCCGGGGTTGCCGGCTGATGCGCGGATTATGCCGTAGGTGTGATCTTAACCAGAGTGTGAGATCGCCGGATTTCGAATCCGGAGGGCGCACGGGGAAGTTGTAGGATCGCTGGGTTTCGAATCCGGCTAGAGCATTGGCGGCAACCCCCGGGGTCAGGCCGGGGCGAGGCGCCGGAGGAGGGCGCGAGCTGCCACGAGATCCGGCATATCCAAGCCCTCGGTGAAGGTACAGTAGATCTGAGACAAGCGGTTATGGGCTTTCGCGAAACGCCCCTGATCCTCCCACAGCCGTGCCAGCGCTACGACTGCTCGCAGCTCAAGCAACCGGGTAGACTGATCGCGTGCCGCGCCGACGGCTCGGAGGAAGCTCACCTCCGCCTCCTCCAACGCCTGCTCCTCCAGCCGCAGCAGCCCCTGCACGCGGTGGATCTCCGGCAAGTAGGAGCACGCTCGCGTCTGCCGGGAGAGGGTGAGGGCCCGCTGCAGGGCCTCCTGGCCCTCCTCACGCCGGTCCTCACGGGCATAGATCTCAGCCATCAGCGTGAAGAGAGAGACGAGGGAGGCCTGCGTGCCGGTGGCCTCCAGCTGCTCCAGACCAGCCCGCATCTCGGGCAGCCCGGCGGCCGACTGGCCCTGGAAGGCGAGGGCCCAGCCGCGATAGAAGGTACCCCACGCCTGGTAGAAGGGGAAAGCGTGCCTCGTCCCGAGGGCCAACAGCTGCTCGGCGTATCGCAACGCCTCCTGCGGCTGCCGCGCCGTGGCGTGGAAGGCTCCGCCAGCGCTGCTCAGGGCAATCCCCTTGACCGTCCCGTAGTCGAGCCCTGCCGCGGCCTCCAACGCGTCGCGACTCGCCCGGCTCGCCTGATCGGGATACCCCAGGAGCAGCAGGGCATAGGCCAACCAGACGCGTAGACGGACGCCCTCCTCGGCCGAAGAGACGTAGAACGACTCCCTGGCATGGGCCGCAAGGACCACGTAGCCCCGCAATCCAGCCTCCAGGAACTTGCACGCCTTCTGGCAATGACCCATGAAGAGGTGCGCCGTGCCCAGCAGGCGCCGTCCCATCACCGTGTAGAGATCGTCGGAGGCCTCCTCGGCCAGGGTCAGCAGCCGGTCAGCGTCGTCCAGCGCCGCCGGGAAGTCCGCCCGCGCGATGTGCACGCTGGCAAGGGCTTGCAGCACGGGTAGGAGAAGCAGCCTCTCGCCCGACCGCTCCCCGAGGCCGTAGGCTCGCTGGAGCGCCTGAATCCGCTCCGAGGCTCCCCAGCCGCGCGTCGTCATCAGGGCTGCCTCCAGATTGAGAAGCAGCTCCAGCTCACGGTGGTCGCGCGCCTCGGAGGGTGGCAACTGTTCCAACAACGCTAAGCCACATTGGTACAGGGCCACCGACTCAGCCGGCGCGGAGAGGCGGTAGGCCCGCTGCCCCGCCCTGGTGTAGTAGGAGACCGCCGCTTCCACCAGGCCCGCCTCCTGGAAGTGGTACGCCAGCCGCACGGCGATCTCATCCAGGTGGGCCGCGTAGATAGACTGCAGAGCCTGCGCCACGCTCCTGTGGCGCTGCGCGCGGGTGATGGGATCCAGGCACTTATAGAGGTAGCGCTGGAACAAGGCGTGCCGGAAGCGATACCGCGCCACGGGGCGCCCACCTACCTGTTCTATGCCCAGGGCTTGAACCAGGTTGTGCCCGGGGCCGGAAAGCTTGTCGTTCCCCAACCTGGACAACGCCTGTCTCACCGATGGAGCATCTCGTTCCAGCGTCTGAGCCACAACCTCAGCGGTGAAAGCCTCGCCCTGGACGCTGGCAGCGGCCAGAAGCTCGCGCCGTGGCTCTGACAGGCGAGCGATACGCTCGGCGACGACAGCCTCCACCCGGGGTGGCAATCGAGACCAATCCAAGTCGGCGCTAATGGTCCAGCGACCCTCTCCATCCTGGACCAACGTGCCGTCCTCCCGCATCTGCTCGACAAGCGCCGTGGTGAAAAGGGCATGTCCCCCAGTCTGGCGGGTCAGTTGTTCGCGAAACGCCGCGTCGAGTCTGTTAGGCGTACTGTCGAGGAAAGCCTCCACGAAAGCGCGCCCTCCGGCTTGATCCAGGTCGAGGACAACCTCGCCATGGTTTCGTTGCAGCTCCCGAACGACCGACGAGAGGGCTCCATCCGGCGCAACCTCCATGGGACGGTAGATGCCAATAATAAGGATGCGGCTGCCCGCTAGCCTGCGTCCCAGGTGGGCCAGCAGATTGAGCGTCCCCTCATCCGCCCACTGCAGGTCGTC
>CAZEQC010000020.1:25028-42592 GCA_964514285.1 uncultured Anaerolineales bacterium | reverse complement strand
GGCACGAAATGCCCGAACAGGTCCGGCCCCTTATCCTCCAGCGCCTGCAGCGTCAGAGGGGCGAAGGCCTCCAACCGCTGCGCGTAGGCCGGGGACAGCGCGCCACCGAGCGCCGGGACGTCGAGGTCACCGCTCAGAAGGTGCAAGATCTCGCGGAAGGGCAAGTAGGGATCCCCAGCGCCGACCTGGGCGTTGCACAACCCGCCAGCGATCACCACATCGTCGGCGCGCCTCAGCAGGCGGTCGGTGAACGCCCGGGCCAGCATAGTCTTGCCACTGCCCGGCTCGCCCGTCAGGAAAACCATTCGCCCACGGCCCCGCTGCACCTCCTGGAGACGGGCCTCCAACCAGGCCAGCTCCGAGCTGCGTCCCACGAAGGGGGTAGGCATCGTGCCAGAGGGCGAGAGCGCGACCATGTGCTTGGCGGATGGCGAGGCCCCTGCCGTGGCGAGTTGGAGGCGACCGTCGCGAATGCGCTGGTAGAGGGCGGTGGTGCGGACGTCAGGCGCAACGCCCAGCTCGTCGTCCAGCAGCTGGCAGTAGTCGGCATAGTGAGCCAGGGCCCGGTTGCGCTGACCATCTAGCGCCAGGGCGCGCAGCAGCTGGCGGTGGGCCTCTTCGCTGTAGCCGTCGAGCGCCAGCTGCCGCCGCGCAGTGGCCTGGGCCGCGGCGTAGTCACCGCGCTGCAGGTAGCGGGTCGTCAGCCGATAGAGACTGTCGAGAACGGCACGCCGAAACACCTCGCGCCGGAGCAGGAGCCAGGCCTCGAAGTCCGGGGTGCTTCTCAGCGCGAAGCCGTCCATGAAGTCGCCTCGATAGAGCCTCACGGCCCGCTTGAGATCCTCCTCCCCGGGTGCATCGGCGGTGAGATCCGAAAAGGCCGCTACGTCCAACCAGAGCGCGCCTCCTGCCAATGCCGAGGGGTTGAGCTGGAGGGTGTCGGCCCGCACCCGGATGATGGGCGTCGCTGCGTCGCGGTCGCCGAGCAGCAAGCGCAGGTTGGATAGGACGTCACGCAAGAGGGCCGGGGCGCTGGAGGATCCGGGCCAAAGGAGACCAGCGAGCACATCGCGGTGGTGGGCCGTATCCCGTTCGACGGCCAGGTAGCCCAACAGGGCGCGCGCCTTGTTCGACTTGAAGGCGGTGACGCGTTGGCCGCCGCGCTCTGCGCGGAAGGGCCCCAACAGGGACAGTTTCACGTCGTGGTCAGTCATGGGAAGCTATACGCGCCGGTGCGGATGATCAGACTTACCTCGGCAGGTGGCGCTCCGCTCACGGAAACGTGCGCTACGTGTGTGGATGATTATAGCACATCCAAGCGGATGCTCAATCCTCTCACTACGTTTTCACTACGCTGATTTGTTATGATGAGAGCGATCGTGTCGGTCACGTCGATGCGGGAGCGTGCGTCTTGGGGAATAGGAGACCCACCTCCTCCCCGATAGGAAGGAGAGATCGTGGCGTTAGAAATGGGAGTACAAGCTATGGGGAACGAAGGGAGGGGTCTTTCTCCGCGGTTGGCGTATCTGGTGCGCTGTTGGCCGGTGGAGACGGAGGAGGGCTTCGTCTGGCGAGCGGCCATCGAAGGGGCCTATGACGCTGAGCGCCGTCGTTTCGCCGATCTGAACGCTCTTTTCGCCTTTCTGAAGGAGAGGACGGAGGCTTGTTCAACTGAGCTGACGCAGGAGCGCGAGTAGCTATTCGCTTTCCACTCCTGGTGGATGACGTGAGATGAGGGATTCCTGTAGAGCCGCTCATTGTTGAGCACAAGATCACCGGATCACGGGCGGAGGGCCGCCTAATCCGACTAGAGCGTGGGAACCACAGAGTTGGTGGTTACAGCCACGTTTGTTGTGCAAGAGCGCACTAGGAGCAGTCCTGGGTCTCTTGAGACTGCTGATCTTTCGTGGCATGTGGCATAGAAGCAGGAGGTCTTAACCATGGGGCGTGACAATCGCCGATATGACGTTGGACTCTTGATCGCCGGCTTGGCCTTGCTCTTGGCAAGCCTGCTGGGGCCGCAGGTCCTGCAAGCTGCCCCCTCGGCGGATGCCACGGTCCAGCGGGCGTGGCGCCGGGCCCAGGAGGTGGGGGTCTACCACTTCACCACCGAAATTGCCCAGACCACCTATCCTGCGCCGGCGTTACGCAACGCGGGACGGAGCGCCAAGACCGAGACGCTCTTCATGGAGGGACGGGTCAACACGCCAGAGGAGCAGATGGCGCTTCGGCTGCGCCCCCAGGGGGGCAGCGCCCTGAGCTTCCGGGACAGCTTCGAGGTGCGCATCGACGGCAATCAGGCCCGAGGGCGTGCCCCCGGCGGACGGTGGCAGGAGCTGGACAATTTCTCCGACGCCTTCGCCCCAGCCGGCGATCTCCTGGCCTACCTGGCCGGGGCCAAGAATGTCCGTCCGACAGCGGGGGAAACGGCGGAGGCGAGCCATTTCACGTACGAGATCGACGGTCCAGCGTTCGCGGCCTACGTCCGTGACCAGCTTCAGCAGCACCTGATGGAGGAGGGAGAGCTGCCGCCAGGCGTACGCCTGGAGAGCTCCGCCATCTACCGCGACGTGGAGGGCGACGGCGAGGTGTGGCTCACGGCGGATGGACTGCCGGCGAAGCTGGCGGTCGAGCTGGCCTATCCCCCGGCCGCAGACGGCGAACGGGTCAGGGCGGAGATCGAGACCGACTTCTTTGGCTTTCCCGAGAGGGCTGAGGGCCCGCTGCCACGTGTGTTGAGCGATAATCTACCCCAGACGCCCCGGGTGACTGCGTCGACCCGGGTGACTGCGTCGACCCGGGAGCGGCAGACCGTGGCGAGGAAGCTGGGCCTAGCGCTGGGGACGGTGGGCTTCCTGGCCGTCCTGGTGTTCCGGCGCCGCTCCCGCACGCTCTATACCGCGGTTGTCCTAGCCCTGCTGCTCTCGATGGTGGTCGTACCGCTCCTCAACGACGTCAAGGCCGCGGCCTTCATCGAAGAGCAGACGAGAAAGCGGGCGGAGCAAGAGGCCGACCAGACCACGCAGGAGAAGGCGGCACGCGTCCAGGCGGCAGTCGAGGGCCCGCTTTGGGATCCGCAGCGCGACCCTCTGGCGGCGGAGGAAACGGTCTCGTCCCCGAGGGATTCAGACGCGCCCGCCGTACCGGGCGCGCTGCTCGATCTGGCTGGGGAAGAGGAGGCCTCCGCTGACCCCGCCGACCTGTGCACCAACGATGAGCGGAACAGCGACAGCGACGAGGACGGTCTGAACGATTGCGAGGAGCTGACGGTCTACACCACCGATCCCCAGGATTCGGACAGCGACGGCGACGGCCTGCTCGACGGTTGGGAGGCGCTGCGGCTGGGCACGGAGGCCAGGGCTGATCTGGGCGCCGACAGCGATGGGGACGGCATCGGCGACGGCCTGGAGGTGGGCGGCTTCTCCTACCGAGGTCAGACGTGGTACAGCGACCCCAACAGCGTCGACAGCGACGACGACGGACGGCCCGACGGCCTGGAATGTCCCCAGCGCCTGAACGTCGATATGGAGGGTGCCGGGATAGAGGACCCTGACGACCCCAACACGCCCTGCGTCGACACCGACGACGACGGCATCCCCGACCTCTTCGACCAAGACAGCGACGAGGACGGGGTTCCCGACAGCCTTGACCTTTCTCCTCTCACTGCGCTGGGGCAGGAGACCCTCTTCAGTCGAACCAATCCCTTCCAGCTGCTGGTACACAACCTGGAGGCGCGCCCGGACGGAGCGGGCGGCCACTTCCCCACGCTGGTCGATCTTCAGCTCCGCCCAGAGAACCCCGACCACCTGACCTATGCCATGAACGTGCTCGATTGGCCGAGCGGCGACGAAATGGGCCAGATCCAGCGTCAGGAGGGGAACGACAGCACCTTTGCCGACGTGATGGGCTCCGAGGAGGGCGGCGACGCGCGCTCCGCCAACGGCGACATGCGCCTGATCCCGATGATCGAGATCGAATTGACGGGCGGCAATCTACCCCTGCCGATGACGACGGCCCAGACGACCCTGGGTTGGGAGAACACGTTCGACATTGAGCTGATGCTGACGCAGCGGGCGGCCGGCATCGAAGTGCGCCTCTCCGACACACCGGACGTCGAGGAGACGGTGGGGTTCCAGATCTACGAGGGCGTCTGCGGCGATCTGGGTAGGCCGGTGGGCCAGCGGTTCGAGCTGAGCAGCGCGAGCCCCACGAGCACGCGCGACGATCTGGGCCCGCTGGTGGAGATCGCCGACGGCGAGCACGTGGTGATGGCGGACGACGGGCAGGGCGCTGATGCTATCCGGTCCTGCGTGCCGCTCAACGATCTACCCAACGGCTCCTCCCGCACCCAGATGATCGACGGGGAGCCACTGGAGGCATACGGCATGTCGGTGCGCGACAAGGACAACGAGGGGACGGTCTTGGTTTACGCCCCGTTAAACGTGGTGCCCGACGAGACCGGCGGGGGGCGGACGGCCTTCTCCACCCGGGTGTTCTACCAGCCTCAGGCCGGTAACCTGGGCGACGTGGCCCAACAGGTGCGCGTGGTCTGGCTGGTGCAAGCGCTGACGGACTGGTGCAAACCGGCCCCCGCCGACCTGAGCGAGGAGGACGTAGAGGACTGGTGCGACAGCGCCGAGAACTGGCGCCTCGACAACGCGCAGATCGTGCACTCCTACTATGAGGACTGGTACCTGACGGGCCTCTCCGTGCGCGAGGATCGCGGGCTGAACGTGTCCGTGGCCTGGGAGGACCCAGCCGCGGAGAGCGAGACGGAGCGCCAATACGATAACTGGCTCTGGGGGCTGGCCCGCGGGCTAGACGCGGCCTTCGTCAGCGGGCGCGATCAGAACGAGAACGGCGTCCGTGACGTGGGGGTGGCGACCGAGACGGCAGGGCTGACGTTGGCCGAGGAGACCATCGATCAGCGCTTCGGCCCGTCTCGGGATCCCTCCATCACCCCGGTGGACCGGTTCGGCGTGCCCCTCACCGCCACGTTCGGCCTGGAGACCTTCGCCTACCCCAATCAGGATCACCTGGCTCACATCATGATGACCGAGTCGCAGCGCATCCTGGAGGAAACCTTCGGCGACTACACGGAGGCAACGCCCACGCTCCTCTTTGCCCGCGAGGAGATCCATCGCTCGGTAGGCCTGGGCGAAGCTGCATCGGACGGCTCAGCGGCGACGGTCGACTTCGCCGAGCGCGACGTCAAGGTGTTGGCCGCCTTGAACTGGGCGCCCTACTGCTTCCGAGAGGGAAGCTGGCGCTCCTATCCTATGGCCGATTACTGGGAGCAGCTAGGCACGCAGCTCCAGGATCTCTTCGAACTCGATGCCGACCTGCCGGAGGGCCTGGGCGAGGACGTCATGAATGGCGAGATCGCGATGGCACAGGCGTATTACCTGATGATGAATCAGGGACGGGTCAATCAGGTGCAGACGGATGACCTGCCGCTGGGCGGCGTGGGGCCGAGCGATTCGTCGTTGGCCGAGGGGATCGCCAGCACGATGAGCGCCTTCATGGCCCAGGTGATCGCCGAAGAGCTGGTGAGCATGCTATGCGACGATATGATAGGCGATGGCGCAGATGGGAGCAGGCAGACGTCGGGCACGACTCAGACGACCAGGACACAGCGTTTCTCGATCATGATGGGAAGCCACCGTTTGAACACCTCCACGCAATCCGGGCTCCGTCAGCTATTGGCAAAAGCCGGCACCCGTCTGCGGGCCTCGCCGCAGCGTCTTGGACGGACGATCGGCATTGGCGCCGCGCTGGGGGCGGTGTCGGTTTTGGCAGTGACCCTGGTGGCGACAGGGGTGGTGGGCGCCGATACGGCGCAGATGATCCAGGTGGCGGTCCAGACGCTCGTGGCCTCGACGACGGTCTACGCACTGATCACTACGTTCCGCAGCGCGAGTCAGGCGGTGGCAGCGGTCCACGAGGTTGGTCAACTGACGGGCAGCGTGGTGAGCAGGATCGCCACGGCGGTCTCCCGACAACTGCAGTCCATCTCCCGAGCCACGATGGCGTGCGCCGTGATCGGCCTGGTGATCGGGACGGTGGTGGCCTTCGCCGGGATGTTGACCAGCATCCTCGCCGGTGGTCACAAGGCTGGCAGCCTGGCCGCCAACGCTGCCTTCGCCGAAGCGGTGGCCTACACTGTCGTCGCGGTGATCATGTTCGCCATCTCTATGATCCCCGTGGTCGGACAGGTCATCGCTGCCATCATCGCCGCCATCGACGCGCTGATCGCCGCGGCATGTGCCGTCGGCTCCGCCATCGCCGGCGAGGACGTCAGCGAGCGCCCGGGGGGCTGGGTCTGCAAGGGGATCTCGGGTCTGGCTGCCGAGCTGATCAAGCAGGTCATCTACGGGTCCACCGTGTTGGTGGATCTGGGCGACGAGGATCGCCTGACCTTCGGCGCCATGGACTACGCGCTGCCAGACCCAGATCGAGGCCTGAGCGCGGGCAACGAGATCCGCTACAGCGCCGAGCTCACCAATACGATTGAGTTAGTCCCGGTGACGCCCGCCACCGACGAGATGAAAGAGGGGTGGAAGAACGGAACGCAGCTCTTTCCGGCGGATTGGAAGTCTATGTCCTACGCCTGGCAGTTCAAGGACGAAAACGCTAAGAAGGCCGTCTTTGACTATCGCTGGCAGACGGAGGAGGAGGACTTCGAGGGCCTGGTGTTCGACTCGATGAGCGATGAATGGCAGCCCACGGCCGAGGAGCACACGTTCCGCATCAACGCGGAGCCAACCAGTGCGCCCATCCCGCTGGGCCCAGCCGGTCTCAACCAGCGGCCCACGCTCTACCTCTCCGAGGGGTACGTGCTGCCAGTGCAGGAGTGTTTCGCCTTCCCCAGCGGGCCCCAGTGCGCCATGGCGCCGTACGTGCCCTACACCTGTCTCGTCCCCGTGTGCACCATCAACGAGAAGGAGGGCACAAGCCACCTCGATCTGGGGGACCGCTTCATCGTCGACATCTTCCCTGCCACGCTGGACGGGTTCTATCAGCCGACGGCGAAGGGCGGTGGCTATGCCCCGAATTGGACACAGGCCTCGACGACGGCCGAGGGCGGCACATCCCGCTTCCCCGTGCAGCCCGACTTTGACGGCGACAGGCTCCTGGCGCAGGTCAAGGGCGGCGCCGACCCCGATGACAGCCAGTGGGACACCGATGGCGATGGGCTCAACGATGCCTTTGAGTACGAGCAGGGCACCGACCCGACGATGTACGACACCGACCGCGACGGCCTCAACGACGCGGAGGAGCTGCGCGCGGGCACCGACCCCCGCCGTCAGGACTCCGACGGCGACGGCCTGACCGACGGCGAGGAGCTGGACGGGTGGGAGATCGTCTACGCTTTCGACGGTGATGGTGAGCAGCTGCGGACCCGCGTGACCTCGGACCCGCTCTTCGTGGATGCCGACGACGACACGCTCACCGATTTCAAAGAGAGGGTCTACGGCTTCAACCCCCAGTGCCCCTCCGATCCCACGGTACTGAAGATGGCCTCGGCGGCCCGGGAGGGGGACGCGCCCCGGCTCCTGCTCCGCTTTGATGAGGCGGCCGGATCGGAGAGCTTCGGCGACGCGTCGGGCTATGGCAAGACAGCCACGTGCGCCGCGGGCGCCGGCTGCCCCACTACCACGGACGGCCGCTACGTCTACGGCCTCCACTTCGACGGAGAGGACGCCCTGCGCGTGCCCCACAGCGAGCTGAACGCCCTGCGCAACGACCTGACCCTCGCCGCCTGGATCCGACCCGATACGGTCTCCGGCCGGCAAGCCCTGATCGGCACGTCTTTCAGCGAGAGCGGCGACGGCTATGAGCTGAGCCTTTCGGGCAGCAGCCTCCAGTTCTACACCTATGGCGTCAACATCTACGACCACGACGTCAACCTGCAGGCCGGTCAATGGACGCACGTCGCCGCTGTGATGGGGGTGGATAACAACGTCACCTTCTACGTCAACGGCGTCGCTCGCGGCACCGTCGACTTCGGGCAGCCCGCTCAGCCGGATACCGACGACGATCTGCTCATCGGCGCGTCCACCTTCCGCGACGGGCAGCCGTATCAAGCGTTTCAGGGCGACCTCGACGAAGTGGTCGCGTTCGACCGGGCGCTGGCGGCCGAGGAGGTGGCTGCGCTGGCCGACGCGCGCTACGACCCCAGCGACCTCATCGTACGGCCGGGCGCGACGATGGTCTACACCTCCACGCTGACGAACAAGCTCTATGATCGTTACGCCCAAGGGCTGCACAGCGTTGACGCGGTACAGGGCGGCTCGCTTTCGCAGACGCCGCCGCCGCAGACCTTCGTCCTGGAACCCATGGGGACGTCCACGCTGGCCGGCGAGGTGCGGGTGGCGGAGACAGCGGCATCCGGCGCGTTCACGCTGACCCAGCAGGCCGAGGCGCAGATCACCGACTGGCGCGAGGCCTCGAACTACGCTGAGCTGTGGCTGCCCCTCAACGAGCCAGCGGGCGCCACGACGTTCGGGGACCACTCCGGGAATCTCCCAACCCGCGACGCGACGTGCAACGGAGCGAGCTGCCCCACGGCTCACGCGCCGGGGTACTTCGACTACGCGCTGACGTTTGACGGTGGCCAGTCTCTGACGCTGAAGAGCGCGGAGCGCTTGGGCCTTCAGGACGGCGACTTCACCGTGTCGGCGTGGATCAAGGGGAGCGATTTCCCCACCAGCGGCGGCGCAGCGAACGACCGGGCCATCATGGGCACCGACGGCGATAGGGCCTCCGCCCTCCAACTGGTAGTACGCGATGGTCGGCCCACCATGAGCTTCGGCGGTAAGACCCTGAGCGCAGACGTGACGCTGGAGACGGACGTCTGGTACCACGTGGTCTTCCGCTACGACGCCTACCAGGGCGAGCAGACCATCGCCGTCAACGGCGATCTGCAGGGCGCGCAGACGGGCGCGGCGCCCTTCAGCGGCGCGGGAACCGTCTACCTGGGGCAGGCTCGAGGCAGCTGTGCAGAGAAGGGCATTTGCTTCCAGGGCACCATCGACGACGTGCGCACGTTCGGGCGGGCGCTGTCGCTGGAGGAGATCCGCGCCCTCTACAACCGCCCGGTGATGCGCCTGCCGTTCGAGGAGGGTGTGTTCTCATTGACCCGGCCAGCCGAGGACGTCTCGGGCTTCGGCAACGCGGCGCGGTGCGGTGGCCCGGCGTGTCCCGGCAGCGCCAGCGGCGTCTACGGCCAGGACGCTGTTGCGTTCGCCGGCGATGAGTACTTCGGCGTAGCCGGCGCGCCCAGCCTGAACCTGGGAGAGGGCCAGTTCACCATGGCCGCATGGGTCTGGCCGGATGTCCTGTCGTCCAACGCCGACCACCCCCAGGGCATCCTGGGCCGCTACTGGGGCGCTGACGACACCGGGGTGCAGGGCGGTGGCTTTCGGAGAAACGCCTATCCCTCCCTCTTCAACGTGGGCGGCAGGCTGCGCTTCGGCTACGGCACGGGCGAGAAGTGGGTCACCCGCACCACCTCGGAGACCGTCCTGACCGAGGAGAGCTGGAACCACGTCGTGCTCACCTTTGGCAAGGTATACGCCAGCGACGGCAGCTTCGAGCAGTATCGGGCCGTGCTCTACGTCAACAACGAGGTGCGGGCCGACTGGGGCATGGGTGAAGCGCCGCCTCTCGCCAGAGAGACCAATTTCTACGTCGGGCGCGCCAGCGATCAGGCGAGCGTCTACGTAGACCGCTTCAAGGTGATTGAGGAGGCGGACAAATCGCCGCACTGCGAGATCCGGATGAACTGGGACGACGGGGATGGAGGCCATCCCTTTGAGATCGGCGAGTGGGGTGACCTAGACCCGGATGAGGAACGGGACGTGCATTTCGCACACGTTTTCGACGAGAGCGGCATCCTGCGGGCCTGGGAGGACGACGACGGCATCGAATCCACAGGCGACGACCCGCTCTGCGATATCGGATCGGGAAGCTGCGAGGGCAAGGGCGAAACCTTCAGCACCAACGACCCCAGCGACGCCTACAGGACGCTGGACTGGCAGGGGGATGACAGCGACGGCGTGATCGGCGAGGACACCACGCGCATCAAGATCTATCTGGGGGCCTCCGGCAATCCAGCCTTCGCCAACCCGTCCATTCCCTTCCATGGGCGGATGGACGAGCTGACGATGTACAAGCGCCCGCTCTCCGCCCGCGAGGTGCAGGAGCTCTACTTCTCCGCTTCCATGGCGATGCGCTTGCCCTTCGACGACGCGCCCGGCAGCGAGAGATTCCAGGACACCGTGGACGTGGACATGCAGCAGAGCGGCGCCTACTGCTCCGGCGCCACCTGTCCCACGGCGGGGATCAACGGCCGGGAGAACCAGGCCGCGCTGTTCGACGGGCAGGACGACGTGGTACAGACCCACCTGCAATTGGACCAGTCGTCCGGCGCCGACGGCGCCACGTTGACGGCCTGGGCACGGCCCGCCAGCGTCAGCTCCGGCGTCCACGACGTGATCCGCAGCGGGGGTGACGGCTGGTCCATCGTGCGCATAGGAGACACGTGGCAGGTATACGACGGTGATGGCAGAGCCTCGGCCACGGCACCGGTGGAGGTGGGCCGGTGGCAGCACCTGGCGGCGGTCTTCGACCCCCGGACCGGCTTGACGCTGTACAAGAACGGCATCCCGGTCAACGATGACCCTCTCCCGGTCCACACCAGCGAGGAGCTTTCGGCCCTTACCCTGGGCAGAGGCTTCGACGGGGCGATGGACGACGTGCGGGTCTTCAACCGACCGCTGGCTGCCGACGACGTGGAGACGCTCTACGACCGCGTGCCGGTCTTCCAGCTCCACCTGGACGAGCCGCACGGGGGCGCGGGGCGGCGCCCCGCGCCGTTCCGCGACGCCGCGGGCGGCCTGGAGGCGACCTGTGAAGAGACAAGCTGCCCCAAGGCCGGGGTGAGCGGACAGGTGGGGCTGGCGGCGGGCTTCAACCTGGGGGCGGGCGCCCGTACCGCACCCTTGCGCTTCGACCACGCGTCTGACCTGAAGGAGCAGACCTTCACCATCGGCGCCTGGGTCCTGCCCACCACGATGAAGAGCAGCAGGCAGGTCCTGGTGAAGAACGGCACCCTTGCAGGCCTGCACATCCCGTCGGACTCCCTGCGCCCCACGGTCGCCTTCTGGCATGAGAATGGCAGCGAGCAGGACGTGAGCAGCGCAACCCCGCTGGTGATGAACCAATGGAACCACGTGATGGGCACCTACGACGGGGCGACGCTGCGCATCTACGTCAACGGCTACCTGCAGGGCGAGGCCACCACCGCTGGCCGCCCTACCATCGACGACGAGGCGCTCCAGGTAGGCAGCGAGGCCTTCGCCGGGCGGCTGGACGAGATCACGCTCTACAACCGCGCTCTGGCCGCCACCGAGGTGCGCGACATCTTCCACTACCAGGGTAAGCTGGTCCAGATACGCGGCGGCAACTGGATCACCGTGGACGACGAACCGCCAGTCTCCACGCTGCGCTCCTACAACGCCGACCGGCCCTACATCGCGCCAGAGGGCGTGGCTCTCCACGTGGAGGCTCACGACGAGACATCGAGCGTCTCTATGGTAGAGCTGGGCGTGGACGACGGCTCGGGGATAAGCGAGTACACCGCTGCGCCGCGCTGCACCGACGCGGCCGACGTGCCTATGGGGACGACCGCCTGGTGCCCCTACTTCGACCCGGCGGGCGAGGGGACGTATCACCTCACCACCCGGGCCACGGACCGTACCGGTCACCGCGAATCGCTGGAGAAGAGCTATACGTTCCACGTCGACGGCACCCCACCCCGGATTGGGACCGAGCTGACCAGCGGCTATCTGATCGCCGCGACGCGACATCCCACGCTGCAGGGCCACTGGATCGCGCACCTGAGCGGCACGCTGGTCGATCCGGCGCTCAACGGCGGCGCTCCCGGGAGCGGCGTGGGCCGAGAGGCCGTCTTCGTGACGCTGGTCGGCCCGGAGGGGAAGCCCCTGGGCGCCAAGCGCCAGCTTGCCACCTACCGGGGCTGGCCTTGGGAGGTGGATTACGTCTTCAGCGGCGCGCGGCCCACGGGACGCTACACGGTCACCGTCAGCGCCGCCGACCGGATGGGCAACACCTCGTCGGTGGCGATCCCGGTGCAGCTGCACCTGGACGCGGCCGCGCCCTCCGCCGATCTCGACGTGCGCGAGGAGGTCCCCATGGCCCCCGACCAGCCCCTGGAAGGCCTGGTGAGCGAGCTGCCGCTGCCCAAGGACACCCTGCTGGCCCTGCGCTTCGAGGAGGAGGACCGCGCCACCGCCTTCTACGACAGCTCGGGCGCTCAGCGCCACGGCACGTGCCATGGCGGTTCCGACTGTCCCTCGGCCGGCTGGGATGGGCGGTCGGGCAGCGCGGTACGCTTCAGCGGCCACAACGATATCTTCCTTTCCCCCAAAGAGGCGGCCGGCATCAACGGCCTGCAGAACGACCTCTCGGTGGCAGCCTGGATCAAGCCGCGGGGCGTCGGGGGCAGCCAGCGCATCGTCGCTGCCGACCGCTCGTACAGCGCCGACGACGGCTTCGCCTTCGGGCTGTACGACGATGACCTGCGGTTCGAGACCTTCGGCGTTCACGCCTACACGCTGGACGCCATCGACGTGCAGGCCGGGGCGTGGACGCACGTGGCCGCGGTCATGGACGAGGACAACGACGTCACCTTTTATGTAGATGGCGTGGCACGCGGCACAGTGAGCCACGACCAGCCGGCCAAAGCCGACGCCATCGATCGCTTCCTGATCGGCTCGGGCCGATTGGACGACGGCTTCGATGGCCTCCTGGACGAGGTCATGGTGGTGGGCCGCGCCACGGGGGCCGACGAGGTGCGTCAGTTGGCGCAGCAGCGCACGGTGGGGGTAACGGCGGTGGAGGCCGCCTTCCGCCCGGCGCTGCCCGGCTCGCCCTTCCACAACACCCCGCATCCCCCCTCCCTGGCGCTCCACCTGCCGCTGGACGACGGGTCCGACGGCAGCGACGCCGGCAGAACCATCTTTAAGGATCTGGCCAGCAAGGACGCCACGGCCACCTGCGCGGGCGCCGCGTGCCCCGATCTCAACCACCCGGGCCGGGTGGGCAACGCCGCGAGGTTTGACGGACGCGAGGATACCGTCGCCCTGAGCGACCTCGGCACCTTCACCACCACCACGGTCGCCGCCTGGGTCAAGCGCAGCGACGCCATCGGCGCGCGGCAGACGGTGTTGGCCTACAAGGAGCAGACCCACTGCGGCTTCGTCCTGGCCTTGGACGGGGCCGAGCAGCGGCCCTACGCCGCCTTCAACGTCGGCGGCGCCTGGACCCGGGTCGCGGACGCCGCCGCCGCGCCGGCCGATACCTGGGTCCATCTGGCCGCGAGTTACGACGGCGCGGCCCTGCGCCTCTACCGGGACGGAGAGCTAGTCGGGGAGACGGACGCGTCCGGCGCGCTGGGGCGATGCAGCGGCAGCTCTGCCGTCGGGAGCAACCCGGCGGGCAACGGGGACTTCCTCTTCGGCGCGCTCGACGACGTGCGACTGTACGACCGCGCGCTGAGCGGGGCCGAGATCGAGACGCTCTATCTAGGCAGCGACCCTCTGCTGGCGCTGCCCTTCGACTTCGACCAGGGCTGGGCTGTGGACGGCGCAGCGCTGGTGGACGCCTCCGCCTGGGATCACGCCGCCACCCTCCACACCGGCGGCCCGCGCAACAAGGCCATGCCGGGGCAGGAGGGGACCCACGCGCTGAGCCTCGACGGCAGCAACGACTACGTGACCGTGGCCGCCGACCCGAGCCTAGCGCTGGATAACGAGGGCCCGGCCTTCACCCAGGCCGCCTGGGTCCGCGTCGAACCGCAGGATGGGGAGCAAGCTTCCTCCGAGCTCTATCCCATCGTCAGCAGCGCGGCCTATGACACAGCTGAGAGCCAATACCCCTTCCTGCAGATCATCAAGCGGGACCGGCTGGTGGCGGGCTTCGGCGACGGCACGACGCTGCACAGCTTCACCACGGACCCGGTGCTGACGCCGGGGACGTGGCAGCACGTGGCCAGCGTCTTCGACGGGCAGACCTACACGGTCTACGTCGACGGTGAGGCCCGCGCCGAGACGGATCAGTTCGCTGGACTGCGCCCGACCAATGCGCAGCGCTTCGACGTGGGCAGAGGCGCCCGCGCCGAGGCCCTGGGATGCGCCACATTGGAGCAGGTCACGCTGACCGGCGAGACCTGGGAGCAGCAGTGGCGCGTGCGCTACGAGGACGAGCTCGTCTATGAAAGCCCACCCTACCCCACGGCAGGGCGGGCCTACCCGCTCTCGCTGGAGACGGCATTCTGCGGCGACGTCCGATTCGAGGTTGAGGCTCGCTACTGGGACCCCACGACGGGATGGAACTGGACCTCGCTGGGCACCTTCGAGCTGACCCCGGCGCCGGGCGTGCGCAGCCACACCTTCTCCGCCGGGGGGCGGACGGGTAAGCTGACGTGGCACACGACGACGCCCCAGGACGACCTGCGCCATTTCCGCGGCCAGTTGGACGCGGTGAAACTCTACCCCCGCGCCCTCGGCCCGCTGGACGTGCGACGCCTCTACGAGGGACGCTGGCAGCCCGCCGAGGTGGATGAGAGCGGCGATGACGTGGACGTGACCACGTGGCGCGCCGAGACACCCGCCGGGCTGGAGGGCTCCTACGACATCGACGCGCGCGGCTGGGACAGCGCCGGCCACGCCGACACTACGGGCCTCACCCGACGGCTGTGGAGCGGCGAGCTGGACACGCTGGCGCCGCGGGTGGCGATCACGCGCACCATGGCGGGAGAGCGGTACCATTACAAGACAGTGGCTGAGGACTACAACCTGGTGCGCGAGGGCTTCTCTTCGCCCTGCGGGGCGGGCGTCGGCACGGCCGAGCCCTTCGCCGCCCCATGGTATCGGTCCCTGGTGGATTCGGCAGCCGGCGACGAGCGGCTCTACCGCCTCACCGCCGAATGCGACACCCCGGCGACCAGCCTCTTCCAGGCCGGGGTCTGGGACGAGCAACCGTGGATCGCGGGGCAGCCGATGGTCGTCAGTGACACCGGCAAGACCACGGCCTACGTGCCCGCCGGGCGCCTGTGGCAGGTGGACGTCAGCGATCCCGGCCGGCCGCGCCTGGCCGACATCTATCCCTCGGTGGAGGAGGCGCAGAGCGTGGCGCTGGACGACAGCCACGCCTACGTCTCCGAGGGGACGCGGGGGCTGTCGGTGCTGTCGCTGGACGATCCCACAGCGGGAGCCGCCCGCCACGACACCCCCGGCGAGGCCTTGGAGACGGCGCTCTCCGGCGACTACGCGGTGGTGGCGGACGGAAGCGGCGGCCTGCGCGTGGTGGACGTCAGCGACCCGGATCGGCCGGTCGAGGTGGGCCACTACGCCACGGCAGGCGACGCGTTGGGCGTGGCGGTCTCCGAGTCGGTGACGACGACCTCGTCATCGACCACAAAGGCGGGCCGCGCACGGCCCGCGCCGGTCGCCGAACGCACGTCGATAGCGCTCTCCACACAGGCCGGATCGAGAGCGTCTTCGAACTCGGCGCTCCGGGCTTCCCAACGTGGTCCAGCACAGCGTGCAGTATCTGCGCTAGAGCTCGACCCGGATGCCAGCAGTAACAAGGAGCCTGTGTCCGCGAGCGACCTCCGGGCGGCACTGTCCGGGCCCGTGTCAGCGCCGAGTAGCGTCACTCCGACGGCTTGGGCCTCGATCCGCGATCAGATCGAGGAAGCGGACGAGGGGGCGACGTGGAACGAGACCGATGGTGTTTTCGTCCATCACGATCGAGCCAACGCCTGGACCACGTCCATCTCCGAGGAAGGTGTGAGCATCACGCCGGACGAAGAGGGCTGGACCTGGACGCTGACCCTCACCGAGTACGGCGCTGGCGACGAGATGGAGGATGTGACGCACTCGACGGCGGCGACCGAGGCTGCCGGCCGGGTGAGCGTGGAGAGGGGATCGGGCCTGAGGGAGTGGTACACGCGTAACGCGCGCGGCGTCGAGCAGGGTTTCACGCTCGAGCAGCCGCCCGTAGCTGGCAGCGACGCCCCCATCCGCTTGCGGATGGCGCTGACGACGTCGTTGGAACCCATCGCCACGGACGACGGCCAGGCGGTACTCTTCCGCGACGCGGCCGGTCAGGTCGTGCTGCGCTATGCCGATCTGCACGTCTCCGATGCTGACGGGCGCACGCTGCCGGCGCGCCTGGCGACGGAAGGGGAGAGCGTCCTTACCATGACGGTGGAAGCGGCTGAGGCGAGCTACCCCATCACCATCGATCCGCTGCTGACGCGCTTGTCGAAGCAACTGACCGCCTTCGATGGTCAGGCTGACGCGCAGTTCGGCTACGCTTTGGCAGCCGCAGGCAACACCCTGGCCGTCGGCTCGCCGTCGATGACGGGTACCATATCCCAGCCAGGCGCCGTCTACGTCTTCAGGCAGCATGAGGATGGCGCGGATCAGTGGGGGCTGGTCACGAAGATCACGCCCACGGTGAGCGCGTCCGGCGATGGCTTCGGCAGCGCGGTGGCCCTCTACCACGATTGGCTGGCTGTTGGTGCTCCCTATGCCAGTGTAGGAGGCACTGCTGAGCGGGGCGCGGTCTACCTGTTCGAGCGAAACGCCGGCGGGGCCGACGCGTGGGGCCAGGTCAAGGCGATCACGGACACCAACGGCTTGAGCGGGGATCACTTCGGGGCTGCCCTGGCCTTTGCCCACAATCGGCTCGCCGTAGGCGCTCCGCAGGCGGATGACGGTGCGCTTGCGGATGGCGGCGCGATCCACATCTACTCGCGGAACGCCGGCGGGAACGAGACCTGGGGGCGCGTGAAGGTGCTCACAGCGACCGATGGGATGGCCGGGGATCAACTTGGCACCTCGCTGGCGCTGGATGGCCTGACGCTGGTGGCAGGCGTGCCGCAGGCGAACGCGGAGCTGGGCGCAACCTACGTCTATACCCGCGACCAGGACGGTCCCGAGGCCTGGGGGCCGGTGACGGTCCTCACGGCGACCGACGGGGTCGCCGGCGATCGGTTTGGAGCGACCGTCGACATCGAGCGCGACACCGTCGTCGTGGGTGCGCCGCTGGCCGAGATGGCCGGCCAGCCCGAGCGAGGCGCGGTGTACATCTTCGACCGCGGCCTGGGTGGCGTGAACCGTTGGGGCCTGCGCAGCAAGGTGAGCACGCCGGCGGGGGACGCGGGGGACCATTTCGCCACGTCGCTGGCGCTCCACGAGGGCGCACTGCTGGCTGGGGCGCCGGACAGCGCCCATGGCGAGGGGGCAGCGTATCTCTTCCAGCGGAACGTGGGCGGTGCCGACGCCTGGGGCATCGCGCAGGTCTTCACGGCTACTGCCGGGCGGGCGGGGGCGGCGGTTCAGGTTTTGAACGACGCCCTCCTGGTGGGCGCGCCGTCGGAGGACACCATCGCCGAGGACGCCGGCGCGGTCTCGCTGTTCTCCCGAAAGGGGGATCTGTGGGTCGAGACGGCCACGCCCTCGGGCACG
>CAZEQC010000020.1:16114-24928 GCA_964514285.1 uncultured Anaerolineales bacterium | reverse complement strand
CGGTTGTTGACTACACGATGAAGGGCGACCTCCTGGCGGTGGGCGTGCCAGGGGAGGAACGTGTCACCATCTTCCAGCGGAATGCAGAGGGCGCGGATGCGTGGGGCTTGGTCAAGAGCCTGTCAGGCGAGCCCGATGGCGACACTTGGAATGACTTCGGCGCGGCGGTGGCCTTTAGCGGCGACACGCTGATCGTCGGCGAGCCCGGGTACAGCTATGACACGGGAAGGGTCTGGCTTTTTGAGCGCGATCGTGGCGGCCCCGGCCATTGGGGCGGACTCCCGATCGATCCCCTCGTCGGGACCACCGGATCTGAGTTTGGCAGTGCCGTCGCGGCTGGGGACGACTGGTTCGCTGTCGGCGCCCCCGACTTCGATCAGGTCGAGGCTACCCAGACCTACACCGCCGCCGGAAGGGTCGCCATCTACGGTCGCGACCCCTTCGATCCGCGTGGGTGGAGCTTCAGTGGGGAAGTGAAGGTACCCTATGATGCGTATGCCCACCTCGGTCATGCCATGGACGCAAGCGGTGGCGTGCTGGCCGTCAGCGCCCCGAACTTCGACAGGCACGGCGCCGTGTACCTGGTCGACCCCCTGCAGGCTGACGGCTCGGGAGACCGTGTACCCTTCAAGTCCCTGACTGAGAACGACGTGGAGGGCCTCGGGTACGGGGACTTCGGTCACAACCTGGCCCTCGGCGGCGACGTGCTTCTCGTCTACTACAGAGACGACTACGGCAGTCCGTTCTACCTCTTCGACCGTAACCAAGGTGGTCCGGATACTTGGGGCCTCGTCAAAGCGTTTGGCGACCAGGCTGCCATCGATGGACCGGACGTCTCGGCCCAGCGCGACAAGGTCGCTGTCGTGGAGGAGGTCGAGATCGACTCTACCATCAAGGACCGGATCAAGCTCTACGGGCGCAACCAGGGCGGACCGGATAACTGGGGAGAAACGGCCTATTTGACCTTCGGACGCGTCTACTCGTTCCTGCTCAGAGATGCCAGACTGTTTATCGACTCGGGCGAGATTCAGCTGTACGAACTGGCGGCTCGGCCGTTGGCTTTCCCTGAGGCCTACGCCGTCGAGGGTTGGGGCGGAGGGCCTGAGCTCCAGGTGTTGCATCGCGATGCCCCGGGGTTGCTGGCGAACGACGAGGCGACGGAAGGTTCGACGCTGACGGCCACGCTGGTCTACTCGCCTGCGCATGGGTCGGTGTCGCTGGCGCCCAGTGGCGCGTTCACGTACACGCCGGATGCCTTCTACGCAGGTCCGGACACCTTCACCTATGTCGCTGGCGACGGCGTGCTCGATTCCCTCCCGGTGACAGTGAGCGTGACGATCAGCGACGTCGAACGCACCAGCCTGGTGGGGTACTGGCCCCTCGATGAGGGGAGCGGTACCACCACGGCCGATCTATCCGGGTACGGGAACACGGGCGTGTTCGATTCAAACTGGGGGAATCCCGACCCAGAAGACCTGCCGCAATGGATCACCAGCGGCCTGAAGCTCGCGCCTCCGGACAACGCGGCGGCCCTGGCGTTCGAGAGACAGGAGAGCACGACCAACGAGATTGCGCAATGGGTCCAGCTCGGCCCGCAGGGCTCCGGCTATCTGTCCGAGGGCTACCCAAGCACCGACTTGCCCGTGACGATCGCGGCGTGGGTAAAACCCGAGGACGCTCACAGCAACCAGGATTTCGTCGCCCAAGGGTACGTCAAGTACAATGACGAGCTACGTGCCAACTTCCTGGGCATCCGCGGTGCCACTGATTGGCTGACTGGGAACTACATGGTCGGTTCGAACCTGGGCGGCACCCTCCACGGCGCATCGCTGCCGATCCCTCCCGAGGATGTGGGCCAGTGGGTCCACCTGGCGGGCACGTACGACAGCGCCGAAGGGGTGTGGCGGCTCTACCGCAACGGTGTGCTGGGGAGCACGAGCGCCGACTCGGTGGGCGCCGTGGCAGGAGGGGGCGACTTTCCGTACTGGATGATCGCGAGTGGCAGTAGTGGCTGGAGCCCTCGGGGCTTCTTGGGGTCGGCCGACGAGGTGCGCGTCTACAGCTCCACCCTCTCCCTGGATGAAGTTGCCCAACTGGCGGGCCGTCCGTTCGGCTATTCGGACGCCTACACCACGAACGAGGGTGTACCGCTCTATGTGGCGGCGCCGGGCGTGCTGGATAACGACCGCGCTACGGTGGGATCGACGCTCACGGCCACGTTGGAGAGCAACGTCGCTCACGGCTCACTCACGCTGGACGCGACCGGTGCCTTCACCTACACGCCCGCCCCATTGAACTACTGGGGCACGGACGACTTCACCTATCGCATCAACAACGGCGTGCTCAACTCAAGCCCCACGACGGTGACACTGACCATCAACCCGGTCAACGACCCGCCGGTGGCGCACGCCGACACCTACACACCGACGGAGGACACCGCCTTCGCCGTCGCCGCGCCCGGCGTGCTGGGCAACGACGACGACGTGGAGAACGACCCGCTCACGGCCACCTTAGAGAGCGACGCGGCTCACGGGACGCTGGTGCTGAACGCCGACGGCGCGTTCGAGTACACGCCCAACGCCGACTTCGACGGCACCGACACCTTCACCTACCGCGCCAACGACGGCGAGCTCGACTCGGACGCGGTGACGGTGACCCTGGACGTGCAAGCGGTGAACGACGCGCCCGTGGCCCAGGACGACGCCTACACCACGCTGGAGGATGAGGACCTGAGCGTCGGCGCGCCCGGGGTGCTGGCTAACGACAGCGACGCGGACGGCGACACACTCCACGCCACGGTGGAAGAGACACCCACGGTGGGCTCCCTGGCCCTGGCGGGCGGTGGCTCCTTCCTCTACGAGCCACCGCTTGAGTACAGCGGGGTGACAAGCTTCACGTACCGCGTGGACGACGGGGCGCTGGATGACCTGGCCACGGTCGTCATCTCCGTCACAACGTTCAACGATCCGCCGGACGCGCAGCCCGACGCCTACAGGACCAACCTGGACACACCCTTGACCGTCCAGGCGCCCGGCGTGCTTGACAATGACAGCGACGCCGAAGGAGCGACGCTGCAGGCCTTCCTCGCCACCTCGCCCAGCCACGGGTCGGCGGACGTGGCCCCCGACGGCGGGCTCGTCTACACGCCCACGACGGGCTTCGCCGGCCGGGACACCTTCAGCTACCGGGCCTCCGACGGCGCCCTCAGCGCCACCGCCACAGTGACGGTCGCGGTGAACGGACCGCCCAGCGCCGAGGACGTGTCCGTATCCACCGAGGAAGAGGTCTCCACAACCATCCGCCTGATTCCAAATCACACCAGCGACCCAGAGGGCGACCCCCTGAGCATCACGACGGTGGGGACGCCCGTCAGCGGTACGGCGGCCATCAGCGGCACCACGGGCGTCCGCTACACGCCGGCCGCCGACTTCAGCGGCGTGGACGCCTTCACCTACACCGTGGCCGATCCCGGCGGGCTAACCGCCTCGGCGCGGATCACAGTCAGCGTGGGCGGGGTCAACGATCCGCCGGTGGCCGTGGACGATGACGTTGAGACGCCGGAGGACCACCCCGTGACCATCTCGGTGCTGGCGAACGACAGCGACCCTGACGGGCAGACGCCGCAGCTCCTGAGCGTCACCGCGCCTGACGACGGTAGCGCGGTTGTCGACGGCGACGCCGTGATCTACACACCATCGCCCGATGCCTACGGTCTGGACAGCTTCACCTACACCATCGGCGACGGAGTGCTCACCGCGACGGCACGGGTGAGTGTGACGGTGACGCCCGTTAACGACGCCCCGACGCTGGACCCGCTGCCCGACCTGGCGCTGGAGCCCGATGCGAGCGAGCAGGTGGTGACCCTGAGCGGCATCGGCAGCGGGGCGGCCAACGAGACGCAGACCCTGGACGTGAGCGCCGCCTCCTCGAATCCGACCCTCATCCCAACCCCGACAGTCTCCTACGACGGGGCCTCGGCAACCGGCAAGCTGCGCTTCGCGCCCGTCGTTGGGCAGACCGGCGAGTCCACCATCAGCGTCACCGTAAGCGACGGGCTTTCGGAGACCCTCCGGACCTTCCTGGTGACCGTGTGGGACGCGGGTGGCCCCCTGGCCTACGTGGCCGCCGGGGAGGCGGGCCTGCTGGTGATTGATCTGAGCCAGCCCGCGACGCCGCGGCAGGTCGCTCGCCTGGCGACGCCGGACGCGGCGCAGGACGTGACCCTGGTCGGTGACACAGCCTACGTGGCCGCGGGGGCCGCCGGGCTGCTGGTAGTCGACGTCGCCGACCCGACGCAGCCGCAGGTCGTGGGGACGGCGACCACGCCTGGCTTCGCAGGCGGGGCCAGCGTGGCAGGGCATCAAGTCTTCGTGGCCGACGGCTACGCCGGCGTGGCCCACGTGGACGCGACCGACCCCGCGGCGCCGCGTCTGATAAGCAGCTCCGACACGCCGGGCTACGCCAGCCAGCTCACCACCATGGATCGCTATCTTTACGCGTCTGACGGCGACGGCGGGCTGCGCATCTTCGACACCCTCGCCCCGCCGGGACAGGCGACGGCCTGCGACCGAGCCAGGAACTGCACCACCGTGGCCGCGACTGTGGTTCGCGGGGCGTCCCGTCAGACCGCTGCCGCCGCGGAGGCGGGGCCATCAACCGGCGTGAGCATCCTGAGCACGCCGCCGATTCTGCTGGACACCGGGCCGCTGACGGTGACCGGCAAGGCCTTCTCCGAGGCCTCCTCGCTGCGCGCGCTGACGGTCACCCTCGACGGGGGGACGCTCGGCACGAAAACGTGGGCCAGCGGCGCGGTCTCCGCCACAGTGTGGCACGCGCCCTGGGACCCGGCCGGCCTGGGCGACGGGCCGCATCTCCTACGGGCGGACCTCTCGACGTGGAACGGGACGCAGGTCTCCGACACGCTGACCGTGACCCTCGATACCCGGGCGCCGGACGTGACGGTGGCCTCGACGGTGCTGACGAGCACCCACTACCAGGCCTCGGGCGCCCTGACGATCGAGGGGCGCGCGAGGGACGCCGGCGGCGTGGCGAAGGTGGAGCTGCTGCGGGGAGACGCTGCCCACGAGGCGACGTTGGACGGCGACGTCTGGGGCGGGGCCTGGACCCTGGAGGGGGACGAGCTTCCCGACAGTGAGACGCTGACCGTCACCGCGCGGGCCACCGACGTGGCCGGGCGCGTGCGGACGGTCACCGCGACCGTGCTGGCCGACGTGGTGCCGCCCAAGGCGCCGGAGCTTACCATGCACCACGCCGGGACAGCCCTGACGCCCGGCGCGACGGTGCGCCGGGCGACGCCGTCACCTGAGATCTCGCCGACGCTGACGTTGACGTGGACCGAGAGCGAGGATGGTTCGACCTCGCTCACCACAGGTGGGAGCGGGGCCGTCAACTACGGCGTCGAGTGGCTGACGACCCAAGGCGGCATGCGGACGGTCATCACGGACACGCCGAGCCTGGAGCGCAGAGCGACCTACACGCCGCCGGAGGCGGCCAAGGTCGCGGTGCGGCTGGGTGCAGAGGACCGCTACGGCCAGCAGCGCTGGCAGCGTTTCGGCCCGCTCTACGCCGATGGGCCATGCACGCCCGACTATGTCGCCATCAGCGATCCCGACGGCATCTACCGCGGCTGGATGGAGAGCGGCTGCACGTTGCTGGGCGTTGACCGGCGGATCAGGCGCGACGCGGTCGACACGGCCACCCTCAACGGCGACCAGCGGTTCTATGGAACGTGGGATGACGCCGGCCTGCGGCTGGCCTGGACCGGAGCCAACTGGGGCGATCCTCCGACAGGCTCGGGCGAAAGCTCGGGACATGGCGACGGCGACCTGTTCATCTACCTCGACACCGGCCCCGGCGGCTCGACGACGGCCTTCGACCCCTACGGGGCCGAGGAAACGGCGCTCCACATGCCCGGCGTCACCCCCACCAGCACGGCGGACGCGCTGACGGCCGACGCGCTGGTGTGGGTGCGGGACGCGGAGACGGCGCTGCTGCTCCGCTGGGAGGCTACGACGAGCCAGTGGGCTTTTGAAGGGCCGCTGGGCGACGCCGCATATCGTTACGAGGCGGAGATCAACGGCGGGCAGACGGACCTCTACCTGCGCTTCGACCAGCTGGACCTCACGCCGGGCGCCAGCCTCGATCTGGTGGCCTTCGCCACCGACGAGGGCACGCTGGATATCTGGGCCACGATGCCCAGCGTCAACCCACTCAGCAGCGGGCGGGTGGTGGAGACGGCGGCGATGGCGGACGGCGACGCGCGCTTCGCCCTGCTCCACCGCTACCATTGGGACAGCTTGGGAGCAGGCGTCTGCCCCAACGGCAGCGACGGCAACTCCAAGGCGTACCCCGACACGGAGGTGCAGGCACGGCTGCGCGCGGCGCCTAACGGCGTGGCCTACAGCATGCTGGACAGCCATCTCTTCTGGCTCTGGGAGGAGCTGACCGGGGAGCGACCCGCCGACGTCAGCTCGTTCCTCACCGTGATGAGCACCGAGCATCCGCGGGTGGGGGCGAACCAGCGGATCACGTACACACTGCGCTACCGGAATGCGGGCACGGAGCCGGCGACCGGCCTCTACGCCGATGTCACCGCGCACTACGCCCTGCGCCTGACGCCGGGGGGCGCCCAGAGGCGGATCACGTTGGGTGATCTGGCAGCGGGTGCCGGGGAGACGATCTCCTTCCAGGGCGTGGTGGACGTCGACCGCAGCCCGGAGGCATGGGCCGCGGTGACGGTGGCGCTCTACGACGACGCGCACCCGTCCGACGGGCCGCCCCTGGAGCGATTGTGGATAGATCATCAGGTCGATCGCGCTGCCCCGAGATTCGTGGGGATCACGCAGCCCGCGTACGTGCTGGGCGCCGGGTCGAATCGGATTCGAGGCTACGTCTATGACGCATCGCCGGTGCCGGAGGTGACGCTGAGCGTGGCCGGTGGATCAACGGAGACCTGCCGAGATACTACCCCGCGGGACGGAGCCTGGACGTGCGACCTCGACGCCAGCGGCTACGACGATGGCGATGTCCTCAATGTGTCCGTCGAGGCACTGGACGCCTTCGGGCAGCGGAGTGCGCCGAGCGCGCCACGGCGCTGGGTGGTCGACACCGTCCCGCCCACGGCGACGCTGACCAGCCCGGCGAACTCGTCGCCCCTGCTCGTGGCCGGCACCACACAGCTCACCGGCGAGCTGTACGACAATCACGGTCTGGCCGGCGCCGAGCTCTGCAGGGATGGGTCGTGCACGCCCACCACGGTGGAACTCCCTAAGGCAGAAACCTTGCGCACCTACAACGACAGCCCCGACCCACCGCTGACCATCACGGGCGGGGCGGGCGGGCTCTGCCCTGGCGGCAGCGGCATCGTGCGGACGTTCACGGTGACGGACAGCGCGGGCAGCGCGCCATCCATCGTAGGCGGCGTGCAGGTGGGCTTCAGAGCTGAGCACCTCCGCCGCGACGAGCTGGACGTGACGCTGATCGCGCCCTCGGGCCTCTCCGTGCAGCTGCTGGCCGACGACGGGGTGAGCGGCACAGCCTTCCGCAACTACAACGTGCTGCTGGACGACGCAGCGGCGGGGTCGTACGCTGCGCGCCACGACGACGTCGTGACCGGGACCGCCTACGCCCGGCAGGGGCGGCCAGCCTCGCCGCTGGCGGCGCTCCTAGGGCAGCCCGCGGCGGGTACGTGGCAGCTGGTCGTCTGCGATACGGATCCGGCGGCCAACGAGGGCACGTACCTGAGCAGCGCTCTCCATCTCAGCCCGGAGCCAGCGCGGACGGTAGCGCGCCGGGGCACGTGGGCGACGACGTTCCGCCCGGAGGCGGGCCAGGACTACCAGACGCAGGCGCTCAGCCTGGTCGGCATCGACCTGGCGGGTAACCGCAGCGACGACCCGCTGGCGCTGGACGTCATCGTGGACAACGTCCCGCCGGTGATCACCACGACAGAGGTGGTCTCTCGAGCTGACCTTGGCCAGCAGGTAACCCTGTTGCGCGGCACGGTGCGCGACGGGAGCGCGACCAGCGACGTCTTTGTCCATCTCCAGATGCCCGATGGCGAGGTGGTCAAGCGGCGCGCAGCGCGCGAGGGCGACCGGTGGTGGTTCGACTGGGCGCCCTCAGCCCCTGGGGCATACACCCTGTGGGTCAGCGCCAGCGACCCGGCGGGCAACGCAAGCGCCACAGAGCCCTTTGCGGTGGACGTCAGCTGCATCGCCAACCAACTGTCAATGGCCGTCATCGCCGAGCCCACCGCCGGGGCCACGTCAAGCGTCACCCTGAAAGCGGTGGTGAGCAACAGCGGCAGTGATGCGATGCCGGCCGGCCTGCCGATCGGTTTCTACGTCGAGGGCCAGCACGTGGGGACAGCCACCACGGTGGAGACGTTGCGCCCCCGCCGGTCGGAGACGGTCTCCGTGACCTGGGCGAACAGCTCCTCGGGCGACTACACCGTCGAGGTGGTCCTCAACGACGGGACACCCAACGTCGGCCCCTTGCCCCTGTGCAGTGGGCAGGGCATGGCCCGGAAGCCGATCTCCATCCTGGACGTGCCCCTGAACGCGTCCTGGAACCTGGTGTCGAGCTACGTGAACCCTTTCAACACGCGCGCCAGCGTGGTCCAGCGGCCCATCGAGGGCCAGTACGTGGTCATCCAGGGCTTTGACGGCGGCGCCAAGTCGTACTATCATGATCTGCCACCGGCGGTGAACACGCTGAAGGAGATGGACGCCGAGCACGGCTATTGGATCAAGGTATTGGACAGCAATCAGTCGGCAGTAAGCAGTGATCGAT
>CAZEQC010000020.1:0-16104 GCA_964514285.1 uncultured Anaerolineales bacterium | reverse complement strand
TATTGGATCAAGGCGCTGGACCGTGATTCTTCAACAGTGAGCACGGATCCTTTGGCTCGGATCCTTGATCGGTCCGCCGATGGCGCAGCTGAGGAGAACGAGCCAGCGGCCGTGCTCCAGGTGGTGGGGGAGAAGGTGGTAGAGGATCGGGCCATTGAGTTAGATGCGGGCTGGAACCTGGTGAGCTACCTACTGCGCGCCTCGCGGCCGGTCAGCGTGGCCCTGCAGAGCCTAGAGGGTCAGTACACGGCGGTACTGGGGTACGACGAGGGGGCGCTGTCCTACTATCCCGACCTGGACCTCGATTTCAACACACTGAAGGAGATGACCCCGCTTTCTGGCTATTGGATCAAGATGGCCGAGCCAGGCACGCTGCGGTACCCCAGCGCAGGAGCGGGGGAGCGAGGGAGCGGAGGAGCAGGGGAGCAAAGGCTAGAAGGAGCGGAGGCGCGAGGTGGTGTCCGTTGGGCTGAGGGCGGGGCTGCGGTGAACCCCACCAACGCCTGGGTCAACCTCTACGGGCCGGCTCGCGACGGCGAGAGGGCAGCGCCGCCTGAGGGAACCACGGTGCTGGCCCTCGATCCCGACGGCGTGATCTGCGGGGCGGCACAGATCACGATGGAAGGGCGATATGGCCTGCTGGCCTGCTACGGCGACGACCCCACCACGCCGGAGGACGAGGGGGCGGAGCCGGGGGACGTCATCCAGCTGGTCGTCGACGGCGAGGTGCTGGGCCACGGGACCTGGACGGCCCACGGCGAGCGGCAGCGGGTGCCGCTGAGGAGAGATGAGCGATGGGACGTGTATCTGCCTCTGATACGAAGAGAGTAGCGATGGCTGGCGCTCGCCGCTTCTTCCTTGTGCTGATCGCCCTCGCGTGCCTCCTCGTGGCGACCCCGGCTGCCCACCCGGTCGACGCGACGCAGCCCGTGTGGGTCGATTTCTACGGTAAGTCGTCCACGCTGAACGGCCAGCCCCTGCCGGAGGGAGCAGTGGTCCGGGCCTACGACCCCGACGGGGTGTTGGCCGGCCGCGCTGAGGTGGCCCTCGCCGGCTGGTACCTGATAGCTGTCTTCGGCGACGACCCCCAGACGGCGCCGGACGAGGGAGCCGAGACCGGGGACACGATCACCTTCACCATCCAGGGTCAGCCGGCGGCGACCCTGGGGCCGGACGAGCCGGTGTGGACCTCGTCGGTCGAGCGGCTTCACGTGGAGCTAGCCGCCAACAGCGGCTTGGTTGGTGACCTGAATGGGGACTGTGACGTCGACATCGACGACGTCAGCCTGGTGACAGCCGCATGGCGCTGCCGGCCGGAGGAGGGATGCTATGCAGCTCACTGCGACCTGGACAACGATGGCGACATCGACGTGATAGACATCATGCAGGTCGTGGCCCATTGGGATGAGAGTTGCTCCCCTTAGCGCTCTTTCACAGAACAGACCTCGGCTTTCTCCTGCTCCCAGCCTCCGTCTCAGAGGCGGTCTGGCTCCACGCAAGGCTCGGCAACGCGCATCAGTCGCCCCCAAGATGGGGCCCAGAGCGGTTGGTCGGGAGCCTGTCCGGGCATTTGTCAGGTGAGAGCCGCTGAGTATCATGCGTCAGTATCATAAGGCCGCCACACACCACACAAGGAGCAAGCTATGAGAAAGCATCCCGTGAACGCCCTCGGACGGGGGCTCGGACCCGTCATCCTGCTCGCGCTGATCCTGACGCTGGGCCACAACGTTTTCTCGGTCTACGGCGATCCTGGACCTGAGTGGGTCAATATCTTCAGCGGAGATGCCACGCTGTACGGCAAGCCGGTGCCAGTGGGCGCCGTGATCACAGCCCACGACCCTCAGGGCGTGCAGTGTGGCGATTTCGTCGTCCACACAGAGGGCAAGTTCGGCCTTCTGGACTGCCGCCGTGACGATCCAACCACCGCGGAGGACGAGGGCCCCGAACCAGGCGAGCGAATATCGTTCAGAGTCAACGGCCTGCCGGCTACGGCGGTGCCCCTCACCCTCAACGGCACGCCCGTCGATCCGTCGACCCCTATCACGTGGTCCGGCTTCGGCGACCGCTGGAAGGTTCGCCTTCGCGCGCCGACGCCGGTCGGCGGCTACTCACTGCCGGCGCGATGGATGGCGATGTCGTGGGCCCGGCGAACGGTGCTCCCCCTGGCCGGCCTGGCCGTCACAGCACTCGTCCTCGCGGCGGTCGCGCTGACGAAGAGGCGGCGCACGGAGGCGCCGGGACGCGTAAGTTGATCGATCCTCACCGAGCCGTGCCCGAGGTGCCTTCTCCTCGGGCGTCGAGATAGGGCGGTCGAGCCCTGTCGGTCAGCAGGACACGGGGCCACGCTAGTTGCCAGACGAAGGCCGGGGTGAGCGCATCGACGCGAGCAGGGTGCGCGCCTCTTTGAGATCGGGCGTGTCGAAGCCCTCCTCGAACCAATCGTAGATCCGGCTCAGCCTATCGCGGGCTTCCTCCGTCCTGCCCTGTCGATGCCACAGGCGGCATAGACTGATTGCAGCTCGGAGCTCCCACGACCTGGCCTGCTGCCGGCGGGCCAGATCGATGGCCTGCCGGAAAGACGCCTCCGATTCCTCCTCGCCATCCTGACGTAGCAGTAGCTCTCCCCAGAGTCGATGGAGCTCGGGCTCGATCATCCGCTCATCGCTCTCCTGCACGGCCTGGAAGGCATCTTCCAGAGCGTGCCGGGCCTGCTCAAGCTGACCGGCCTCCAGATAGGCGTCCGCCAATACTCCAAGGTAGAGGGAGGCCCAGGCTTTCGTGCCTGTCGCCCGCCAGGCCGCCAGCCCCTGTCGCATCTCCCGGATCCCGGCCCGAGAGGCACCGTCGCGGACCATGGCCCGGCCCCGGGCGAGGCGGATGCCGGGCTCGCTGAGGCCCAATCTGTGAACGGCCGTGATGTCCTCCAGGGACTCGACGAGCTCGGGGACAAGCGCATACTCCCGGCGGAGCAGGCGTGGTATGATGTTCCCCACCTGCAAGGCCATGGCAAGGCTGGGCGGGTGATCCACGTCCTCAGCCAGCTGGAGCGCCTTCCGGCCGAGGTGCGCCGCCTGATCCGGGTACCCGAGAAACCAGAGCACCCACGCGCCAAATGACCGGTAGACGACCTCGGGATGCCGGCCCCGCACAGGCACCATGGCCTCGTGGTGGGTGCGGTCGAAGGCTAGGGTCCGTTCCAGGTAGCGGCGCGCGGCAAGGAGGTGCCCCTGGTACATGGCCGTCATACCGAGCACCTGCGCTGCCCAGACGACGTGTCCTGGCGCTCCATCCTGCTCCGCCAGCATCAGCGCCCGTTTCGCCAGGGCGGTTGCCCGCTGGAACTCCGCTCGGAAGCTGTGGAGCCCGGCCAGGGAGATGAGAGCAGGGATCAGCTCCCGCTCCTCGCCCAGGCGGAGGCCAAGCTCGTGGGCGCGGGCATTGGAAGAGGCCACCTGGGGGCAGGCGTAGCCCCGCGTCGCCGTGAGAGGGGCGTAGAGCGCCGAGCGCAGGATGAACTCCCGTCGGTCGCGCTGCGGGCTTGCCGGCAGAGAGGCCAAGAGCTCCAGCGCGTGGTCGAATAGGGCAACGGCCTCCTCATTGGCGGCCAGCCGCACGGCCCGTTGCCCGGCCTGAAGCAGGTAGTCCACGGCTTCGGTCATCATCCCCGCCGCCTCGAAGTGGCGCGCCAGCCGCCCGCTGATCTCGTCCGTCCTCTCGCCGTGCAACCTCTCCAGCGCGCGGCCCACGGCCTCGTGCAGCCGCGACCGCTCCACGTCGTCCAGGTTACGGTAGAGATAGGCGCGGAAGAGGACGTGTCGGAAGCGGTAGCGGGAGAGCCTGCGGTCTTCGAGGTGGCGCACGGTGTCTCCCTTGACCAGACGATGCTGTTTGCTCAAGGGACCGCTCAGTCGTCGAATGACCTGTCCTTCATCAACCCCCTGCACCTGGGCCACGACCTCGGCGGTGAAGGTCTCGCCCTCGACGCTGGCAACAGTGAGCGTCTCCCGACACGCGCGGGGCATTCGGCCGATGTGCTCGGCGATGACGCCCTCCACCCGCTCCGGCAGCCGCCGCCAGGCTAAGCTCGGCTCTGCGACCCAGCGACCGGCCTCGTCCTGCAAGAGGCCCCCCTGTTCCTGCAAGCCCCGGAGCAGCTCGACGGTGAACAGAGGGTTTCCGTCGGTGTGTCGATAGAGGGTCTCCCGAAACGTCGCGCCCAGGCGGTTCGGCTCGCTGTCCAGGAGAGCGTCTACGAACCGCCGGCCATCAGCCCGGTTCAGGTCGACCTCCATATCCCCGACGTCGCGCTGGAGCTCGTGGAGGACCAGCTTGAGGGGATGTCGCTCCCCATCTCGCCGCGGAAGGAGATCGGCGGGTCGATAGGCGCCGAGGAGGAGGATGCGGTGGCCCTTCAGGCGCCGCGCCAGGTGGAAGAGCAGGCTGACGGTGCCGGTGTCGGCCCACTGCAGGTCATCCAGCATCAGGAGCAACGGCCGGCGGCGCGCAAGGACCTGGAAGACCCGGGTCACCTGCTCGAAGAGATCCGCCTGCGTCGACTCCGACAGAGGTGCCTGGGCCCTCCGGCGTCGCATCAGCTCGTGCAAACGGGTCCGCCAGCCGGGGTCACCGTGAGCGAAGGCCTCGGCGCGCAGCGCCAGGGCATCCTCCGGCAGAAAGCGCCCGACCAGGTCCGGCCCCTGGCTCACGAGGGCTTGCACGGCGTCTGGAAAAAGATCCCAGAGGCGGTGCGTATGCTCGGCCGTGAGGGTCCCGCTGGCCCGCCTGGCCTCGACGTCGCCGGTGAGCATGTTGAGCATCTCGCGGAAAGGGAGGTACGGATCCCCGATGCCGGCGTGAGCGTTGCATCTCCCGTCGGCGACGATCAGATCCTGGTGTACGGCCATGGCATGGCGCGCGAAGGCCTCCATCAGCGTGGTCTTGCCGCTTCCGGCGTCCCCGGTGATGAAGGCCACCCGGCCGCGGCCGGCCAGCGCCTGGCGGAGGAAGCGGTCCAAGGTCTTCAGCTGCCGCTCGCGAGCGACGACGGGTACCGGCTGGCTTAGGGTTGGGGGAGCGGAGACGGGCTGAAGCCGGCGGCTCAACGTCCCGTCTCGGATTTGACGGTAGAGGGCGGTGGTCTGATCCGTCGGCTCGACGCCCAACTCCTCGGCCAGCGTGCGCCGACAGGTCCGATAGTGGGCCAGGGCCGCGCTCCGTCGGCCGCTGAGCGCCAGCACGCGCATCAACTGCCGGTGAGCTTCCTCGTCCCACGGCTCGAGGTCCAGCAACCGCCGCGCGCACGGCTCGGCTCGATCGTAGGCCCCCTCGGCGGCGTGGATCTGAATGAGGCGGTGAAGGGCCGAGAGCACCTGCTGGGCCAGCTGCTCCTGTCGGAGCAGCAGCCACTCCTCGAAGGCGGGGCTGTTCGCCAGGGAGAACCCCTCCATAAAGGCGCCGCGGTAGAGCTGGACGGCGGACTGGAGATGGTGGAAGGCGGCCGTCTCGACAGGGGCACCATCAAGCGAGGCCTCAGACCGCGGAGGGAACAGCGGGACCTCGGCCGAGCGGCTATCGGCGAGATGTTGTTCGAAGGCCCTGACGTCCAACCAGTGATCGCTGGCGGTGTTGAACTGGAGCGTTTGGCGCGTGACGGTGAGGCCGGGAGGATGGGCTCGTCGATCGCGGAGCGCGTTGCGCAGGTTGTAGAGCGCGTAGCGCAGGTTGCTCAAGGCCCGGCTGTGGGGCTGATCGGGCCAGAGAAGACCGGCCAGCCTCTCCCGCCGGTGCGGCCGATCCGTTTCCACCGCCAGGTAGGCCAGCAGCGCTCGGACGTGGTCATACTTGAAGCCGGTCGTGGGTTCCCCTTCCAGCGATGCTTGAAAGGGCCCCAGCAAGCGTATCGACAGGCGCACCATTGTTCCTCCTTGAGGAAGCCAAGGTCGCGTTCACTGGAGCGTTCGTTCTGGCGGAGACGGATCCCGTGCGACGAGCCATGAGGACATAAGGTCGTGATCGAACGCTTGCCAGGCGCAATCCGGGCACCGTCTATTGTACCGCAACGTGGAAGAATGCTCAACCCTCCCATTCCACGTTCTATCCACGATGATTTGATAGCATAGTGGCGACACACGACCTGCGCGCGCTATGAGTCGGACGGGAGCGAGCATAGCTTCGCGACCGGAAGGACAGGAAGATTGAGGAACCGCTGTGGCTGACCGACAACCACGCTACCGGTCGTACGTGCTGCGATTGTGGGAGGTGCGCAGCGGCGGCGAGCGGGCCTGGCGCGCCTCCCTGCACAGCCCGGGGAGCGGCGAGCGCCACGCGTTCGCCGATCTCCAGTCTCTGTTTCGGTTTCTTGAGCAAGCGATGAGGGAACCGGTTGACCTGCAGTCGCCGCGGCGACTAGGGGATGATGACTGACTGAGCGAGACAGACCGGGGCTCTCACCGCGTGACAATTGAGAACGTCCAAGTTCGGCCCGGGGGATGAATCGGCCCCCGACCTCAGGCTGTTGGAGTTGGAGGGGAAGGAGACCTACCATGAACCGCCTTCGTCTGCGTGATGACCTCGTTTTCCCGCTCGTCGCCGCTCTGATCGTCCTCAGCCTCGTCGCCATCCCGGCGTCGGCTCAGGCGACCGAGGATCCCCCTGCGGTGAGGGCCGTTCAGCGGGCCTGGCGCAACGCCCAGGCGGCCGGCGGCTACCACTTCTCCACCGAGATCGTCCAGACCACCTATCCGGCGCCGGCCCTGGTCAACGTGGGCCGGAGCAGCCGGCGGGAGGAGCTCTACCTGCGGGGCGAGGCGGATCTGCCGTCGGGACCGGTGCCGGTGAGCTGGCCGGGCGCCAGCGCGCCGCAGCGCAGCCTCCATCTGACCCTGTGGAAGGACGGGGGCAGCATCCTCAACCCAGCGGACGGCATCGAGATCCGGATTGAGGGGGACCAAGCCTACGGCCGACAGGGCCTGGGCCCCTGGCAGGAGATCGACGACGTCTCCGGCGCCTTCGCCCCTGGGCAGGATCTGATGGGGTACCTGGCCGGCGCGACCAACATACGCGAGGCGGCGAGCCCCGGCCTGGGCGATGGTGCCAGCCGCGGCAAAGAGCCGGACGACGCGTTGCGCTTTGCGCAATACGCCTTCGACGTCGACGGCCCCGATTTCGCCGACTACCTTCGGGACCAGCTCGAGGCCCACTACCGCCAGCGGGGCGAACTGCCCATGGGCCTGAGCCTGGAGTCGCCCCGGGAGGTCCAGGCGGTGACCGGCGAGGGCGCCCTCTGGATCGACCCTAGAGGGCTGCCGCGCCGCCTGACGGTCCATCTGGTCTACCCGCCGCGGCAGGATGGCCAGCGGGTGGAGGCGCAGATCACGACCGACTTCTCGCGCTTCGCCTCGCCGCACCTGGCGTCGCCTGTTGTGCTACACGAAGAACCTGCACTAGGGCTGACGTCCGTCCTGCGCATGCCGCAGAGCCGCGAGGCGTGGGGATGGCTGGGCCAGCGGGCGCTTCTGGCCCTGGCCTCGCTGGGCCTTCTGGCGTCCGTGGTCCTCTACCGGCGGTCGCGGTACGTGTACACCGTCGTTGCCCTGGCCATGATCCTGGCCCTGGTGCTAGGGCCGGTGCTTCAGGCCCATCACGTCCACGCCTTCTCGCAGCGGCTGGCGGAGAAGCGGACGGAGCAGGAGGCGCGGGAGGCCGACGCTGAGCTCGCCCGCCAGCAGCGCGAGTCGCTCCTCACCACCGACTGGGATCCCCACCGCGACCCCCTGGCGGAGGCGTCGGACGTAGGTCGGGTTTCCATACCCGACGACCAGGTGAATCGAGAATGGACGCACGGCGAGAATGTAGATCGGGTCTCCGTGTCCGACGAACGATCGGCCGCGGTTGGCCCGCAAGCGGCGTCATCGGCAGAGCGCCTTCTCCTCGCCGCCAATGGCGATGAGGAGACGTTCGATCCGGCTGGGGACGACGACGACGACACGCTGTCTAACCTGGCGGAGAAGCGGCTGGGCACCGACCCGAACGACGACGACACCGACGGCGACGGCATCACGGACGACGCCGAGGTGCGCGGCTTTCAGGCTCTCGATGGGACGATGTACTACCTGGACCCCCTCAGCCCGGACACGAACGGCGACGGCCTGACGGACGGGATGGAGTGCCCGCAGCTGGTGCGCACCGGCATCGGCACCCTCTCTCCGGTAGCTGTCTGTCAGAACACCGACGGCGAACGGGAGGACGACGCCGACCTCCCCCGGGTGCCCGATGCCTTCGACACCGACAATGACGGCGATGGCGTGCCCGACAAGGTCGATCTCTCCCCCTTCAGCGCCGTGGGCAGCGAGCAGTCGAGTTTCGGACGGAACACGCCTCTGGCCCTGACGCTGGAGGACCTGGAGCCGGGCGAGCCCGTGCTCGTCGATCTCCAGATGCGCACCAAGGATCCGGACCACCTGGCCTACGCCCTCAACGTGCTGGACTGGCCCACGGGCGACAACGACGGGCAGATCCAACGCGTGCTGGATAACACCTTCGGCACCCATCTGACGACCGAGCAATTGGGACAGGATCCATCAGCCGCCAACGGCGAGGTGCGCCTGGTGCCCATGGTGGAGATTCAGCTCACCGGGGACGAGATGCCGTTCAAGCTGACCCGCCCGCGGACGACGGTGGAGGTGCGAGGGGAGATCTCGGCCACGGTCAAAATGGAGCAGCACGCGACCAAGGCCAAGAAGACGGTCCTGGAGTGGACGCTGGAGAACCCTGGATCGCGCTGGCCCTACGTAGGCGTCTTCGAAGGCCCCTGCCCTGCCTCTCCGCCCACGAACGTGGCCGACTATGACTGCGACCCGGACGGCTCACCATGCACGATAGACGGCAAGCTGACGAACCTGGCCGACGGTGAGCACCATTTGATGTTCATGGCCAGCGACGACGTGTGGGCGTGCCGGACCATCGGCAACGTCGTCAACGGGCCGTACCGCAATCGCATGATCGATCCCGAAGCCCTGGCGATCTACGGGGTGTCCGTGCGGGAGATGGACGATGATGGGAACCTCCTGGCCTACGCCCCGGTGAGCATTGTCCAGGACGAGCTGGGCGCCCGCAACGTCGCCTTCGCGACCCGAATCCCCTTCCAGGTGGGCTCCGGCGACGAGGCCGGCGCGTGGGGCAATGCCCCCGAGGCAAGGCTGGTGTGGCTGGTCCAGATGCTGACCGACGTGTGCGACATGGAGGGTCTCGATGAGGATGCCACTGATGAGGAGATCCAAACGTGGTGCGACAAGGCCAAGCACCGCGTGGAGCAGACCCAGTTCGTCCACACCTACGACGAGAACTGGTACGTCACAGGCCTGAGCGTTCGAGAGGACCACGGGCTCGACGTCGCCATCGTCTACGAGGACCCCGCCAGCGATGACTTCCCGGACAGCGACGACCATCTGTGGCTCTTCGCCAAGGGCCTGGAGGGAAGCTTCGTCAGCGGCCGCGCCGGCGACGACGGGGAACGCGACCTGACGATCCCCTCGATCAAGGAGACCTTCGACGTCACCAGCACCGCGCCGATCAGCCCCACCCGGTGGAACATTCCCCGGGACGCGCTGCGCGTGGAGAGCTACGGCCCCGGCGCGTTCCCCCAGCAGGCTCACCTGGCGAAGATTTCGGAGTGCGCCGAGGACATCCTGAACAGCGATTTTCTGGACGGCGGGGCGCCCACGGCGGAGGCCCCGACGCTCCTGATCGCGCGGGAGGAGCACTACCGGTCCGTCACGCTCGAATCGGGGACCGCCAGCGTGGCCGGGGGGCGTCTCACGATCTCCTTCGATGGTGCGCAGATGGAGACCGTCGCCGCCTTCCAGTGGCGTCCGTATCGGTATCACAACGGAGCCTGGGAGGCCTATCCACTCCATGAGTACATGGACTTGCTCTCCGTGCGCCTGAGCGATGCGTTCCGCGAGCACCCGGAGCTGTACGATCCCGATTATCGCGGCACGGAGTACGCCGAGCTGGCCCTCGACACGGAAATCCTGGCGTGGCAGTCGCGCTATCTTGCCTACTACGAAGGACTGGCCAATCTGGTTCAGGTGGGGCCGGATGCCTACGAGCTCGCCGACGGCGTAGTGAGCAACGGCGAGCTCGCCGCCACGGCCGGATCGTGGATCGCCAAGGGGTACGGCTTTGGGGAGCTTGCCGTGCAACTCGCCATGGTGGAGGATATCCTGGACCACCTGGCGCGGCGGTTGGCCGAAAAAGCGGACGACACGGACCGCATCATTCGCAGTTGCCTGTTCGAGCAGGCAGGGGACGTCGGGGAGGAGCTTAACCAGGGGATGATGTCAAGCCTGAAGGGCAAGCTCTCCAACCTGAAGCTCCGGGACGTCTGGGGCGCGGTGACCAAGGGCGTGGACCTGACCCTGGCGGCGGCCGCCGTGCTCTGTATGGCCATGTCGATGACGGGGTCGCGGGGCTGGGAGATCGCGGGCTACGTCCTGGGCGTCGTCTCCGCCGCCTGGTCCTTGGGGCGGGCGATCTACGGCATCGCCACCCGCGGTGCCGAGAAGGCCGCCCAGACCACGATGAAGATCTTCGGAACCAGCGTGTCGACCGCCAAGGTCGCGGGTGTCATCGGCATTATCGTCGCCGCCGTCGTAGCTTTCGGGTTCTTCATTTACGCAGTCGCCTCCTCTGGCGCGGAGTTCTTCGGTCTGGCCTTCAATGCCCTACTGGCCCAGACCATCGCCCAGATTGTCGTCGCCGTGATCATGTTCGCCATCGGCATGATTCCCATCGTTGGTCAGCTGATCGTCGCCATCATCGCAGCCATTGATGCCCTAGTATACCTCATCTGTGGGCTGATCGGCGAGGAGGCCCAGGAGCACGTGGTCGGCCAGTGGCTGTGCAAGGGGATCAGCGGTCTCACGACGGATCTGATCAAGGTATGGATCTACGACGCTCACGATCTGGTCAACATGCAGCTCGAGGACCGTCTCCAGACCTTCAACTTCGACTGGACCTTTGCCTCAGGGTCGGAGCGGAAGGGCACGTCTGTCGGCAGTGAGCTAGATGTGACCCTGGGCGTCACCAGCACCATTCAGTTGAACCACGTCTTCCCGACCTGGGAGGAGATGCTCGATGATTGGGAGAACGCCACGAAATTGATCCCTATCGACTGGAAGTCGCTGGCCTACGCGTGGCAGTTCAACAACGACAAACTGAGGACAGCCACGTTCGAGTACAAGCTCCAAACGACGGACACCGACTTCCACGAGGACGTCTCGCGGGACACCATGTGGGATGCGTGGGAGGCAGAGAAGGAGGACTTTGGGACGTTCGAGGTCACGCCCTTCTTCGCGGTCAAGGACGTGGACAGCGGCAGCGACCCCGTGCAACTGGACACGGCCGGGATCAACCAGAGCATGGCCCTGTATCTCTCCGAGGGGTACAACGCGCCCATCCAGGAATGCTGGGCGGTTCCCAAAGGGCCCGACTGCGCCGGTTGCCCTCGCTGCCCTTTCTTGTGCTGGGTGCCGGTCTGCTACATCCGCGACAACGATGGGTCTAACCACATCGACATGGGCCAGCGGTTCATCCTGGACGTCTTCCCGCGTACTCTGGACGGCTTCTACCAGGCAGTGGAGAAGGACGGAGGCTACAGCCTGGCCTGGGGGCAGAGCAAGGCAATCACCTCGACGGTGCTCGGAGGCGAGGCCCTCGTCTTCCCGCGCCAGCTCGACTTCGACGGCGATGGGGCGTTGAACCCGGCTGACGGGGGCGACGACCCTGACGACAGCCGCTGGGACACCGACGGCGACCTGTTGTCAGATCTCTTCGAGCTTCAGACGGGGAGCGACCCCACGAGGCCCGACGCGGACGGCGATGGCCTCACCGATGACGCTGAGGTGCGGCTGGGAACCAACCCCTACCGCGAGGACACCGACGGCGACGGGCTCACCGACGCCCAGGAGACCACGGGCTGGGAGTTCGTCTACGAGCTGGATGACGGTGGGAACCAGCTCAAGACGTGGGTCAGGTCCGATCCCCTCTCCCCCGACGGCGACAACGATGGGTGGACCGATTTCCAGGAGAAGACGTACGGACTCCATCCGCGGGTGCCCTCGGTGGCGACCATCCTGACCCTCGACTCGCAGGTCCGCGAGGCGGAGGCGCCGCGGCTGTTGCTGCGCTTCGAGGATGAGCCAGACACCGCGGCGTTTGCCGACTCGTCGGGCTACGGGAACGCGGGTTGCTGCCAAGGTGAGGGATGCCCGACCATCACCGACGGGCGCTACGTGCGGGGCGTGACGCTCGACGGCAGCGACGATGTCGTCTCAACGACGCTCACGCTGGACCAGAGCGCCGGCGGCCCCGGTGCCACGATGATGGCCTGGGTCTATCCCCGCCGCGGCGGAGGCGGCAACCAGCAGGTGATCAGCACCAACGACGGGAATCGGGACTGGTCCCTGCTCCAAAGAGGCACCAGCTGGCGCGTCTTCCTGGGCAACGACATCGAGCACGACGCCGGCTCCGTCAGCCTGAATCAATGGCAGCACGTGGCCGTGGTCTTCGATCCCGGGGCGGGCACGACGCTGTTCGAGAACGGGGACCAGGTCGGGGCCTGGGACGAGGTGTACCATAACCCCAACACGGGCCCGGTGACCATCGGGGCGACCCCGGCCGGTGGTGCGCAGTTCAAGGGCCGCATCGACGAGGTCGCGGTCTTCGATCGAGCCCTGACCGAGGGGGAGATCGAGGCGGCGATGGCGGGGCTCTACAACCCGCAAGACCTGATCGTCGCGCCGGGCGATACGCTAGCCTACCGGGCGAGGGTGAAGAACGAGCTCCTGGGGAGGCAGGCCGAGGGCCTCCTGAAGACGGCGTTCCCCGCCGCACTCTCCAACAGCACCGTCGATCCCGCCACGTTCGTGCTCCTGCCGCAGGAGGAGGGGAGGATGACGGGTACCGTGGACGTAGCTGGCGCGGCGTCCTCGGGCACCGTCAGCATGACGCAGGTGGCGGGCGCCATCATCGCCGACTGGCGCGAGCAGTGCGGCTTCGCGGAGCTGTGGCTGCCGCTGAACGAGTCGGGCACCGACTTCACGGACCACTGCGGTGGCCTGCCGCCACGGGGCGCCGAGTGCTCCGGCGGCACCTGCCCCAACCGGGAGGCACCCGGCTACTTCGACTACGGCGTCTCGTTCGACGGCGACAACGACTACCTGACGCTACTCCAGGGCGGCGAGCCGATGAGCGCGGACGCCATCGGCCTGACGCCGGGCGACCGGCAGCAGGGCAGCTTCAGCGTCTCCGTCTGGGTGAAGGGCACCGGCGGGGACTTCGACTCGGGCGACAGGGCCGTGCTGGGCACGGATCAGACAGGAACCAACCGCGCGCTGATGCTGGGTATTCGCGATGGCAAGCCCCACATGGCCTTCGGTAACAACGGGCTGCACGCTGGGCCCAAGCTAAGGACCGATCGCTGGTACCATCTCGTCTTCCGCTACGCTGCGCCGCAGCGGGAGATGGCCATCTTCGTCAACGGCGACCCGCGGGCCGTCGAGGGCGGTCACGCCCCATTCCGGGGCCAGGGCACGCTCCACGTGGGCCGCGCGCAGGGAGGGAGCGCCTTCCAGGGCACCATCGACGACCTGCGCATCTTCAGCCGTTCCCTGACCGCCGCGGAGATCCGGGTGCTGTACGGCCAGCCGGTCCTGGAGATGCACTTCGACGACCTGGCGCCGTACAACAAGGACGACTCCGGCTTCGGCAACTTCACCTTTGGGGTCCACTGCCCTAGCTGGCAGCCGCCAGGGATCACGGGGAGGGCGCTGGGCTTCGGCAGCGAGCAGTCCCACTACTGTGAGCTGAAGGGCAGCACGCTGCCCAACATGAACCTGAAGGGTAGTGCCTTCACCTGGGCCATGTGGCTCTACCCAGCGGGCAACGACACCTTCCCCCAGGGCGTCGTGGGCAACTATCTCGGTTTCGGAGACACCGATCGGGCCAACACCGGCGACGCGAAGAAGAGCTACCCATCCCTTCTGCGGATAGGGCAGAAGCTGCGTTTCGGCTTCGCCGCCGACACCGACGGGGATGGCGACGGCGACGAGTGGCGGCCCGTGGAGACAGGCGAGGTCCTGACCCAGGGCGCGTGGCATCACGTCGTGGTAAGCTTCGGCCCGGTCTACGACGAGAACGATCAGTTCGTGCAGAACAAAGTGACCTTCTTCGTCAACGGAGAGGAGGTGAAGAGCCAGGGTGTGGCCGACGATGCCGTCAGCTACGACGACTCGGACAACGAATCGATAAACCTTGGCCGGGTCAGCCACAAGGCGCAGGTCTATCTGGATCGACTCTACGTGGTGGAGGAGGGGGACGGGGCCGGCAAAGCCGAGGTCTACATCGAATGGAACGACAGCCGGGTCTGCGAGGGGACCGACGAGGAGAAGGGGGGCGGGTGTCGACATGGAAGCCTGGTGGACGAGGACGAGCGAGCCATCGACACAACCTTCGACGTCTACAACAGCGGCCACCTGGAGGCCTGGGAGCAGGATGGCACCAGCGATGGGGGACCCGACTGCATCAACGATGACGAGCTTGTCTCCCACACCTTCAGCACCAACGACAAAGGCAACGGCTCCGCCGACTACTTCTACGCCTCCGCCGGCGGCTGTGGCGACTACGGTCCGACCAAAGTAAGGCTCTACTACAGCTACGCCAACCCCTCGGTGCCCTTCCACGGTCGGGTCGATGACCTCTACCTGTACAAGCGGGCGCTCTCGCTGGAGGAGGTCCAAGAGCTGTACCTCTCCACCTTCGCCACGCTGCGCCTGCCGATGGACGAGGCGCCCGGAAGCGACACCTTCGAGAACGTGGTCGACCTGAGCGGGCAGACCAACGGCTTCTGCGTACGCGGAACGCGCGGCGGTGGGTGCCCGACGTCCGGGATGAGCGGCCGCGAGAACCAGGCGGCGCTCTTCGACGGCGTCAACGACGTGGTCAGCACCGAGGTGGGGCTCGATCAGACGAGCAGCGGCGGTGGCGCCACGCTGATGGCCTGGGTCTACCCGCGGAGCACCAGCGCTGGCGACCATCACGTGATCAGCACCGACGACGGGAACAACGACTGGTCCCTGCTCCGGACGGGGGGACAATGGGGCGTCTTCGCCGGCGACGGGACCCACCACACGGCTGGCTCGGTGGACGTGGAACGGTGGCAGCACCTGGCCGTGATCTTCGACCCGTCCGGCGTCACCAAGCTGTTCAAAAACGGCGAGCTCGTCCAGAGCTGGAGCGATCTAGGGCACAATCCGAGCAACGGCAAGGTGGCCGTGGGGGCTCTGCCTGGCGGAGGAGCCCACTTCGACGGCCGCATCGACGACGTCCGGGTCTTCGACCACGCCATCAGGGACGGAGACGTCCAGCTGATCTACGCGTCCGCGCCCATCCTCCAGCTCCACCTCGACGAGCCGGCGGGCGCCACGCGGTTCGAGGACGGCTCCGACAACGGCAACGACGGCCGCTGCACGGGGAACGGTTGTCCCCAGACAGGTCTGAAGGGCCGCGTCGGGCTCGCTCCCACCTTTGACGGGGTCAACGACGGCATCAAAGTCGCTGACGATCCACTGCTCGACCTGAGCAGCTTCAGCATCGGCACCTGGGTCAAGCCGGCGGAGGTCCTCAACCGTCAGCAAGTCCTGATCACGAAGGGCACGAACTACGGGATCCTGTTCTCGGCAGGCGGTCTGACGCCGACCCTGCGAACGGGCAGTCAGCGCGTTCAGAGTGACGTGAAGCTGTCACTGGACACGTGGAGCCACGTGATGGGCGTGTACGATGACCAGACCAAGGAGTTGGAGATCTACGTCAACGGCTACCTGCAAGGGAGCAAGAGGCTGGACGGATCCTTCGCGCCCCCTCACAACTCGGCCCATCTGAGACTGGGCGGCGTCACGGACAAGTTTGCAGGACAGCTCGATGAGCTCACCCTGTACCGCCGCCCGCTCAATCCCTTTGAGGTGCGCGACATCTTCCTCTACCAGGGACGCTACGTCGAGGAACGTCAGACCCACCGCGTCACCGTGGATCAGGATACCCCGGTCT
>CAZEQC010000019.1:38144-50385 GCA_964514285.1 uncultured Anaerolineales bacterium | reverse complement strand
GTGTCCATCTTGGCGATGGGGGCCATGTGCGCCGTGTCGCCGTAGTCGTAGGCGTAGACGCCCTTCGTCATGGTGGGGCAGGCCGTCGACTCGGCGGCGACGAACTTGGTCTCGCGCCCGTTGGTGAGACGGTCGCGGAGGAAGGGGAAGGCCAGGCCGGAGTAGTTGCTGCCGCCGCCGACGCAGCCGATGACCACGTCGGGATATTCGCCGGCCATCTCCATCTGATCTAGCGACTCCTCGCCGATGACGGTCTGGTGGAGGAGGACGTGGTTAAGGACGCTGCCCAGAGAGTATTTGGCTTCGTCGTCCATGGCGGCCACCTCGACGGCCTCGCTGATGGCCATACCGAGGCTGCCGAGACAATCCGGGTCCTTCTCCAGGATGGCGCGGCCGGCTCGGGTCTCCTCGCTGGGGCTAGGGGTGACGTCTCCGCCCCAAGTCTGCATCATCACTCGGCGGTAGGGCTTCTGCTGGTAGCTGATCTTCACCATGTAGACCTTGCACGCCATGTCGAACAAGTTGCAGGCGAAGGATAGGGCGCTGCCCCACTGACCGGCGCCGGTCTCGGTGGTCAGCTTCTTAACGCCAGCCTGTTTGCTGTAGAAGGCCTGTGCCACGGCGGTGTTGGGCTTGTGGCTGCCGGGAGGGCTGACGCCCTCGTACTTGTAGTAGATGTGCGCCGGCGTGTCGAGGGCCTCCTCCAGACGGCGGGCGCGGAAGAGGGGGGTGGGGCGCCACAGCCGCAGAACGTCGCGAACAGGCTCGGGGATCTCGATGAAGCGCTCCTTCGATTCCTCCTGCTCGATCAGCGCGTCGCAGAAGAGGGGGGGCGGGAGCTTAGTGGGCTCTTTCGTCTGGGGGTGGAGCAGAGGGGGCACAGGGAACGAGATGTCGGCGGCGATGTTGTACCAGGCCTCTGGCAGTCGATCTTCTTCGAGGAAGTACTTGGTTTGCTCACTCATTTGAGTCTCCTTTTGTGGTGTTGTCCAGCACTTGAATCCGGTTGGCGCTGGCGATCCAGCGCCGGCTAATTGAAGCAGGTTGCCCTGCGAACGACCTAACAGTAGACGAGGCCCGGCGGGACGGTACCGCCCCCGGAACCGGGCAACGCCTGGAATCTGGAGAGGCCCATAGCCTCCCTCACGAGCGCCATCGTCTCCTGGGACTCCTCCCGCATACGCGCGTTGCCCCTGGTGAGGATCCCCTCGACGAGATCCGCCTGGGCTGCGTAGCGGGCGCGACGCCCGCGGATCGGATCGAGGAAGCGGTTGATGGCGCGAGCCAGTTTTCGCTTGACCTCCACGTCGCCCACCTGGCCCTGGCGGTAGCGCGCCTTCAGCTCGGCGACTTCCTCCTCATCGTCGTTGAAGGCGTCGTGGTAGATGAAGACGGGGTTGCCCTCGACGCGCCCCGGGATGTCGGCCCGGACGCGGTCTGGGTCGGTGTACATGGTCCGCACCTTCTGCTCCACCGTCTGGGAGTCGTCCGAGAGGTAGATGACGTTCCCCCGGGACTTGCTGGCCTTCGCCTTCCCGTCGGTGCCGACGAGCAGGTCGCCGAGAACGGGCTCGGGCTCGGGGAAGACCTCTCCATAGAGGCGGTTGAAGGTGCGGGCGATCTCGCGGGTGACCTCGACGTGGGCCTGGTTGTCCCTGGAGACCGGCACCAGGTGGGCGCGGGGCAGGAGGATGTCGGCCGCCTGGAGCACAGGGTAGCCGAGCAGGCCAAAGGGCATCGAGGCCAGGTCGGCGTTGGCGGCCATCTCCTTGATGCTGGGGACGCGTTCCAGCCGGGGGACGCTGACCAGCATCTCGAAGAGCAAGTTGAGCTGGTAGGTGCCCGGGATGGCGGACTGGACGAAGATGGTGCTCTCCTCCGGGTCGATGCCCACTGCCAGGTAGTCGAGCACGATGTCCCGGACGTTTCGGTTGATCTGTTGGAGGTGCTTCTTCTCCGGCCGGGTGGTGAGGACGTGCAGGTCGGCGATGATGAAGAAGCTCTCGCATTGGTCCTGCAGTCGCACGCGGTTACGCAGGCTGCCGACGTAGTGGCCCAGGTGCAGCTTACCCGTGGGCCGATCACCGGTCAATAGTCGTCTCCGTTCCGTCGTGCTTCTTTCCTCACGCATCGTTCCTTTGACCTCTCTCTTCGTCTTAAACGCAAAAACGCCCACCCCTTGGTCAGGGGCGAGCGTTCGACATCGGACACCCGTGGTGCCACCCTGGTTAGGCAGCTTTCCGCCGCACGTTATGGACAGAAAAAAAGAAAAAAACGCGCTGTGAAAGCGCGTTGTGTGAAAAGCCAGCCTCACTCTTTAGCAGGTACGGTCCATAACCTGTTCATCGAACGACGTTGGACGATACCCTCAGCCAAGATAACGGTGGCGTCTCCGGCCCTACCTACTCCTCAGCGTTTCGGCGGGCGACTCCCGGGCCCATTCGGCGCCGTCGTCGGTATCGGGCTCACAGCTCTTGAGCTATGCCGTCTGTCCTCTTGGCTGCTCAAGTGCCCGACTCTCTGAACCTATCGGCGATGCCTACTCTTCCCGATCACGGTTTTTCTCTATCAAATTGTAGGTAAGACTATACCATGAACCTCACGAGGCGTCAAGCTGCTATTGAAGATGCAGGTGCTTCAGGTGACGGGCCCTTGCACATCCAGACTAAACGCTGCCATCGTCCCGGTCACCAGCAGCTCGGTCAGGCTCATGGTCCACCTCTGCACGCCGGTCACCGGGATCGTCTATCGTCCTGGCAGCCGTGCGCTAGAGGTGAGGGAGCAGCTCCTCCATCACTGCGTCCTTGGGGCGGAAGCCCACGATGCGGGCGGCTACTTCGCCGTCCTTGAACAGCATGAGAGTGGGAATGCCCTGAATGCCGTAGTTTCCCGGTGTCTCGCGGTTGCTGTCTACGTCCATCTTCGCGACCTGCAGCTTGTCCCCGTACTCCTCGGCGATCTCCTCGACGACGGGGGCGACCATCTTGCACGGCCCGCACCAGGCGGCCCAGAAATCCACGAGGGTTGGCTGGTCGGCCTCCAGCACCTCGCTCTGAAAAGACGAATCGGTTACTTCCATTAGATCGGCCATACATCCTCCTAGAGACTACTTTAAGCGTCCATCGTGGCAGGACGCACCCTTGGCTTACGAATCAACATCGGCTTTTTGAGATTATCCATGCGGGTTAGCTTTTGTCAAGCGAGGGTTTCTGCTATAATTCGGGCCATGGATAGGTCCCCTTGGCGTTCCGCGGGCTCGACGTTGCTCTTGGTGGGGGCACTGGTGCTGGCCACGCTGGCGGCGTTGGCCAGTCTTCGTGCTTCATCCAGACTAATCCGTCCCTCGGCCGTCGCGCCGCCGGTATGGCAGGCGACGATGGACGGGGCGAGCACCGACGTGCTGGTGGTCATGGAGGAGCAGGCGGACCTGAGCGCGGCGGAGGGCGCATCCGACCTCGAGGAACGCCGGCGCCAGGTCTACGATGCTCTACGGACGACGGCGCTCCGCTCCCAGGCCGACCTGCGGGCCGATCTGGATCGGGCCGGCGTGGCCTACCGCTCATTCTACATCGTGAACATGATCGCCATGCGTGGCGACCGGGAGCGGCTGACGGAACTGGCCGATCGTCCCGAGGTGGCGCGCATCGTGGCGAATCCGTGGGTGCGTCAGAGCCTGCCGGAGCCGAGGTCCGGCGTCCTGTCTCAGGCGAGGGCGGAGGGCATCGCCTGGGGCGTCGAGCGGGTCAACGCCGAAGACGTCTGGAGCCTGGGGCATACCGGTGAGGGAGTCGTCGTCGCGGGGCAGGATACTGGCTATGACTGGGATCATCCAGCCCTGATCGAGCAGTACCGCGGCTATAACGGGGTCACGGTGACGCACGACTACAACTGGCACGACGCCATTCACAGCCCCGGCAGCAACTGTGGCGCCGACTCCCCGTACCCATGCGATGACAATGGCCACGGGACGCACACTATGGGTACGATAGTGGGCGACGACGGCGCCGAGCAGCGGATTGGTGTGGCTCCCGGAGCGGAGTGGATCGGCTGTCGAAACATGAACGAGGGGGTGGGTTCGCCAGCGACGTACATCGAGTGTTTTGAGTTCTTCCTGGCGCCCTATCCGGTGGGAGGCGATTCCTTCACCGAGGGTGAGCCGTCCCTGGCCCCCCACGTGATCAACAACTCCTGGACGTGCCCGCCCACAGAGGGTTGTGACTGGGATACGCTACAGGCCGTCGTGGAGAACGTGCGGGCGGCTGGCATCACGGTCGTGGCGTCCGCGGGGAACAGCGGGCCCGGCTGCAGTAGCGTGCAGGACCCCATAGCTCTCTACGATGCGGCCGTCTCGGTGGGAGCGACGAACCTAGCCGATGCTGTGGCTGGCTTCAGCAGTCGGGGGCCGGTGACGGCCGATGGCTCGGGGCGGAGGAAGCCGGATGTGTCGGCGCCAGGGGTGAACGTCCTGTCGAGCGTGCCGGGCACGGGGTACCGTCTGATGAGTGGCACATCGATGGCGGGGCCGCACGTGGCGGGAACCGCGGCGTTGCTCTGGTCGGCGGATCCCTCACTAGTCGGCGATGTGGACGCGACCGAGGAGATCATAAGCCATGCGGCCCGTCCACGGACGACGGCGGAAGGCTGCGGGGGCGACGGGGCGGACGACGTGCCGAACAACGTCTACGGCTGGGGCATCGTGGATGCCTTGGCGGCGGTGGAGCGTACCTGGCTCTCGATGTCTCTGGAAGCCACGGTGCCCAAAGGCTTCCCTGCCCGCAATGTGCGCTATGCCATGACGGTGACCAACACAGCCCCGCTCAGCTTCACGGGCGTGACTCTTATGGAGACCTTGCCTTTGAGCACCAGCCTGGCCTGGGCTGATGAGGGATATGAGCTCTCCGACGGGACTGTCTCGTGGTCGTTCCCAAGTCTTTCCAGCGGAGGGACCGTGTCGAGGTCGTTGGAGGTGGTGCTGGATGAGGGAGCCTTGGGCAGTGTGCTGGTCAGCAATCAATACGGCGTCATGGCGGACCAGCTTTCGGGCGTGGTGACGGGGCCGCCTCACAGCGCGTTCATCCCTTGGCGCGTCTTGCTGTTCCCGATCTTCAAAGACGCACCGTCGGTGGAGCCCTAGCGATGCCCGAATTCGACAAGCAGCGGCTCAAGGTCCGCTCGATGCTCAGTCTGTCGGCGCCGGTGGACGCCCTGTACGCGTATTACGCTTTCTACCACGATCCGGAGCGGACAGAGCTCCACATTCACGAGGACGCCGGGGGGCACGCGGATGGCTTCGTGGCGGTGTGTCAGACGGGACAGCGGTTGTTTCAGCCCACGGTGGTCCTGCGCACGCCGAAGGTGTACGTCGCCGTGGCGCTGTTGCGGCAGGCCTTGGAGCCGGGACGCCCCTACTATCTGATCACGACGCCGGATCTGAAGGATGCGGCGTCGCAGATCGTCGAGCTGGACGACGTGGCGGTCAGCCGCGTGTATGGGATCGATCTCTCACGGTTCAGTTATCAGCCGAACGTCCTGGTGGTGGCGGAAGAGGGCGTTGAGAAGAGGCCGCGCTTCCTGGTTCGCTCGCGCAACGAGGTGGTGGCGGAGGCGGGGGTGACCTGGCTCTCGTCGCATTTCGCCGCCGTCTACGTCTGGGCGACGCCGGCGGCGCAGGAGCGGGGCCTGGGGGTGTCGGTCTTGTCGACGTGCACACGCTGGGTGGTGCGGGCGGGGAAGCATCCGCTGGCGATCGTCGATGTAAGGAACGATGAGATGACGGGATTGGTGGAGGAGGTCGGGTACGTGGACACCGGCGCGCGGGAACTGGCCGGGGACGTGACGTGTTGTCTTTGAGTTGTCGTGGGGAGAGTGTGGATGGAGGTTGAACTGATCGCCGTGACGCGCTATCTGCGCGGGGACGGGACGCCGGAGGAGCTGCTGGAGCACGCGGGAAGGATCTGTTACCGAAGCGAGGGCCGGGGCGACCCCGGCGCGTTCATTCAGGCGCGGGTGCGCGAGGGTCACGAGAGCATCATCGAGCACGCCAGTGCCAGCTTTGAGATCAGCGGGATCTCGCGGGCGTGCTCGCACCAGCTGGTGCGCCACCGACTGGCGTCGTACAGCCAGGAATCGCAGCGCTACGTGGAGATGTCCGACCCTGAGTGGACCCTCCCGCCGGACATAGTGGAGGATGAGGAGGCTGTGGCGGTCTGGGAGGATTTCGCCGAGGAGGTGAAGGAGGCCTATCAGGCGCTGCGCGAGCTGGGCACGCGGAAGGAGGACGCCCGCTTTGTGCTGCCCAACGCCGCCGCCACGCGGATCATCGTCTCCATGAACTTCCGCGAGTTGCTCCATTTCTTCCGCATTCGGATCTCGCGGGCGGCGCAGTGGGAGATCCGCGACGTGGGGGTGAGGATGCTGGAGCTGGTCCACCCGCACGCACCCAGCGTGTTCGGCGACCTGCGAGCGGCGCTGCGGGAGGACTATCCGGCGTTCTTCACAAAGTCGCGCAGCTGACGGGCCGTGGTGGGGTCGAGAGGAGGATCGCAGTGCTCGGCGACCAAGGTCTGCCAGCGCTGGCGCGCTCGCTCCACCACTCCCGGGCTGCCGGCCTTCGCCCACTCATCCAGCCCCATCCGCTGGCTGACGGTCGGCTCCCAGAACTGGGACCGACAGCGTTCCACCGTCTGACGCTCCCGCAGGAAGTTGCCCCCGGGTCCCACGTTCTCGATGACGTCGTAGGCCAGGTCCTCGTCGTCCACGACGGGCGGCTGATGGAACCGGCGCACGCGACCGCAGATCTCGTCGTCGAGGATGAACTTCTCGTAGGAGAAGGCCAGGAACGAGCTGAGAATGCCTGCGGCGTGGAGGACAAAGTCGGCCCCGGCGTTGACCGCGGTGAGCAGTCCCATCATCGATTCCAAGCCAGCCTGCGCGTCGGGATAGTTGGCGTCGGTCAGCGCTCCTCCGCTGCGGGTGGGAAGGCCGTAGCGGCGCGCGAGCTGCATGTGAGCGGCGACGACGCGCGACAGCTCCGGGCTGCCGATGGCCAGGGCGCCCGAGCGCATGTCGATGTTCGTCGACGTCGATCCGTAGATCACGGGCGTGCCCGGGCTGATGAGCTGGGTGAGGGCGATGCCGGTCAGCAGCTCGGCGTTCTGCATGGCGAGCAGGCCGGCGAGGGTGATAGGGGCGGTGGTGCCGGCCATGGCCAGGTTGGCGATCAAGAGAGCCTGGCGATGCCGGGCGTAGACGATGAGGGCCTCGATCATATCCGGGCTGTAACGGAGGGGGCTGAGGCTGCTGATCACCCCCACGGTGACGGCGCGGTCGTCCAGATCGCCGAAGAGGATACGCGTCATCTCCATCGTGTCGCGCGCGCCGAGCTTGCCGGCAACGCTGCCGATGAAGGGCTTGTCGGAGTGGATCATGTGGGCGTAGAGCATGTGGACGTGGGCGGTCTCGGCGGCGACGTCGGCGGGCTCGACCAGCAGGTGCCCGCTGACGTCCTGGTGGGGCAGGGCGTGGGCCAGCTTCGTCAGCTGGTGGTAGTCGTCGATGGTCGGCATCCGCTTCTCTCCGCCTGCATCGACGAGGAACGGCGCGCCGTAGCCGGGCGCGAAGACGGTCCGGCCGCCGCCAACCTGGACGCTGCGCTGGGGATCGCGGGCGTGGAGGGTGAAGGCGTCCGGTGCTATCTCCAGGGCGTCCATCAGCTGATCCTCGCGGAGATAGACGCGGGAGCCGTCGGTCTCGATGCCGTGCTGCCGAAAGACTTCCAGGGCCTCCTCGCTGGGGATGTCCACGCCGACCTCGGCCAGGACGCGTATGCTGGTCCGGTGGATGCTCTCCACCTGCTCGGGTGATAGGATCTCTTGGATCACGATCTCTCCTTCCGAGAAGGCTTCTCGGGGTGCGGCTACGCTATGCTCCAGATGCGGATCTTGCCGTCCGCCCCACCGGCGGCGAGCCAAGCGCCGTTGGGCGAGAACGCTATGCCTCCGACGGCCTTCGTCCCGACGTCCAGCTCCTCTATCGGCTTCCAGTGCTCCGCATCCCAGACCTGGATCCGGCCTTCCAGACTGAGGGCTGCCCAGGTCTCGTCTGCCGAGATGAGCAGACGCCTCGCCCTTTCGCCGTCCAGCTCGACGACGCGTTCCTGCTGCCAGGTCTTGGTCCGCCAGAGACGGATAGTCCCTTCGTAGCCCAGCGAGACCAGCCGTTCCCCGTCGGCGATGAAGCGGAGGGAACTGACGGCGGTCTGGTGACCGGACAACGTTGCGATCGGCGCCCCGGAGGGGAGCTCCCAGACCTTGATCTCGCCTCCCAACCCGGCCGTCGCCAGCAGGGGGGCGTCTGGGGAGAGGGCTACCGAGGTGAGATTCCTCTGGCTGGCCTGGATGGCGGCGACCTCCTCTCCTGCCACCGTCCAGATGGCGGCCCGCCCTCCGTATGAGCCGGCTATCACCCATCGACCGTCGGCGGAGATGGCTAGTACGGCCACCACCTTCTTGCGGTCCTGGAGCGTGCGGTCCAACGTCACCTCCGGCAGGCTCCAGAGCTTCACCGTGGCGTCGCTGGAGCCGGTCGCCAGAGTCGTGCCGTCAGGGGCGAGGGCGAGGCTATTCACGCTCTTCTCGTGGGCTTCGCGGGTGACAATGAGCTCCCAGTCGTCGACGGTCCAGAGCACGATGGTGTTGTCCATCCCGGCGGAGATCAGCCTGTGGCTGTCCGCGGAGAAGACGAGGTCGAGCACCTGACCCTCGTGGGCCTCGAATGTGGTTACCTTGCGCATCGGGTCTTCACTCCCTCGTGTCTGCTACACGGCGAGGCGAACGGCCTCACCAGGAACCGGCATATCTCACGCTGTACGGGTCGACGTCGTCGCCAAGCGTTACCCAGCGCAGCTCGATCAGCTGGCGCAGGTGGAGTAGATCGTGCGCCGCCCAGGCCGCCATCACGTCCCCGGCTCTGATCTCCCCGAAGGGCGCTTCGCAGGCCGCATCCCAGTCGGGCGTCTCCAGACCCCTCAGCCAGGCCAGCGACTCCTCGCGGGCTGAGAGGAAGGTGTCCAGGGCCTGGTCCAATCTCCGCTGGCGGCTCTGCTCGGTGACGCCGCGGGCGGTGTGACCCGAGGGCCAGGCCTCCCGCGGGCGGTGGAGCACCAGGTCGAGCCGATCCCGGAAGTCGTGGACCTCCTCGTGGGCCAGGTGATTCAAGACGTCGAGCATCGACCAGGCCTTGGGCTCGGGCCGCCGGCGAGCCTGTTGGTCCGAGACCTCCCGGACGAGGGCGCGGATGGTTTGGGCGCTGTGTTCCATTTGGGCGATAAGGCGTTCTAAGTCCATCGGTCTCTCCGATCCAGATCCTCAGGAGTCGATGCGTCAGGCAACGACCTGCCCCAGGATCAAGCCCATGGTCGGGAGGAGCAGGGCGATGACGAAGAGGATCACCATCAGCCAAGTGAGCCATCGTCGGTCGGGAGATCGGACCCAGGCGAAGGTGATGACGGAGAGGAGCAGGGATTGGAGCAGCACCTCGCTGAGGCCGGCCAGCTGCCCGCGGATGGGGAGCGTGGTATAGATCAGTCCCTCGACGGAGCCGGGGGCGGGACCAAAGGTGGAGAAGATGCCCACGAAGACGAGCATGATCCACATGCGGAGCCAGCCGTCCCGCTCGCGGAAGATGGCGACCCGCAGCAAGTAGAGGACGACGCCGAAGAGGAGGCCGCGGATCGGCTGGAACAGAGGGCCTGCCGCGACGAGGGGCTCGTCGGTCTGGCGCATGAAGGCGCTCATAGCGGGATCGGCGAACCTGGCGCTGTAGTCGAAGAGGGTGAAGGCGAGAAGCCCCACTGCGACGTAGGTGACTGTGTGGGCCACGATGGCCTTGAGGGTGACGTCCCAGAACGTCGGTCTGCGTTGCACGGTGTCTGTACCTCCCGGGTGGATGGACGTTGGTCTGGGTGACGGGTCAGATTGTGTTCTGCTCGGCACTCAGCGGAGCCGAAGCTGGGTGCCTTCGGCATGGGATATTGTACCATGGGATGCGGGGCTTGGGCGAATCTAGAAATCATCATGAGACCCTTAGGGTTCTAGGTGAGGTCACGCGGTGTCCTCGCTTATGCTGGCTCAGTAGGTTCTGGCTTCTTCGTGCGCTACTTGAAAACCCCAAGGGTCGAAGACACGCTAGGTCTGGTCCTCCTTCAGGTAACGGTCGAACCAGCGCAGGATGTGCTCCAGACGGTCGATGCGCCGGTCGGTCCGGCCGCCGCGGGAGAGACCGTGGGGCTCCTCGGGGAAGCGTACCATCTCGGTCTCGACGCCCAGTTTCTTCAGCGAGACGAAGACCTGCTCGCCCTGTTCGATGGGGCAGCGCAGGTCGTTCTCGCTGTGGATGACGAGGGTGGGCGTGGTGGCGCTGCCGATGTGGCTGATGGGCGACTGCTCCCGGTAGCTCTCGAAGGCCTCCCAAGGCGGCTGGTCGCCGAACTCCTGCTGGAAGGACCAGTTGAAGTCGCTGGAGCCGTACATGCTGATCAAGTTGCTGACGCTGCGCTGGGTGACACCGGCCTGGAAGCGGTCGGTATGCCCGATGATCCAGTTGGTCATGTAGCCGCCGTAGCTGCCGCCGGTGACGCCCATGCGCTCCGGGTCGACGTAGGGCTGCTCCTCGACCACGTCGGTCCAGGCCATCAGGTCGTCGTAATCGGCAGTTCCCCAGCTGTTCCAGATCGCCTTGGCGTGCTCCTCCCCGTATCCGCGACCGCCACGGGGGTTGCAGAAGGCGACCACGTAGCCCTGCGCCGCCAGGAAGAAGAACTCGTGCATGAAGAAGTTGCCGTACTGGACGCGCGGCCCGCCGTGGATCTCGATGATGGCTGGGTAGCGTCGGGAGGCGTCGAAGCCAGGGGGCTTGAGGATCCAGCCCTGGAGATCGTTGCCCGCGGCGCCCTCGAACCAGAGCTCCTCGATCTCGCCCAGCTCGATCTCGGCGAGTAGATCCTGGTTGACGTGGGTCAGCTGGCGGGAGGTCTCCTCTTCCAGATTGTGCGCCCAGACCTCGGCCGGTTCCGTCATGTCGGCGTGGAGGTAGGCCACGGTCGACTGATCGTCGTCGAGGTGGAAGGCGCCGACGACGCCAGGGCCGCCGACGGCGGTGGGCAGGTTGTCCAGGCCCTCGAGGTCCTCGACATCGACCGGAACGGGGGTGAGAACGGTGTTGCCCTGCTCGGACGTCTGCACGAAGATACGCGCGCCGTCCGAGGCCCAGGTGGGCGGTGCGGGGGGGAGGTGGCCGGGCAGGTCGTTGATGGTGGCGTCGCCGACGTGGACGTCGAAGCGCGCGGTGAGGTTGCGAGCCTCGGCACTTCCGTCGACGGGGATCACCCAGAGGCCGGTGTTTTTCCACCAGTCACCGCGACCCTCCTTACTCAGATAGGCGATCTGGGCGCCGTCGGGCGAGAAGACTGGCTTCTGCTTCTGGCCGACGGGTGTCTTGATGAGGCGCGGCTCACCGCCCTCGGCGGGCACGATGAAGAGGTCGACGGCATCGGGATCCAGGTCGGGGTCGTCGGCGTGGTTGGAGCAGAAGACGATCTGCTCGCCATCGGGCGACCAGCGAGGATCGACCTCGTCGTAGACCGGGCCGTCGGTCAGCTGCGTGGCGTCGCCGCTGTCTGCGTCGATGGTCCAGATGTGCCAGCGCTCCTTGGGCAGGAACCCCCTCCCGTCCAGCTTGTAGAAGACGCGCTCGATGTGACGGGAGACGACGCCCAGCTCTTTCTTCTGCTCGTCCTCCTCGCGCTCGATGGCCTCCTGATCCTTCTTGCGGAACTGGCAGACGAGCTGCGTGCCGTCCGGCGACCATTCGAAGGTGGCGAACTCGCCCTTCACGTCGGTGAGGCGTCGGGCCTCGCCGCCCTGGAAGGGGATCAGGTAGATCTGCGGCTGGTCCTCTTCATCGCGGTCGGAGAGGAAGGCCAGCCTGGTGCCGTCGGGCGACCAGGTGGGCTTGCTGTCGGTCTGGTCGCCGTGGGTGAACTGCCACGGATCCCCACCGTCGGTGGGAGCGATCCACAGGTTGGTGTATTTCTTCTCGGTCTCCTCCTCGACGCGCTGGACGGAGAAGACGACGTGCCGGCCGTCGGGCGACAGGTCGCAGTCGGTCACCAGGCGGAAGCGGTAGAGGTCCTCGGCAGTGATGGTGCGTTTTTCGTTGGTGGTCATAGTTCCTTTCTCGTTAG